>DAIQQA010000295.1:0-3433 GCA_036787045.1 Burkholderiales bacterium | reverse complement strand
CCGCGCCCCGCGCCGCGGCGCGCCGTTCGCTCCGGCTTTCCAGCCGCCGGTCGCGCGGCGTTGGAGCCTTCGTCTTCCTCTCCGTAGCATCTGGCATGCCAAGAAAAGGAGACGTCATGGGCGGGGCCAGGGGATTCACGCTTATCGAGCTGATGGTGACGGTCGCTATCGTGGCCATTCTGGCCGCGGTGGCCTTGCCGGCCTATACCGACTATGTGCGGCGCGGCAAGATCACCGAGGCGACCTCCACGCTGTCCGAGCTGCGGCTGCGCGCGGAGAAGTACTTCGCCGACAACCGGTCCTACCAGCCCAGCCCGCCGTCGGGCACCACCGTGGGCTTCAGCACGGTGACCAACGGCACCCAGTACTTCACGTATGCCTGCACCGCGGCGACCGGCGACACGTTCACCTGCGCGGCCACCGGGGTAGGCGACCTGGGCGGCTTCGCTTACACCATCAACGAGTCCAACGTGCGCGCATCGGACTTCACCAGCGTCGCCGGGTTCGGCGACTGCGGCACGCGCTGGATCACCCGGAAAGGGGAAGCATGCTAGTCCGGGTGCAGCGCGGCGTCAGCCTGATCGAGCTGATGATCGGGCTCGTCATCCTCGGCCTGCTGCTTTTTCTCGCCTTGCCCAACTTCTCGATATTCCTGCAGAACACGCAGATCCGCAACGCGGGGGAATCGGTGCTGCAGGGGCTCAACCTCGCCCGCGCCGAGGCGCTGCGGCGCAATTCATCGGTGCGCTTCCAGCTCGTGAGCAACCTGAGCTCGAGCTGCGCCCTGTCGGACGAGGCGCTTTCGTGGGTCGTCAGCACCGCCGACCCCACGGGCAAGTGCGACGAGACGCCCGGGGCGACGGCCACCGGCATCGTGCAGAAGCAGTCTTCGAGGGACGGCACGCCGAACGTGGAGGCCGAGGCCGACGGCACCAGCGTCGTGTTCAACGGCATGGGACGCGTGGTGGGCACCGGCATCGGCACCATCGACCTGCGCAGCCTCTCGGGCGCCTGCGAGCATGAGGACGCCAACGGCACCATGCGCTGCCTGCGAGTGCTGGTGTCGGGCGGCGGGCAGATCCGGCTATGCGATCCGAAGGTGGACACCGGCGGCACCGACCCCCGGCGCTGCCCGCCACCGTGACGAGGCCAACCATGGATAAGTCGCTTCAGAGGCAAGGCGGCGTGATGCTGCTCGAGGCGCTGATCGGGATCCTGATTTTCTCCATCGGGATCCTGGCCCTGCTCGGGATGCAGGCGGTCGCCATGCGCACCAGCATCGACGCCAAGTACCGCTCGGAAGCGAGCTTCCTGGCGAACGAGATCGTCGGCGTCATGTGGGCGGACCCGGCGAATCTTTCCGATTACGCCACGGCGAACTGCGCGGGCACGCCGCGCTGCAGCGACTGGCTGGCGCGCGTGCAGACGCTGCTGCCGAACGCCACCGGCGGCAACGCGCCGACCATCGCGGTGACCAACCGCCAGGTGGAGGTGACCGTGCGCTGGCAGCCGCCCGGCGACAGCGCGAGCAACCACGTGGTCTTGGCGCAGATCTACCGGGCGACGGACTGAGGCGAGCCATGGGAAAACGGCAAACGGGCATGAGCCTGATCGAAGTGCTGGTCGCGGTCGCGATCGGCATGATCGGCATCGTGATCATCACGCAGGCGTACCTCACGGGCGAGCGCTTCAACCGCTCGACCCTCGGCGAGAGCGGCGCCCAGACCAACGGCATGATCGGGCTGTATACGATCGAGCGCGACGTGCGCAACGCGGGCTACGGCATCGCCGACTCGGCGGCGCTGGGCTGCGGCGAGATCTACTGGTACTACGACCCGAACTATTCGAGCAACGTCCAGCCGGGCTCCACCCTGCCGACGATTTCGCTCGCTCCGATCCTCATCGGCACCGATACCACGGCGCCGTTCACCGACCCGGACACCATTACGGTGATGTTCGTGAGCGGGGACAGCCGCATGCTGCCCGGCACCATCAAGGGCTTCAATGCCAAGTCCTCGGAAGTGGACGTCGACCAGACCGCGGGCTTCAAGCCGAACGACCTGGTGGTCATGGTGAACGGCACCGGCTGCACCCTCGGCGTGATCACGCACGTGCAGCCCGGGCCGCTCAAGCTGCAGCTCAACCCCGGCGTGAACGCGCCCTATAACCCCCCCGCGTGGGGCCTGTTTCCGACGAGCTACGGCACGGGCGACGCCATCGTCAACCTCGGCAACCCGGTGGTGCGCACCTACTCGGTCGCCGAAGGCAAGCTGCGGGTCGCCGACGCGCAGCTGCAGACCGGCGCTGCCGTGCCGGTGGAGCTGATGGATGGGATCGTCGACCTGCGCGCGCAGTACGGCAAGGACAACGGCCTCGACAACGGCACGGTGAGCGCGGCGTTCTATACGCCCAACGATGCGCGCGTCGACCAGTTCAGCACCGCCACGCCCGCCAACAGCGCGGAATGGCAGCAGATCCTCTCGGTTCGCGTCGGCATCCTGGCGCGCATCGGCGATTACGAGCGGCCCTCGACGCCCGGCGGCAATTGCGACGCCACGACCACGGCGCCGAGCTGGTCGGGCGGAACCTTCAGCGCGGTCGACATCGCGACCCTCACCAGCCAGGACCGCTGCTATCGCTACCGGGTGTTCGAGACCACCATCCCGCTGCGCAACATGGTGTGGAGGGCGACGTGAGGCGGGCCGCGATGCGCGCGCAGCAGGGCGTGGTGCTGTTCATCGCCCTCATCATCCTGGTGGCGATGTCGCTTGCCGGCATCGCCCTCCTGAGGGGCGTCGATACCGGCACGCTGATCGCGGGCAACCTCGCGTTCCGCCAGAACACCATGTTCGTCGGCGACATGGGCGTGGAGGCGGGGCGCTCCTGGCTGCAGAGCAACGCGGGTAGCCTGAACAACGACCAGGCCGGCAGCGCCTACTACGCCACCTGGAAGGAGGACACCGACCTCCTGGGCAACGACACGGATCCCGCAACCGACCCCTTCGACTGGGACGCGGATTCGACATTGGTGACGGCTGCGCCGTTCGCCCCGCCGAGCGGCTACGCCATCCGTTACGTGATCCATCGCATGTGCGAGACCACCGGCGACCCGTCGACCGACCCCGCCGTAGCCGCAAAGTGCATGCGCTCCAGCGGCACCGGGGGCAGCACCTCGACCGGCAGCAAGGGGGCGGCCGGCTACGGCAGCTATGCGCTTTCGTCGCCCGTCGCATCGATCTATCGCATCACCGTGCAGGTCACGGGACCGCGCAACGCGCGCAGCTACATCCAGGCCACGGTGTTCTGAGGCTGGGGCTCCTTGAGGGAGAGAGCAACCATGAAACGACGCCACTTTTCCGGCAGCAAGCTTGCAGCGTACGCGCTCGGGGGAGCGCTCGCCCTGCCGCTGACGCCGTATGCGCAGCCCACGGAC
>DAIQQA010000142.1:0-12369 GCA_036787045.1 Burkholderiales bacterium | reverse complement strand
GGTGCTTGCGCCCGCCCTGCGGCGGCACCGAGGCGATGGTGCCCTCGATCAGCTTCAGCAGCGCCTGCTGCACACCCTCGCCGGAGACATCGCGAGTGATGGACGGGTTGTCGGACTTGCGCGAGATCTTGTCGATCTCGTCGATGTAGACGATCCCGCGCTGCGCTTTCTCTACGTCGTAGTCGCACTTTTGCAGCAGCTTCTGAATGATGTTCTCGACGTCCTCGCCCACATAACCGGCCTCGGTCAGCGTCGTGGCGTCCGCCATCACGAACGGCACATTCAGCAGCCGCGCCAGCGTCTGGGCGAGCAGGGTCTTGCCCGAGCCGGTGGGCCCGATCAGCAGGATGTTGCTCTTGGCAAGCTCGATATCGTCCTTCTTGCCGAGGTTCTTGAGGCGCTTGTAGTGGTTGTAGACGGCCACCGACAGGATCTTCTTCGCCTGGTCCTGCCCGATCACGTACTGATCGAGGATGCCGTGGATCTCCTGCGGCACGGGCAGGTCCGAGCGCGTCCCCTTGGCCCCCTGATCGCTCTGGCTCTCCTCGCGGATGATGTCGTTGCACAGCTCGATGCACTCGTCGCAGATGAACACGGAGGGTCCCGCGATCAGCTTGCGCACCTCGTGCTGGCTCTTCCCGCAGAAGGAGCAATACAGCAGTTTCTCGGAGCCGGGCTTGTCGGACATTGACACGGAGGCGGTCCTGTGTGGTTGTTGGACGCTCGATCTGAAGGGCTAGGCGGGCACCTCGGCGCGGCTGACCAGCACCTGGTCGACCAGGCCGTACTTGACTGCGTCGTCGGACCCGAAGAAGTTGTCGCGCTCGGTGTCGCGCTCGATGGTCTTGATGTCCTGGCCGGTGTGGCGGGCGAGGATCTCGTTCAGCCGCTGGCGCAGGTACAGAATCTCTTTGGCGTGGATCTCGATGTCCGAAGCCTGGCCCTGGAAGCCCCCCATGGGCTGGTGGATCATCACGCGCGAGTTGGGCAGTGCGAAGCGCTTGCCCTTGGCCCCGGCCGCCAGGAGCAGCGCGCCCATGCTCGCCGCCTGGCCGATGCACAGCGTGCTCACGTCGGGCTTGATGAACTGGATGGTGTCGTAGATGGCGAGCCCGGCCGACACCGATCCGCCCGGCGAGTTGATGTAGATGGCGATGTCCTTCTCCGGGTTCTCCGACTCCAGGAACAACAGTTGCGCCACGATCAGGTTGGCCGACAGCTCGTTCACCGGCCCCACCAGGAACACGACCCGCTCCTTCAGCAGGCGCGAATAGATGTCATAGGCCCGCTCGCCGCGGCCACTCTGCTCGATCACCATCGGGATCAAGCCCAGGTTGCTGGGCTCCACTCCCTGCTTGTCCCACTTCATTTTGCGCCACCCATCAGTTCGTCGAAATCGGTCGGCTTGTCCTCGACTTTGACCTTCGAGAGCACCCAGTCGACCACGTTGTTTTCCAATACCAGCGACTCCACTTCCCGCAGCCGCTCCGGGGACTGATAGTACCAGCGCACCACCTCCTCCGGCCTCTCGTAGCTCTGCGCATAGTCCTGAACCACCGCCTTGAGCTGGTCGGGCTTCGCGGCAAGGCTCTCGCGTCTGACCAGCTCGGCGATGATCAATCCCAGCGTCACCCGTTTCTTCGCTTCGGGCTCGAAGGCCTCGGCTGGCATCGGGATCTGATCGCTCTTCAGCCCGCGCGCCTCCAGGTCGCGCCGCATGCCCTCCATCAAGCGCTCGACCTCGATCTGCACCAGCGACTTGGGCAGCTCGATGCTGGAATTGTCCAGCAGCGTCTTCATCACCTGATCCTTCACTCGGGCATCGCTGCGCCTGCGGACCTCGCGCTCCAGGTTGCCTTTCACATCCGCGCGCATCTTTTCCACGTCGCCGTCCGCGATCCCCAGTGCCTTGGCGAAATCCGCGCTCACCTCCGGGAGCACCGGCTCGGCCACCCGTTTAACAGTTACTTCGAACTGCGCAGTTTTACCGGCAACTTCCTTGCCATGATAGTCCTCCGGAAAAGTCAGTTCAAATGCGCGCGACTCCCCCGGGCGTGCGCCCAGGACCTGCTGCTCGAAGCCGGCCAGCAGCCGGCCCTCGCCCAGGACCGTGCTATGGTCGCTGCCGCTGCCTCCCTCGAACTCCTGCGCGTCGATCGTGCCCCGGTAATCGATGGTGACACTGTCGCCGGCCTGCGCCGCGCGCTCCACCTCCCGATAGTGGATGCGCTGCTTGCGCAGGATCTCGATGGTCTTGTCCACCTCCGCCTCGCCCACGCTGACCACAGGGCGATCGATCTGCACCTGGCCCAGGTCGTTCACGCCGACCTCGGGATAGATCTCGAATGTCGCGCTGAACTCGACCTGCTGGTTGTCTTCCGGCGCCGGTTTGGGCTCGAACCGGGGGTAGCCCGCCACCCGCAGGTTCTGCTGGCGCACGGCCTCGCCGAAGCTCTTCTGCAGGACGTCGCCCAGGACTTCCTGGCGCACCTGCCCGCCATAGGTCTGCTGCACCAGCCGGAAGGGCACCTTGCCAGGCCGGAATCCGTCCATCCGGATGTTGCGGGCCAGGCGCTTGAGGCGGCTTTGCACCTCGGCGTCGATCTCCTGCGTCGGCAGGGATACGTTGAGGCGCCGTTCGAGGTTGCTGATTTTTTCTATTGTGGCTTGCATCACGTCGATTCCTGAGGTGGAAGTTGTTCCGACCGGAAACCCGGGAGGAGGCGCCGAAGACCCCGGACATGGCCTTGGCACGCTGCGTCTGGCGGCTCACTGTAAGGCTGCAGCGACAGTCCGACTCCCGTCGCGCAGGTCTTTGCATACTGCCCAGCGGCGTTGGTGCGAAAGGAGAGACTCGAACTCTCACGCCTTTCGGCGCCAGAACCTAAATCTGGTGCGTCTACCAATTCCGCCACTTTCGCCAAACCAGCATTTTAATATAATGCGGCGACCCACTCCACCGGTCGGCTCCCGGCCCGCCGCCCGCCGGCCATCCCTAACACCCTGATAGAACGCCCCATTTATTATCGGCCGATGGGTGCCCTCGACCCGCTGCGGGTGGACCACTACGAAAACTTTCCGGTCGCCTCCTGGGTCCTGCCGGCGCGCTATCGCGATCCCGTCCGCCTGATCTACGCCTTCGCACGGCAGGCGGACGATTTCGCCGACGAGGGCGACTTTCCGGATACGCACCGCCTGGAGCGTCTGCGCGAGTTCGAGCTGGAGCTGGATCGCCTCGAGGCCGGACAGGCGGCACAGCATCCCCTGTTCGTACGCCTGGCGCCGATGATCCGGGCACACGGCCTGCCCACCGGTCTGTTTCGCGACCTGCTCTCGGCGTTCGCCCAGGACGTGACAAAGAAGCGCTACGCCGACTTCGGCGAGGTTATGGACTACTGCCGCCGCTCGGCGAACCCGATCGGCCGTCTGCTGCTGCACCTCTTCGGCGAGACCCGGCCACGCAGCCTCGCCTACTCCGACGGGATCTGCGCCAGCCTCCAGTTGATCAACTTCCTGCAGGACATCGAGATCGACTTCGCGAAGGGCCGCATTTACCTGCCGCAGGACGAGATGACACGCTACGGCGTGTCCGAGCGCCAGATCGCGGCGCGCGATGCCGGCGGGACCTGGAGTGTTTTCATGCGTCACCAGATGGAACGTGCGCGACGCATGCTGCAAGCAGGCGCGCCGCTGGGCCGAGTGCTCAAGGGCCGCGTGGGGATGGAGCTGCGCATGATCGTACTCGGCGGCGAGCGCATCCTGAGGAAGCTGCACGAGTCGCAGGGGGATGTATTCCGCCACCGGCCCACGCTCGAGCGGGGGGACTGGCTGTACATCCTCCTGCGCGCACTGAGAGGCCGATGAGTCCCGACGAATACTGTCGCCAGAAGGCCGCAGCCAGCGGTTCCAGCTTCTACTACAGCTTTCTGTTCCTGCCGCCCGAGCGGCGGCGCGCGATCATCGCGCTGTACGCGTTCTGCCGCGAAGTGGACGATGTGGTGGACGAGGTCTCCGATCCCAGTGTCGCGCGCGGCAAGCTAGCCTGGTGGGGCCAGGAGGTGGCAGCTGTTTACACGGGCGCGCCCCAGCACCCGGTCGGCAAGGCGTTGGCGCCGGTGGTGCGCGAGCACGGACTGGCACGGGAGAGCCTCGAGCTCATCATCGAGGGCATGGGCATGGATCTCGAATACAACCGCTATCCAGACTTCGCGACGCTGGAGGTTTACTGTCACCGCGTGGCCGGCGTCGTGGGCGAGCTGTCCGCACGCATCTTCGGGTTCACCGACGCACGCACGCTCGAGTATGCCAGGACGCTGGGGCTCGCCTTTCAGCTCACCAATATCGTCCGCGACGTCGGCGAGGACGTGCGCCGCAACCGCATCTACCTGCCGCTGGAGGAGCTGGCGCGCTTTGGTCTGGCCAGCGACGACCTCCTGCAGCACAAGGAGGACGACAGATTCACCCGGCTCATGGCCTTCCAGATCGAGCGCGCCCGCGGGTACTACGCGCGTGCCCTGGCGCTGCTGCCGGCCGCGGACCGCAAGAGCCAGCGTCCAGGCCTGGTGATGGCCGCAATCTACCAGACTCTCCTCGACGAGATCGAGGCAGCCGGCGCCAAGGTGCTCAACCAGCGCATATCACTCACCCCACTGCGCAAGCTGTGGATCGCGTGGAAGACGTGGGTAGGTAACAGCGTAAGGAGTGGGGGGGAGGAGCGTGAGGCGTGAGCCCGGAGGAGGGTGAGGCGTGAGGCGACGGGAGAGTGAGGCGTGAGGCGTGAGGCGAGAGGCGTAACAACGCCTCCATACCAGACCGCTGCGCCCTGCGATGAAAATAGCCAGGAAGGTGAGACCAGCGTAGGGAGCGGGTCTCGGCCTAATCGCGTCACGCCTCACGGCTCTCGCCTCACGCCTCACGCCCCACGCCTCACGCCTCACGCCTCACGCCTCACGACGGATGCCTCACGCCTCACCCCTCACTCCTCACGCCGCGTCGCGATCCTCGGCGCCGGGTGGGCCGGCCTCGCTGCGGCGGCCGAGCTGGCGGACGCCGGGCTCGCCGTCACTGTCTACGAGGCCTCGCGCACGCTCGGCGGTCGGGCACGGCGCGTCGACTACAACGGTCTCGCGCTCGACAACGGCCTGCACATTCTCATCGGCGCCTACCGCGAGACACTGCGGTTGATCGACAAAGTCAAGCCGGGACGAAGCAGCGGGCTGTTGCGCCAGCCGCTGGATCTGCACGTGCTGGGACATTTCCGGCTACGCGCGCCGCCGCTGCCCGCGCCGCTGCATCTGGCCGCGGGCCTGCTCTGGTCGCAGGGTCTCACGCTTGCGCAGCGCCTGCGCGCGGCCAAGTTCATGTCCCAGCTGCGTGCAGCGCGCTTCACTCTGGACGGCGACACGACCGTGGATGCCCTGCTCACCCGGTTCAAGCAGAGTCCGCCGGCGCGGCGTTACCTGTGGGAGCCGCTATGTGTGTCGGCGCTCAACACGCTGCCCGCAGAAGCTTCGGCCCAGGTGTTCCTCAACGTGCTGCGCGACAGCCTCAGCGGGTCCCGGGAGGACAGCGAGCTGCTTCTGCCGGCGGAAGATCTCGGCGCGCTGTTCCCGGAGCCGGCCGCGCAGTTCATCGCTGCCGCCGGTGGAAGGGTCTTCGACGGCTGTGCAGTTCACTCGGTAGTGCGCCAAGGCGAGGAGTTCCTGGTCGCAAGCCAGCAAGGCACTGAGCGTTTCGCCCAGCTGATCTGTGCGCTGCCGCCGTACCGCGTTGCGGAGGTCCTCGCGGGCGTGGCCGGGCTGGAGTCGCTGTGCGACAGCGTCTCGCGCCTGCGCCACGAGCCGATCTACTCGATCTACCTGCAGTATCCCGAGAGCGTGCGCCTGCCCCAGGCCATGCTCGGGCTCGACGGCGGGCGCGCGCAATGGCTCTTCGACCGCGGCCGGCTGTGCGGGCAGCACGGGCTCATCGGGGTGATCATCAGCGCGCGCGGCCTGCACCAGGATCTCGACCAGGAAGCGCTTGCGCGCGAAGTCCACGCCGAGCTGCAGCGTGCCCTGCCCGGGCTGCCTGCGCCGCGCTGGAGCAGGGTCATCGCGGAGAAGCGGGCGACCTTCGCCTGCGTGGTCGGCGTCGAGCGCCCACCGCAGCGCACCCCGGTCCCCGGCCTATATCTCGCTGGCGACTACACGGCGAGCCCGTATCCCGCTACGCTCGAGGCCGCGGTGCGCAGCGGCGTTGCGTGCGCACGCATGGTTCTAGGTCGGTCAGAGGCGAACGTCTAGAGAGTTCTTTGAGGCAAGCAGATCGTGGACCTTCGTAGCTACCGACCAAGCGCAGACCTGCTGAGAGAGCGCGTGATCCTGGTGACCGGCGCGAGCCGAGGCATCGGGCGCGTGGCGGCGCTGGCCTTTGCGCGCCACGGCGCAACCGTGATCCTGCATGGGCGGGACGTGGAGCGGCTGGAAGCGGTCTACGACGAGATCGAAGCGGCCGGCGGCCCGCAGCCCACCATCCTGCCGCTGGATCTCGCAAAGGCGGCCGAGCGCGATTTCGACAACCTCGCACAGGCGATCGAGGCACAGCTGACGAGGCTCGACGGGATCCTGCACAACGCCTGCCACTTCACGCACCTGGGGCCGCTGCAGAACGAACGCCTGGCGGACTGGCTCGACCTGTTGCGCGTGAACCTCGCCGCGCCGTTCGCGCTCACCCGCGCCTGCGCCCACCTCCTGCGCGCTTCGCCGGACGCGTCGGTCGTTCTTATCGCCGAGACGCACGCGCTGCACCCCGCCGCCTACTGGGGCGGCTTTGCGGTCTCCAAGAGCGGCTTGCTCACGTTGAGCGCGATCCAGGCGCAGGAGTGGGAGCCGTTGCCGAACCTGCGCATGAACGTCGTCGTGCCAGGCAAGGTGAACTCGCCCCTGCGTACGCGCACCCATCCCGGTGAGACAGCCGATTCCCGCGCCGACCCGGAGTCGTTGATGCCGCTGTATCTGTATCTGATGGGACCGGACAGCCGCGGAACGAGCGGGCAAGTGTTCGACACGGAGGAAAACAGGACGTGGGACGAAGGACGTAGGACGTAGCGTGTGCCGGTGAGGCAAGGGTCTCGGCTACCCGCGTGCGGGCGGGGAGCTCGTAGGGCGGGTTAGCGCAGCATAACCCGCGGGATGTTCTTCGCCACACCCCACGTCCCACGTCCTCGGTTCTCGTCCCGCGCTCTTCCGCCCCACGCGTCATGCGATCAGGGTCCTCACCCACTCCGGCAGCGGGCGCGACTTGCCATCCTTCAAGTCGATCCAAACCATCACTGCCTCGGCGCGCGCATAGGTGCGCCCTTCCTCGCCTGCATCCCGGATCTCGCTGTACAGAGGGAATGTGCTGCGACGCGGTGTGCCGGCCAGCAGAGTGACTTCGAGGTCGGCCGGGTAGACGATCGGCACGATGAACCGGCAAGCAATGCTGCCGAGGATCGGCCCCTCAGGCAGCCGGCGATAGTCGGCACCGATCCTGTCGAACCACGAGATGCGCGCCTGTTCCAGATACCGGAAGTAGACCGTGTTGTTCATATGGCCAAGGGCATCCATGTCGCCCCAGCGCATCTGCATGCGCTCGACGTGGACGAGCTTGCCTTCGGGGTGGATGGGCTGGTGTGCGGCGTCCAAATCTCTGCTCCGGTGAAACGGTTTATCATCTCCGCGGTCCGATTCTAGCGGAGCAAGCACAGGAGCAGCCAGCGTGGCGGAACGCGAGTCGATGGAGTACGACGTGGTGATCGTGGGGGCTGGGCCTTCGGGGCTGGCCGCCGCCATTCGCCTCAAGCAGCTCTGCGCGGAGCGAGGCGCGGAGCGCTCGGTGTGCGTGCTCGAAAAAGGATCCGAGGTCGGGGCGCACATCCTTTCCGGTGCGGTCCTCGAGCCGCGCGCACTGAACGAGCTGCTGCCGGACTGGAAGGCGCTGGGTGCGCCGCTCAACACTCCGGCCGGCGAGGACCGTTTCCTGTTCCTCACCGGGTCGCGCGCCGTCCGCCTGCCTACACCGCCACAGATGCACAACGCGGGTAACTACATCATCAGCCTGGGCAACCTGTGCCGCTGGCTCGGACAACAGGCCGAGGCCCGGGGCGTGGAGATCTACCCGGGGTTCGCGGCGGCCGAGGTCCTCTACAACCAGGACGGCAGCGTCAAGGGTGTGGCCACGGGCGACCTGGGCATCGGCCGCAACGGCGAGCAGACCGAACGCTACCAGCCCGGTATGGAGCTGCATGCGAAGCAGACCATCTTCGCCGAGGGCTGCCGCGGCTCGCTCACCAAGGTGCTGTTCGAGCGCTTCCGGCTGCGGGACGGGGCGGATCCACAGACCTATGGCATCGGCATCAAGGAGCTGTGGGAGGTCGAGCCGGCACGGCACCAGGCAGGCCTGGTCGTTCACACGGTGGGCTGGCCGCTGGACAACGCAACCTATGGCGGCTCGTTCATGTATCACCTGGAGACCAGCCAGGTGGCAGTCGGCTTCGTGGTGGGTCTGGACTATCAGAACCCGTACCTGAACCCCTTCGAGGAGTTTCAGCGCTTCAAGACCCACCCTGCGATCCGCGCCATTTTCGAAGGCGGCCGGCGCATCGCCTACGGCGCACGCGCCCTCTCCGAGGGCGGGCTGCAGTCGCTGCCGAAGCTGACCTTCCCGGGTGGCATGCTGGTAGGCGACACCGCGGGCTTCCTCAACGTGCCCAAGATCAAGGGCACGCACACTGCAATGAAGTCCGGGATGACGGCGGCGGAAGCCGTGTTCGAGCATCTGGAAGCCGGCGGCGGACCCGAGGCGGTGGGTTATCCGGAGCGGCTGCGGCACACCTGGGTCTGGGACGAGTTGCACCGCGTGCGCAACATCCGCCCTTCGTTCCGCTGGGGCCTGTACGGCGGCATCGCGTACTCCGCGCTCGACACCTACGTGCTCCGCGGCAAGGCGCCCTGGACGCTGCACCATCACCCCGACCACACACAGCTCAAGAAGGCCTCGGACTGCAGGCCGATCCAATATCCCAAGCCGGATGGAAAGATCAGCTTCGATCGGCTGTCCTCGGTGTTCGTGTCCAACACCAACCACGAGGAGGACCAGCGTTCGCATCTGACGCTGAAGGACGCCTCGGTGCCCATCAGTGTGAACCTCGCGCTGTACGATGCGCCCGAGCAACGCTATTGCCCCGCCGGCGTGTATGAGATCGTACGCGACGGCAACGGACAGCATCCACGCCTGCAGATCAACGCGCAGAACTGCGTGCATTGCAAGACCTGCGACATCAAGGATCCGACGCAGAACATCAATTGGGTCGTGCCCGAGGGCGGCGGCGGCCCGAACTACCCCAACATGTGAGCGCGATAGTCCGTTTAGTGCAAAGGAAAGTGAGCTTGGTGATGCGTTTGCCGGCATTTCGGTTTTTCATCCTTCTCGCGGCACTGCTGTTCGCGGGCGCCGCGGCCGCGCGCGACGCGCAGACTACGGCCATCTGGCCCCAGGACACGGCCGACCTCCAGCCCGACCCCGGTGTGCTCTGGGGCCGCCTGGACAACGGGATGCGCTACGTGCTGTTGCCCAATGCGACCCCAAAGGACCGCGTGAGCCTGCGCATGCTGATCGCGGCCGGGTCGATGATGGAGCGGGAGGACGAGCGCGGACTCGCGCACTTCCTCGAGCACATGGCCTTCAAGGGCACCGAGAACATGCCCGCCGGCGACCTTGTCCAATACCTCGAGCGATTGGGGATGGCGTTCGGCGCCGACACCAACGCCAGCACCAGCTTCGACTCCACCGTGTACAAGCTGGAGCTACCGTCCAGCGCTCCCGATCTGCTCGACCGCAGTCTGTTCGTTCTGCGCGAGAAAGCCGACAAGCTGCTGATCCCGGCCGCAGACCTGGAGAAAGAGCGTGGCGTCGTCCTGAGCGAGAGGCGCCTGCGCGACACCCCGCAGTACCGCGCCTTCAAGGCTGGCCTGGACTTCCTGCTGCCGGACTCGCGCGCCGCCCAACGCTGGCCTATCGGGGTCGAGTCGGTGATCGCAACCGCTCCACGCGAGCGCCTGCTGGGGTTCTACCGGCGCTACTACACGCCCTCCCGCACCACCATCATCGCGGTGGGCGCCATCGAACCCGCCAGCTTCGCCCAACTGATCCGCAAGCACTTCGACAGCTTCCGCGCGCAAGCTCCGGAGGGACAGGAGCCCGACCCGGGTACCGTCCGCCCGCGCGGCCTGGAGACGCGCCTTCACTACGAGGCGGAGGGACGCACCACCGTTTCGCTGGCGGTCGCGAAGCCGTTCGAGCCGGGCCCGGACACGCGTGCACGCCGCCTGCGCGAGATCAATCGGTATCTGGCCGACGCCGTCATCTCACGCCGGCTCGCCACGCTCGCACAGAAGCCCGATGCCGGCTTCCTTGGCGGTGCCGCGCAGAGCGATGAGTTCCAGCGCACCGCCCAGATCGGCTTCGTGTTGCTCGACACCCAGCCCGACCAGTGGCGCAAGGCGCTCGGTGTGGCGGAGACGGAGCTGCGACGCGCGCTGACCTATGGCTTCACAGCGGCGGAGCTGGACGAGCAGAAAAAGAACCTGCTAGCGGACTTCCAGGAAGCCAGCCGCGGGGCCGCCACTCGCGAGTCCCCCATGCTGGCGGATAACCTCATCCGTGCCCTGACGGAGGATCGTGTATTCACCGATCCCGACCAGGACCTGCGCGAAATCGAGGAGATCCTGGCGCTGGTCACGTCGGATACTGCTCTGCGCGAGCTGCGCGCGCTGTGGGCCGACAGCGGTCCGCTGGTTTTCCTCTCCGGACCGGTCAAGCTCGACGATGCGCAAGCCGCGATTGAGGCGGCCTATCGGGCCAGCCGCGCCCAGGCCGTGGCGCCCCCCGCGGACAACGCCGTGCCCAGGTTCGCCTATGCCGAGCTCGGTGCGCCGTCTCCAGTTGTCGAGCGGCGGGTTACCGACGTGATGGAGGTAACCCAGCTGCGCTTTGCCAACAACGTGCGGGTGAACCTCAAACGCACGCCCTTCGAGGTCAACAGCGTTCTGGTCTCCGCCCGCATCGGCGGCGGCAGGCTGGATCTGGCAGGCGACCGGCCCGGCATCAAGCAGCTCGCCGATGGCACCTTCCTCGCCGGGGGGCTCGAAGCCCATAGCATCGACGACATCAACCGCATCACCGCCGGGCGCACCGTAGCTCTGGATTTCGACGTCGAGGACGACGCTTTCGTCCTGAGTGGACGCACCGTGCCGGGCGACCTGGAGCTCCAGCTGCAGCTGATGGCCGCCTATGTCGTCGCGCCCGGCTACCGGCCCGAAGCGCTGGAGCGATTCCGCAATGGGCTGCCCCAGCTCTACCAGAGCCTCGACCGAACCCCGATCGGCGTCATGCAGCGCGACGTGACGCGCTTCCTGCGCGGCGGCGATCCGCGCTTCGGCATTCCGGCGCAGCCGGCTCTCGCGTCGCTGACGCTGGGGGATCTGCGCTCGGCGCTTGCAGCGCCGCTCTCGCGCGGCTATCTGGAGATCTCTCTGGTCGGAGACTTCGACATGGACGCTGCCATCCAGGCACTGGCAGCGACCTTCGGTAGCCTGCCCCAGCGCGATGCCCGCAAGGGGGACTACGGCGAGGCGCGCGAGGTACGCTTCCCCGACACACGCCGTCTGACCGAGTTCTCCTACGACACCGTCGATCCCAAGGCCCTGGCAGCGGTGTACTGGCCCACAACAGATTTCAGCAACGTCAGTGAAGTGAGGCGGCTATACGTGCTCGCCAAGGTGCTCGGCAACCGGGTCCTGGAGCGCGTACGCAACGAGCAGGGTCTCACCTATTCCGCACGGGGCGACCATGCGCCGAGCCAGGCGTTCCCGGGGTTCGGGTTCCTCTACGCCATCGTCGACGCGCCGCCCGGCAAGGCACGCCAGCTCGCCGAGGAGATGCGCGCCATCGGCGCGGCGATCTACCGGGACGGCGTCACCGAGGACGAGCTCGAGCGGGCGCGCAACCCCGTGGTGAGCGAGCTCAAGCGCCTGCTGCAGACCAACGATTACCTGTTGTCCGCCATCATCGGCGGCTCGCAGGAGAACCCGGACAAGCTCACCCGCTCCACCACCAGCGTGGAGGAGCTGGCATCGCTCACGGTGGCGGAGCTCGACCAGGTGGCGCGCAAGTACCTCCGGCCGGATGCGGCACTGCCGGTGGTCATCGTGCCCCGGCCCGAGCCCAAGCCGGAAGCGGCTCGCGCAACCAGACGACAGACGGCACTGGTCGACTAGTACTTCAACCCATTCGTTCCACCTCTCACCACGAAGGCACGAAGACACGAAGAAAACCGAAAGGACGAGG
>DAIQQA010000008.1:33892-71554 GCA_036787045.1 Burkholderiales bacterium | reverse complement strand
GGCGGTATTCGAACTTGTCCACCGCCTTCATCAGGCCGATGTTGCCCTCCTGGATCAGGTCCAGGAACTGTAGCCCCCGGTTGGTGTACTTCTTCGCGATCGAGATCACCAGCCGCAGGTTCGCCTCGGTCATCTCGCGCTTGGCGCGGCGCGCCTTGGCTTCACCCGTGGACATCTGCTTGGCGATGTCCTTGAGCTCCTTGATCGGCAAGCCGACGCGGCGCTGCAGGTCGATCAGGCGCTGCTGCTGCTCCATGATGGCCGGCGCAAAGCGCCCCAGTGTCTCGCTGTAAGGCTTGCGCGCCTGCATCTCGCGGCGCACCCACTCGAGGTCTTCCTCGTTGCCCGGAAACACCTTGATGAAATAGGTGCGCGGCATGCCGGTTTTCTCGACGCACAGCTCCATGATCCCACGCTCGAACGAGCGCACCTCGTCGACCTGACGGCGCACGCTGTCGCACAGGGACTCGATCTGCTTCGCCGAGAAACGGATCATCATCAGCTCGCGGGAGATCTCCTCCTGCGCTTTCAGATAGGGCTTGCTGCGCGAGCCATGCCGCGTCAGCGCCTTCATCAACTTGGCGTAGAGCTGAGTGATGGTGGCGAAGCGCTCCAGCGCCGCGGCCTTCAACTGCAGCAGGCTCGCGCTCTGCACCGCGCCGCCGTCCTCGTCCTCGCCCTCGGCGTCGAGCTCGTCCTCCATCTGCTCTTCGGGGATCTCCTCGCCGATGATCTCCTCGGCGTTGGGGTCGAGCAGGCCGTCGACCACCTCGTCGATCCGCATTTCCTCGCGCTGCACCCGATCGGCCAGATCGAGGATCTCGGCGATGGTCGTAGGGCAGGCGGAGATGGCCTGGATCATGTGGCGCAGACCGTCCTCGATCCGCTTGGCGATCTCGATTTCGCCCTCGCGGGTGAGCAGCTCCACCGAACCCATCTCGCGCATGTACATGCGCACCGGGTCGGTGGTGCGGCCGAACTCGGAGTCCAGGGTCGACACCGCGGCCTCGGCCTCCTCCACCGCGTCCTCGTCGGGGACCGGGGTGGAGCTCTCGGTCATGAGCAGAGACTCGGTGTCCGGCGCCTCGTCGTACACCTGGATGCCCATGTCGTTGATCATGCTGATGATGTTCTCGATCTGCTCAGCATCCAGCATGTCGTCGGGCAGGTGGTCGTTGACCTCAGCATAGGTGAGGTAACCGCGCTCCTTGCCCAGCACGATCAAGTTCTTCAGGCGCGTGCGGCGCGCCTCGGCGTCGTTGGGCATCGCCTCCAACCTGGGTGTGTCGACCTGTTTTGTCCTCGGTTCCTTTGCCATCGCCGCCCTATTACGCGCCATTCGCGCCGAAAAAACCTGTAATTATAACGAAAAACCCCAATTCTGCCCAATTCTCTCCCTAGTGGTCGCGTTCGACCAGCTTCGCCGGGGCGAGTGCCCGTGCGACCAGCGCCCGGTCGTTCTCGCTCAGCTCGCCCGGGGAACTGACCCCGGCGACCGTGCGAGTCATCTCATCGCGCTGGGCACCGGCCTGCAGACTTGCCACGTAGGCCCGCACCTCGACGGCCAGCTCTTCCGGGCTCAGCCCCTGCAGGTCGTGCGCCACGGGCAGCAGTCGCTGCAAAACGGCATCGTGCCCCCGCTCGCGCAGCAGTTCGATGGCGCCGGCCACGCTGAGTTCGCCGGGAACTGCGTGCGACTGCTCGATGAGGTCTAGTAGAGCCGCGGCTTCCGCCCCGGGCTGCCGCGGGCGCGGCAGGTCTGCCGAGTCGAGCTCGCGCAGCAGGCGCGGCTCGGCCAGCACCCGCTCGAGCAGCTTGCCGTAGGGATCTGCGCCGAGCCTGACGCCGCGCACTGGGGCTGGCTGAGACGGCCGCCGGGGCGCGCCGATGTCGAACCGCTGCTCCAGTTCGGCCTGTGTGACCCCTGCCAGCTCGGCCACGCGCTTGCGCAGAACCAAGCTCAACATGGGTGCGGAAATACGCTTAACAAGCGGCTTCGCGTCCTGCAGGAACTTGGCGCGGCCCTCTGCGGTGCCCAAATCCACCCGCTCGGTCAGCTCCTTGAGCGCAAACGCGGACAGGGGCAGCGCTTGTTCGAGCGCTGACTCGAACGCCTCCCGGCCATGCGCGCGGATGAAGCTGTCGGGGTCGTGGCCCTCGGGGAGGAACAGGAACTTGACCTGCTTGCCGTCCTGTAGGTGCTGCAGGCTGTTTTCCAGGGCGCGCCAGGCGGCGCGGCGTCCCGCGTTGTCCGCGTCGAAGGAGAACACCACCTCGTCGGCCTGCCGGAGCAGCTTCTGAGCGTGCCAGGGCGTGGTCGCGGTGCCGAGCGTCGCTACCGCGTAGCCGACGCCGAACTGGGCCAGTGCCACGACGTCCATGTAGCCTTCCACGACCACCACGCGCCCGGCCTCGCGGATGGCCTGGCGCGCCTGGAACAAGCCATACAGCTCGCGGCCCTTCTCGAACAGGGGCGTCTCGGGGGAGTTCAGGTACTTGGGCTCCGACTTGTCGAGCACGCGACCGCCGAAGCCGATGATCTGGCCGCGCTGGTTTACGATCGGGAACATGATGCGCTCCCGGAAGCGGTCGTAGCGCTTGCCGTCCTCGCCTTGGATAACCAGTCCGGCATCGACCAGCGTCCGGGAGCCGTAGTTATGGAAGGCTCCGGCCAGGCTCTGCCAGCCCGCGGGGGCAAATCCGAGACCGAAGCGCGCGGCAATCGCGCCGGTCAGCCCGCGTCCCTTGAGGTAGTCGATGGCGCGCTCGGACCTGCGCAGCTCGGCCTTATAGAACTGGGCGGCTTCGTGGAGGACTTCCGCGAGCTGCTCGACCCCAGCGGCGCCAGGCGCGGCCGCTGGCGGGCCCGGTTCGGGCGCGCGTTCCGGCACTTGCATCCCGACCCTGGCTGCGAGGTCCTTTACGGCCTCCACGAAGGTGAGCCCGCCGTACTCCATCAGGAACCCGATCGCCGACCCGTGGGCACCGCAGCCGAAGCAGTGATAGAACTGCTTGCTCGGGCTGACGGTGAACGACGGCGTCTTCTCGCTGTGGAACGGACAGCAGGCGGTCAGGTTGGCTCCGGCGCGCTTGAGGGGGACGTAGCTCTCAACGACGTCGACGATATCGACCCGACTGAGCAGATCCTGAACGAAGGACTTCGGGATCATCGATAGGGCGAAGGCGGCGTCGGAACTGGCGGAGGAACCCTGCCCCGCCGCCGGCGCTGCCGGTCGGCCGCGCGTGTGGGCGGGTACGCGTCCGATTATAGGTCAGATTTCCCGGGTGTCACTCCTGAACCCATGGGAAGCGGGCCCGGACACAGCCAAACCGGCGATAAGGCGGCGGCAGCGCCGCGACGCGGCACCGGCGAGCGACCACACCCGCGACGGGCGGGCGCAGCGAGGGTAGAGCAGTCGATCAGCCGGCCAGCTTGGCCCTGACCAGGGCCGACACTTTGCCCATGTCGGCTCTGCCGGCGAGGGCTGGCTTGAGCACGGCCATCACCTTGCCCATGTCCTGGGGCCCCGCGGCACCGCTGTCCGCCAGGGCCTTGGCCACCGCGGCCTCGACCTGCGCGTCGGAGAGGGCCTGTGGCATGTAGCTCTGCAGCACACTCACCTCGAACTTCTCCGTATCGGCGAGGTCTTGGCGCTTTGCCGCCTCGAACTGTTCTATCGAATCGCGCCGTTGCTTGAGCATCTTTTCGATCACGGCCACGACTTCGGCATCGTCCAATGCCTTGCGCTCGTCCACCTCGCGCTGCTTGATTGCGGCGAGCAACAGGCGCAATGCCGAAAGCCGCGCCGTCTCCCTGGCGCGCAGGGCGGCTTTCATGTCTTCGTTGATGCGATCCTTGAGGAGCATGGCTCACCTCCTTGGGGCAGTGCCGGTAAAGCAAAAGCGGCAGGGATGTTTCCCTGCCGCCCGGACCGGTAGTGCTGAGCGGGCCTGCCGGCCCGCAGGGGCCCGCTCAGTACATGCGCGGCGGCAGCTGCTGGCTGCGCAGGCGCTTGTAGTGGCGCTTGATCGCGGCGGCGCGCTTGCGTTTGCGCTCGGCGGTAGGCTTTTCGTAGAATTCGCGTGCCCGCAGCTCGGTCAGCAGACCGGTCTTTTCCACGGTGCGCTTGAACCGGCGCATCGCGACTTCGAAGGGCTCGTTCTCTTTGACCCGAACGGTTGGCATAGAAACGGACTCTCTTAAGCGTGAATGGTTGCCAGATGGCTGTCTTGCTGGGCCCGCAGGCGACACCTCCCGGATCATCGGGACGCAGGCGCCGCCCGCTGCAATCCTGCGGTGGCGCTGCCCGCTAGGGAAAGTCGCGGAGTATAGCAGAGCTTCACCGTCGTCCGGCAAGCGCCGGCCGGCCTTGCGAGGGTAGCCAATGCTCGTGCTGGGAATCGAGACGTCCTGCGACGAAACCGGGGTCGCGCTTTACCGCCTGCGGCCGCGTGCGGGTGCGCCCGGTGAGCAGCGTTATGGCCTCCTCGCCCAGGCCCTCTATTCGCAGGTGCAGATGCACGCCGAATACGGCGGCGTTGTGCCGGAGCTCGCATCGCGAGACCACATCCGCCGCGTGCTGCCGCTGACCCGCCAGGTCCTCGAGAGCTCAGGCTGCGCCCTGGCCGACCTCCACGGGATCGCTTTCACTGAGGGCCCCGGTCTGGCCGGAGCGCTTCTGGTCGGGGCCAGTGTTGCAAGCGCACTGGCCTACGCGTTGGGCGTCCCGGCGATCGGTATCCATCACCTGGAAGGGCATCTGTTGTCCCCACTGCTGGCGGAAGACGCCCCTGCGTTCCCCTTCATCGCCCTGCTGGTTTCAGGGGGGCATACCCAGCTGATGCGGGTCGAGGGAGTGGGCCGCTACCAGCTGCTGGGTGAGACTGTGGACGACGCTGCGGGCGAAGCCTTCGACAAGACAGCACAGATTCTGGGGCTCGGCTACCCGGGGGGGCCAGCGGTTTCCCGTCTGGCCGAAAGCGGCAGGCACGGTCAGTTGAAGCTGCCCAGGCCAATGCTCAACAGCGCCGATCTCAACTTCAGCTTCAGCGGCCTGAAGACCGCGGTTCTCACTGCCGCACGTCGGCACGGTCTCGGCGATCCGCAGATCCGGGCCGACCTGGCCCTGGCGTTCCAGGACGCGATCGTGGAAGTGCTGACCGTCAAGGCCCTTGCCGCGCTGGAGGCGACGGGGTTGGACCGATTGGTCGTCGCGGGCGGAGTGGGCGCGAACAGACAACTGCGCCAACGGCTCTCCGACACGGCTGCGGCGAAAGGCTATCGGGTGTACTACCCGGACCCGGTGTTATGCACCGACAACGGCGCGATGATCGCATTCGCCGGCGCCCTGCGTCTGGCCCACCTGCATCCGACGACCCGCGCCTTCAGCGTCCGCCCGCGCTGGGAGCTGGACGAACTGGCACCCGTCTGATCAGGCCTGCTCGGGTGGGGGTGAGCCCTTGCGCGCACCCACCCTGCTCTCCTCCCCGGCCAGCAGCCGGCGCAGGTTGGCCTGGTGCCGCACGGTCACGAGCAAGGCCATCAGGATGATGGCGATGGCCGTCGGCGTCCAGCCGAGCACGATGGGAGCGGCGACGGCTGCAGCGGCTGCGGCCAGGACGCTCCCCAGCGAGACATAACGGGTGGCAAGCACCGCAGCCAGGAACGCGGCGCCCGCGGCGACCGACACCCACAGGCTCAGCACCAGTAGCAGACCGAATGCGGTCGCCACACCCTTGCCGCCCTTGAAGCCGAAGTAGACCGGGTACAGATGGCCGAGAAACGCCGCCACCGCCGTGGCTGCGACGGTCACCTCGGTGAGTCCTAAGTGCGGTGCGGCCCAGCGGGCGAGCAGCACGGCTGCCGCGCCTTTGCCGGCATCCCCGACAAATGTGAGCAGGGCGGCCGCCTTCCTGCCGGTGCGCAGGACATTGGTCGCACCGGGATTGCCGGAGCCGTAGGTGCGCGGGTCGGGAAGGCCAAAGGCCCAGCTCGCCACGACCGCAAAGGAAACGGAGCCGATCAGATACGCGGCAAGCACCACCAGCAGCGGGACCATGCGCCTATTCTACAATCTGGTCGTCTCCCACCAGGCCGCCCCAATGGACACCATCTCGATCCAGGAAATGCGCGTCGACACCGTGGTCGGCTTCTACGAATGGGAGCGGCAGCGTCCGCAGACCATCGAGCTGAATCTCGAGTTCGCGATCCCCGACAACCGCGCCGGTCGCAGCGACCGCATCCGCGACACCATCGATTACGGCGCCGTGGTCGAACGCGTGCGCGCGGAGCTCGCCAACGCCCAGCATGTGCTGCTGGAGCGCGTCTGCGAGCAGGTCGCCGATATTCTGCTCGGCGAGTTCAAGGCACCCTGGGTCAGGGTCAGCGCGGCCAAGCTCGGGCTATTGCGCGGGGTGAAGCGGCTGGCCGTGACGATCGAGCGCGGGTCGCGCGTCTAACCGGAGTGAGGCTGCGTCAGCCGCGCGGATGATGCTTCGCATGCAGCTGCTTCAGCCGCTCGCGCGCCACATGGGTGTAGATCTGCGTGGTGGAGATGTCGGCATGGCCGAGCAGCATCTGCACCACGCGCAGGTCGGCACCATGGTTGAGCAGATGGGTGGCAAATGCGTGGCGCAGCGTGTGCGGGGAGATACTTCCCGCGATACCGGCCCGCAGCGCATAGCGCTTGATCAGCTGCCAGAAGGCCTGCCGCGTCATGGGCTCTGCGCGCCTGGTGACGAACAAGGCCTCGGCCGAGCGGCCCTCGAGCAGTGCCGGGCGTGCCTCGCCGGTGTAGCGCCGGATCCAGGCCAGCGCCTCTTCGCCTACCGGCACCAGCCGCTCCTTGGAACCCTTGCCCAGAGTGCGCACCACACCCATGTCCAGCGACAGCTGCGTAATGCTCAGCGACACCAGCTCGGACACCCGCAGGCCCGAGGCGTAGAGCAGCTCGAGCATCGCGCGGTCGCGCAGGCCCAGCGGCGTGTTCGTCTCCGGCACCGCCAGCAATCCCTCGACGTCGGCTTCGGTCAGGCTCTTGGGCAGGCGGCGCGCCTGTCGCGGCGCATCCACGTCGAGCGTGGGATCACGCTGCAGCAGGTTCTCGCGCAATGCGAACCGGTAAAAGCGCTTCAGGCTGGACAGCAGGCGGGCGCTGGAGCTGGCCTTGCCCTTGCGCTCGAAGCGATGGGCCAGGTAGGCCAGGACGTCTGCACGCTCGGCCTCCAGCAGAGCGCGGTCGCGGCCGGTCTGGAGCCAGCGCCCGAACAGACGCAGGTCGCGCCGGTAGCTGTCGAGCGTGTTGCGCGCAAGCCCGTCCTCCAGCCACAGGCCGTCCGCGAAGCGGTCCAGCAGCGCTTCCAGCGCAGCATCGGGCCGGGTCACTGCAGGCCTTTGACGCCCTCGTGCCGCAGCAGCCAGCGTTTGATCTCGATGGCGTGGCCGCCGCGGCTGTGCATGAAGCCGCCGATCCCGCGGGAGGCCACGACGCGGTGACACGGAATGACCAGCGGAATGCGGTTGGCTCCGCAGGCGGTCCCGACGGGACGCGGCCCGGAGCGCAGCTCGCGCGCGATATCCATGTAGCTGCGCGTCTGCCCGCGCGGGATGGACCGCACGCGCTCCCAAACGCGCGCCTGATAGTCAGTCCCCTCTGCGACATAGGGCAGGTCGAAGCGGAAGTCGGGGTCATCGAGGTATGCAGATAGCTGCCGGCAAACCTCCCACGCGAACGCATCGAGGGGCGCGAGCGTGGGCGCGCCAACCGGCAGATAGTCGATCCCGGTCAGCCATTCGCCCCGAGTGTGTACGCCGAGCACCGCGTAGGGCGCGGCCATCCGGGCGGTGTGGGTTTCCAGCATTCTCGGGCTCGCCTGTGCGCTAGCCCGGATATTTCATCAGGACGCGGATTTCTGGGTCGTTCTGGGCGAGCCAGGTCGGGCTCGACCGTCGCAGCCAATAGATCATTCTATTGGCAAGACGGGCATGCCCGAGATGGCCGTCCAGAACGAGCCGGAAACCGCGTAACCCCGAAGCCAAAGTGTCTTGCGCAGCAATCATCTCGAATCGAAAGCGTTTGCTGGTGTGCATCTGCAAGCAATACGGGGTGGCCTGGTGAAATATCCGGGCTAGAGCGCCGGTGCAATTCTATCCAAACCAAAACGAAAGAGGCGGCACACGGCCGCCTCTTCACGTGACTCGCCGCCCGCTCGTGACTCGGGGCGAGGCGCCGAGGGATCGAGCTATTCTGCCGCGGACTGCTTCTCGGCCGACAGCTTCTCGCGGATGCGCGCGGACTTCCCGGAGCGCTCCCGCAGGTAGTACAGCTTGGCGCGGCGCACGTCGCCGCGACGCTTGACCTCGATGCTCGCGATCAGCGGCGAATGGGTCTGGAAGGTGCGCTCCACACCCTCGCCGGAGGAGATCTTGCGCACGATAAACGAGGAGTTGAGCCCGCGGTTGCGCTTGGCGATGACCACGCCCTCGTAGGCCTGGACGCGCTTGCGGTCGCCCTCGACCACGTTCACGTTCACCACCACGGTGTCGCCGGGCGAGAAGGATGGAACCTTGCTGCCCAGGCGGGCGATCTCTTCCTGTTCGATGCTTGCGATCAGATTCATCTTGCCAACTCCTGAACGTCGGGTTGCGCGCGGACCGCCGACGGCGACTCGCGCTTGTACTCTTCCAGCAACGCCCGCTGCTCGGCGCTCAACGCCATGCGCCCCAGCAGATCGGGCCGTCTCTCCCAGGTGCGGCCGAGCGACTGCTTCAGCCGCCAGCGGTCGATCTCGGCATGATTGCCTGAGAGCAGCACCGCTGGCACCGGCAGTCCGTCGTACATCTCCGGCCGCGTAAAGTGCGGGCAGTCCAGCAGACCCTGCACGAAAGACTCCTGCGCAGCCGACTCCGCATCCCCGAGCACGCCGGGGATCTGCCGGATCAACGCATCCATCAACACCATCGCCGGCAGCTCGCCGCCCGACAGCACGTAATCCCCGATCGACACCTCGTAGTCTACCTGCCGGGCGATCAGCCGCTCGTCCACACCCTCGTACCGCCCGCACAGCAGGATCAGTCCCTGGTGCCCCTGCAGCCCTGCGATCGCCTGGTGGTCGAGCACTTTGCCCTGCGGCGTGAAATAGATCACCTTCGGATCCTTCACTCCGCAGCTGCGCTGCCGCTGGCGTGCGGCCTTCAGCGCTTTCTCCAGCGGCTCGGGCATCATCACCATCCCCGGGCCCCCGCCGTAGGGCCGGTCGTCCACCGAGCGGTAGGCATTGGTGCTGAAGTCGCGCGGGTTCCACAGGACCAGCTCGTACACGCCGCCCTCGAACGCCCGCCGCGTCACGCCCGAGCGCGTGAGCGCATCGAACATCTCTGGGAACAGAGTGACGGCGTCGAAGTGAATCAAAAGTCCAGCCCCCAATCCACGACCATCTCGCCCTGCGCCAGGTCCACCGTGACCACTACCGCGCTCACGAACGGAATCAGGCGCTCCCTGTCCCCTGTCACCACCAGCACCTGGTTCGCCCCGGTCTCCAGCAGGCGAACGATGCGCCCCAGGACCTGGCTCTGCAGGTTCCTGACCTCGAGCCCGACCAGGTCGGCCCAGTAGTACTCGCCTTCTGCGCTCTGCGGCAACTGGCTGCGCGGGACCGCCACCTCCAGGCCCGTCATCGCTGCAGCAGCCTCGCGCTCGTCGCAGCGCTCCAGCTTGGCTACGACGGACTTTCCGTGCACCGCCCCGTCCTCCAGCCCTTGGGGGGTCCAGCCATCCTGCCGCCCCAGCCACCACACGGGGTAGTCAAGGAGGCCGCCGGGAAGCTGGGTGAAGGGTTGGACCTTGATCCAGCCCTTGACTGCAAAGGGGCCCACGACTCGCCCCATCACGACCATGACCTCCGCCGCGGAGCCGGCCCCGCCCGCCGGCCTCGACCCCTCAGCGCTCGCCGCGGCTGAATCCGGAATGAGGGTGGCGGATCTCTCAGGCCTGGCTGGTTGCCTGCGCCTGCCGGAGGAGGCGCGCGACCGTGTCGCTGGCCTTGGCACCCTTACCCTGCCAATGCGTGACCCGGTCCAGGTCGAACCGCAACGACTCGCGGCCTTCCGGGGCCTTCGGGTCGTAGAACCCGACGCGCTCGATGAAGCGCCCGTCCCGGGGGTTGCGGGAATCGGTCACCACCACGTTGAAAAACGGGCGTTTCTTGGCCCCGCCGCGCGCCAGTCTGATCACTACCATAATTGAGCCCACCATCCTTCAAGGAAGCCGGCGATTTTAAAGGTTTGTTTGCCCAAAACGCAACCCCGCGGCAGGATTCGGGCCCCTCGGTCAGCGCGAAGCTGCAGTCGCAGGCTTGCCGTCGTGGAACACGCGGTCGAGAAATCCGGTCACGATCTGGACCAGTTCGTCTTCCTGGCCCTCGAAGAAGTGCAGCGCGTCGGGAACCTTCACCTGCTCGGACCCGGGAACCTTGTCGATCTGCTTTTTGCGCTCGTAGGCCCCGACCTGAGTGATCTCCCAGTCCTTGCTGCCGAAGACGTCCATGACCGGAATCTTGATGCGGAACATCTCCTCCAGCCCGTTGATGATGCCGATGAACACCCAGGCCTTGATCGGCGTCTTGTCGGCGTTGATCAGGTACTGATTGGCCATCGTGGCGCCCAGGCTGTGCGAGACGATGGCGATGTTCTGGTAGCCCTTGTCCGTCAGGAACTTCGCGGCCAGCTCGAAACGCTCGGCTGCATCCGGGTAGGTGGGGATGTAGTCGCCGATCTTGGCACCGCCGCCCAGTACCGGCAGCTGGATGGCCAGCGTGGTGTAGCCCTGTTCTGCCAGCTTGGTGCGGACCATCCCGTACAACTCATAGTCGGGACTCCAGCCGCGGCCATGCGCCACGATGGCCGCCCCGCGCGGCTTCTGGGCAACCGTGTAGAGCGCCAGAAACTTGTGGCCGTTGGCCTGCTGCAGCCAAACCGCATCGCCGATCATCAGCCCCGACAGGATCTGATCTGCCCAGCGCTGCTCGCGCTCGTGGTCCTGAGCAAGCGCTGGCACGGACGCGACGAACAGGAGAACAACAAGCAGGCGTTTCATGGTTGGCGACTCCGGAAATCGAATTGCGGCCCTTGCGGACCTTGTTTGAGAGCTGTTAGACGCGCGGGCCGAAGCTTGGTTCGGATTGCTAGTGCATCCCCGGCAGTATGCCGCGTAGGTTGCGCATCATCTTCTGCATGCCGCCTTTGCTCATCATCTTGACCATCTTTTGCATCTGCTCGAACTCGTTGATGAGGCGGTTGACCTCCTGCACGGGGACGCCCGCGCCGCTGGCGATGCGGCGCTTGCGCGAAGCCTTGATGATCTCCGGCTTCGCGCGCTCCTGCGGCGTCATCGAGTTGATGATGCCGATGCGTCGCGCAACGAGCTTCTCGTCCATCTGCGTGCTCTGGGCCATCTGCGAGAGCTGGGCGGGCAGCTTGTCCATGAGCGCGCTCAAGCCTCCCATCTTGCTCATCTGCTGCAGCTGCCCCTTCAGGTCCTCCAGGTCGAAGCCCTTGCCGCTTTTCACCTTGCGTGCGAGCTTCTCGGCCTCCTCTAGGTCGACGCTGCGGCGGGCCTCCTCGACCAGGCTCAACACGTCGCCCATGCCTAGGATCCGCGAGGCCATCCGGTCCGGGTGGAAGGCTTCCAGATTGGCCAGCTTCTCCCCCATACCGACCAACTTCACCGGCTTGCCGGTGACATGCCGCACCGACAACGCAGCGCCCCCGCGAGCGTCGCCGTCGAGCTTGGTGAGTACGACGCCCGTAAGCGGCAACGCGTCGCCGAAAGCCTTGGCAACGTTGACTGCGTCCTGACCTTGCATGGCGTCCACCACGAACAGCGTTTCCACCGGCTTGAGCTCGGCGTGCAGAGCGCGGATCTCCGCCATCATGGCCTCATCGACGGCCAGCCGCCCGGCGGTGTCCACGATCATGACGTCGTAGTAGTGGCGGCGGGCGTGGTCCAGCGCCGCGCGCCCGATCGCCACAGGCTTCTGGTCGACGGTAACGGGGAAGAAGTCCACGCCGAGCTGTGCCGCCACGGTGCGCAGCTGGTCGATGGCGGCCGGGCGGTACACGTCGCAGCTCACCAGCAGGACCTTCTTGCGCATATCCTCGCGCAGCAGGCGGGCGAGCTTGCCGCTGGTGGTAGTCTTGCCCGAGCCCTGCAGGCCGGCCATGAGAATGACGGCCGGCGGCACGGTGTTGAGCTCCAGCGGCACGTTGGCCGCGCCCATCAGCGCGGTGAGCTCGTCATACACCACGCCCACCATCGCCTGCCCCGGGGTGAGACTGCCGACCACCTCCTGGCCGAGCGCGCGCTCCTTGACGTGCGCGATGAACTCCTTCACCACCGGAAGGGCGACATCGGCCTCCAGCAGGGCCATTCGCACTTCGCGCAACGCATCCTGCACGTTGGCTTCGGTCAGGCGCCCCTGCCCGCGCAGGGTCTTGATCACACCAGAGAGTCGGTTGGTCAGATTGTCGAGCATGGAGGTGTCGAGCATCGTGCGGCGCACTGGCCGCCGCACCAGAAACGATCAAGAGGGATGTTGTAGACTGCGCGGCAGCGAGGACTCCACCGCCTGGCCATGCCCGGCATTCTACCCCATCTCCTGTGCGCAGCCGGCTACGCCAGCATCGCGCTGCTTCTGCTGCGTTTCGTCACGCTCTGTCCACGCGAGCCGGCGCAGGTACCGCGTGCGTTGCACCTGTTCACCGCGGTGCCGCTGCTTTTGCACGCCTGGCTGCTGCATGCGTCGGTGTTCGCGGGCGGCAGCATCTACCTTGGCGTCGGCGTCTCGGTGTCGGTCATCATCTGGCTGGCGGTCCTGATCTACTGGATTGGCGGGTTCTTCTACCGCCTCGAGGGCCTGCAGGTGTTCGTCCTGGGTACCGCCGCGGTGCTGGTCATCCTGCCGATGGTGTTGCCCTCCGTCCGGCCGCTGGCCCATACCGGCCTGCCGGCGTTTCGTGCGCATCTGATCATCTCGCTGACCGCTTTCAGTCTGTTCACCATCGCCAGTCTGCAGGCGCTCATGATGGCGGTGCTGGAGCGGCGACTGCGCGACGGGCCGCTGCCCGCATTCCTGCAGTCGCTGCCACCGCTGCTCACCATGGAGCGCATGCTGTTCCGGATCATCGGGGCGGGCTTCGTGCTGCTCACGCTGACGCTTGCAAGCGGCATGCTCTTCTCCGAAGAACTGTTCGGCCGCCCGTTGCGCCTCACGCACAAAGTCGCGTTCGGAATCGCGGCGTGGTTCATCTTCGCCGCGCTGCTGGCCGGCCGCAGGATCTATGGTTGGCGAGGACGCATGGCGCTGCGCTGGACACTGGCCGGATTCATGGCGCTCGTGCTTGCTTATCTCGGCAGCAAATTCGTGCTCGAAGTCCTGCTCGGGCGCTAACCGTAGCGCTGTTCTGCGCTGCGGCTTCCTTGACAAGCCTCGAAGCGCGATTCGATACTGCCGCGGTCGCCACCGCTCGAGGTAACGCACCTTGGACGAGATCTCGCTTGACCACCTGCTGCTCGCCTTCGTAGTTCTCCTGCTTCTGTCCGCATTCTTCTCCATCTCCGAAACCAGCATGATGGCGCTCAACCGGTACCGGTTGAAGCACCTGGTCAAGACCGGCAATCGCGGCGCCGTGCTGGTCTCGCAACTCCTGCAGCGCACCGACAAGCTGCTCGGCGTAATCCTGCTCGGCAACAACCTCGTCAACACGGCTGCCGCAGCGCTGGGCACCGTGATCGCCTTTCGCCTCCTGGGGGAGAACGAGTGGGCCGTGACCATCGCCACTGCCGCGGTGGCGTTCTTTCTGCTCGTCTTCAGCGAGATCACGCCCAAGGTGATCGGCGCACGCTATCCGGAGCGCATCGCCTTTCCCGCGAGCTACGTGCTCGCGCCGCTGCTGCGGCTGGCATACCCCCTGGTATGGTTTATCAATCTGTTCTCCAGTGCACTGCTTTGGCTGCTGCGGCTGCCGCGCCGTGGCGCGGGAGACAGCGCCGTGCAGTTGAGCCTCGAGGAGCTGCGCACCCTGGTGCTGGAAGGGGGCAACTTCCTGCCGCCGAAGCACCAGAAGATCCTCCTCAATCTTTTCGATCTGGAGTCGATAACTGTCGACGACCTGATGACCCCGCGCAGCCAGATCGAAGCCCTGGACCTCGAGCTCGCGCCTGCGGAGCTCAGACGCGAGCTCGCCAGCTCGAACCATACGCGCATCCCCGTCTACCGTGGAACCCTCGATAACGTGGTCGGCGTGCTGCACGCCCGCAAGGTGCTCAACATGGGCGCAGACGACATCACCGCCGAGCGCCTGGCCGAGGTGATGCGCCCGCCTTATTTCGTGCCCATGGGCACCTCGCTGCTGGCGCAGATGCAGAACTTCCAGGAGGAAGAAGAGCGGCTGGGGCTGGTGGTCGATGAGTACGGCGAGCTGATGGGCCTGATCACGCTCGAGGACATCCTCGAGGAGATCGTCGGCGAGTTCACGACGCAATCGCCGCTCGCCACCAGAGGCGGGTTCGTCCGCCAGGAGGACGGCAGCGTGATCGTGGAGGGCAGCACCACGCTACGCGAAATCAACCGCCGGCTCGACGCGGATCTGCCGCTGGAGGGTCCCAAAACGCTCAATGGGTTGATCCTGGAGCGCCTGGAAGCCATTCCCGAACCCGGGACGACCCTGAAGATCGCCGGCCACCCCATCGAGATCGTCCAGACCCAGGATCGAGCCGTCAAGATTGCCCGCATCTATCCGAAAAATCAGTCTGACTGAGCAACAGCTCCGCGCCTTTACAGGGCTCACCCTGACAGGGCATTGTTGTTTCAAGTAATTTCCTCGGTATCGCTTGTAAATGGCTGCTGCATCGATACAAAACCAGCTCTCGGGCTTGGGACGGGCGATGGTCCAGAAGGGCCTGCTGCCGGAACGCGAAGCCCACGCCCTGCAGGCCAAGGCCAACGAAGCCGGTTTGAGCTTCGTCGAGCAATTGATTGGGGCCAAGCGCTTCAATGAGACCGAGATCGCCGAGTTCGCGGCGCATACCTTCGGCTTTCCGTTGATCGATCTGAATGCCTTTGACCCGGATCACCTTCCGGTCAAGTTGATCGACGCCAAGGCGCTCCCGTCTCGCCGCGCTCTGCCGCTTTTCCAGCGCGGCAACCGCGTTTTCGTGGCGATCTCGGACCCGACCAACCGGTCCGCCATGGACCAGATCAAGTTCCAGACCGGCCTGCACGTCGAGCTGGTGGTGGTCGAGGACGGCAAGCTCGGGAGCCTGATCGGCAAGTTGGTGCAGGCGAGCGGTACAACCCTGAAGGACCTGGTCGACGGCGAGATCGCCGCAGATCTGACCGAGGCGGACACGGACCAGCCGGCCGAGCAGCAGCAGGTCGAGATCGACGATGCCCCGGTGGTCAAGTACCTGCAGAAGATCCTGCTCGACGCCATCCACAGCGGGGCCTCCGACATCCACCTCGAGCCCTACGAGAAGGTCTACCGGATCCGCTATCGCCTCGATGGCGAGCTGTATGAAGTCGCCAGTCCGCCGCTCGCCATCAAGGAGAAGATCGCCTCGCGCATCAAGGTGATCTCAAAGATGGACATCTCGGAGAAGCGCGTGCCGCAGGACGGGCGCATGAAGCTGGTGCTGTCGAAGACCCGCGCCATCGACTTTCGCGTGAGCAGCCTGCCCACCCTGTTCGGCGAGAAGCTGGTGCTGCGGATCCTCGACCCATCCAGCGCGACGCTCGGCATCGACGCGCTGGGCTACGAGCCCGATCAGCGCGAGCAGCTGCTGCAGGCCGTTCAGCGCCCCTACGGCATGATCCTGGTGACCGGCCCGACCGGCTCTGGCAAGACGGTGTCGCTGTATACCTGCCTGAACATCCTCAACGAGCCCGGCATTAACATCTCCACGGCGGAGGACCCCGCGGAGATCAACCTGCCGGGCATCAACCAGGTCAACGTAAACGATAAGGCTGGCCTGACTTTTGCTGCGGCCCTCAAGGCTTTCCTGCGCCAGGACCCGGACGTCATCATGGTGGGCGAGATCCGCGATCTGGAGACGGGCGAAATCGCTATCAAGGCCGCCCAAACCGGCCACCTAGTGCTGTCCACCCTGCACACCAACGACGCGCCGACCACCCTGACGCGATTGATGAACATGGGCATCGCTCCCTTCAACGTCGCTACCTCGGTGATCCTGATCACGGCCCAGCGCCTGGCGCGGCGCTTGTGCCTGAACTGCAAGCGGCCCGCCGACATCCCCAAGCAAGCGCTGCTGCGCGCCGGATTCCGCGAGAGCGAGCTGGACGGAAGCTGGACGCCCTACATGCACGTCGGGTGCGACGCATGCAAGAACACCGGGTACAAGGGGCGGGTGGGCATCTATCAGGTGATGCCCATCAGTGAGGAGATCAACCGCATCATCATGCAGAATGGCAACGCCATCGACATCGCCACGCAGGCCAAGCGGGAGGGCATCCGCGACCTGCGCCAGTCCGGGCTGCTCAAGGTCCGGCAGGGGATGACCTCGCTGGAGGAGGTCGAGGCCGTGACCAACGAGTAGAGGCGCACACCGCCGAAACGTAGGAGATCGCAGCATGGCAACAGCGGCAGCGGCAAAGCGCGACGTCAAGGAGTACACCTTCTCCTGGGAAGGGCGCGACCGGGGCGGGAAGATCGTCAGGGGCGACATGCGGGCGAGCGGCGAGGCGGTCGTGCAGTCGTCGCTGCGCCGCCAGGGTGTCACTCCGCTGAAGATCAAGCGCCAGCGCGCCGGCCTGGGCGGCAAGGTGACCGAGAAGGACATCGCGCTGTTCACGCGCCAGTTGGCGACGATGATGAAGGCCGGTGTGCCGCTGCTGCAGTCCTTCGACATCGTGGGCAAAGGTCACGCCAACCCCGCTGTCGGCAGGCTGCTTCTCGACATCAAGACCGAGGTGGAGACCGGCAGCTCACTGAACCAGGCGTTCCGCAAATACCCGCTGTACTTCGACCAGCTGTACTGCAACCTGGTGGCGGCTGGTGAGGCTGCCGGCATTCTCGACAGCCTGCTGGAACGGCTAGCGACCTACAAGGAAAAGATCCTCGCCATCAAGAGCAAGATCAAGTCTGCCCTGTTCTACCCCATCGCGGTGATCGTGGTGGCCTTCATCATCACAGCGGTGATCATGATCTTCGTGATCCCGGCGTTCAAGGAGCTGTTCACCAGCTTCGGTGCGGACCTGCCGGCGCCCACGCTGTTCGTGATGAACCTGTCCGACATCTTCGTGCAGTACTGGTGGCTGATCTTCGGCACCATCGGCGGCGGCCTGTGGTTCTTCTTCTACACCTGGAAGCGTTCGCTCAAGATGCAGGCAGCCATGGATCGGCTCACGCTCAAGCTGCCTATCTTCGGCGACATCATCCGCAAGGCCACCATCGCGCGCTGGACCCGGACTCTGTCCACCATGTTTGCCGCCGGCGTACCGTTGGTGGAGGCGCTCGACTCGGTGGCAGGTGCGTCGGGGAACTACGTATACGCGAGCGCCACCAAGAAGATCCAGTCTGAGGTCAGCACTGGCACGAGCCTCACCGTTTCGATGCAGAACAGCGATTGCTTCCCGAACATGGTGATCCAGATGGTGGCTATCGGTGAGGAGTCCGGCGCGCTCGATGCGATGCTCGGCAAAGTGGCCGACTTTTTCGAGGCCGAGGTCGACGACGCGGTCGACGCGCTGTCCAGCCTGATGGAGCCGATGATCATGGTGGTGCTGGGCACGCTGATCGGCGGGCTGGTGGTCTCCATGTACCTGCCCATCTTCAAGATGGGCCAGGCCGTCTGAGTCCGCAGGCGGCAGCCAGGCCAGCGGTCGTCGGGCTCGCAGCCGAGCAATTGACCCTGTCGTAGCGACGCCCGGCGCCCGGCACGCGCAGGGCGTGCGCGGATTCCCGCGCAGCGCCGCTGCGCGTGCCACCCGATCCCCAACAGCGCATGTCCACATTTGACTTCTTGAGAGCCTCACCCGGCGTGGTCGCGCTGGTTTGTCTGCTGCTGGGCCTGATGGTCGGCAGCTTCCTCAACGTCGTGGTGCACCGGCTGCCGGTGATGCTCCGGCGCGATTGGCGCGCCCAGTCGGCAGAAATCCTCGGCGAGTGGGCCGAGGAGAACGACGCCCCTGCTGCCCTGAAGGAGGTCGCCTCGGGCCTGAAGCAGTTGGCTCAGCCAGCGGCCCGCTACAACCTCGTGGTGCCGGGTTCTGCGTGTCCGGCGTGCGGGCGCGCGATCCGTGCGTGGGAGAACATTCCGGTGGTGAGCTACTTGGCGCTGGGCGGCCGCTGCGCCGGTTGCAAGGCGCGGATCAGCCTGCGCTATCCTGTAGTCGAGGCGTTCACCGCGCTGGTCTCGGGCTACGTCGGCTGGCGCTTCGGGTTCACTCCTGCCGCGCTGGGTGCGCTCATCTTCGCCTGGGCCCTGATCGCCGCGTCCTGGATCGATCTGGACACCCAGCTGCTGCCCGACGATATCACCCTGCCGCTGATCTGGGTCGGGCTGCTGTTCAACATCTGGGGGACTTTCACCACGCTGGAGTCGGCTGTGATTGGCTCGGTCGCAGGGTATCTCTCGCTGTGGTCGGTATACTGGGTGTTCAAGTTGGCCACGGGCAAGGAGGGGATGGGCTTCGGCGACTTCAAGCTGCTCGCGGCTATCGGTGCGTTCCTCGGGTGGAAGATGCTGCCAGCGGTAATTCTCCTCTCGTCGCTGGTCGGTGCGGCGGTCGGGATCGCGCTCATCGTGCTGGCCCGGCATGGTCGCCAGGTTCCCATTCCGTTCGGACCCTACCTGGCTGCAGCGGGCTTGATTGCGCTGTTCTGGGGCGAGTCGATCAACCGCGCCTACCTCGACTACCTGTGACCGGCAAGTTCGTCGTCGCGGTGACCGGAGGGATTGCCTCGGGCAAGACCACCGTCGCCAAGCTGTTCGAAACGCTCGGCGCCGGCCTGGTCGACACCGACGAGATCGCGCACGCGCTCACCCGTGCGGGTCAGCCGGCGGTCGCGCAGATCGGCCGGCAGTTCGGTGAGGAGTACCTCGACGCAGAAGGCGCTTTGGATCGTGCGCGCATGCGCGCGCTTGTGTTTTCCGACGCCGATGCCAGGCGCAAACTGGAAGCGATACTGCATCCGCTGATCCGCGCCAGGGCCGCCGCGCGCGTGGACGGCTCGCCCGCCCCCTACGTGCTGCTCGTCGTGCCGCTGCTGGTGGAAACCGGTGGCTATCGTGGGCTGGTTCAGCGGGTCCTGGTAGTGGACTGCGACGAGGAGCTGCAGGTCACCCGCGCCATGCGGCGCGGCGGCCTGTCCGAGCAGCAGGCGCGCGCGATCCTGGCGAGCCAGGCCACCCGCGAGCAGCGTCTGGGCGCAGCCGACGACGTGATCACGAACAGTGCGGGGCTGGCCGAGCTCGCGGACCAAGTCCGCCAGCTGCACACACGCTATCTGGCGATGGCGGCCAAGCCATGACGGTTATTCCGGCGCCAGTCGGTTTATTTTTGCGTCGATTTAGGGAATACTGACGACAATTAACCGCCGCCCGCGGCTTCACGCACCGTGATCAGCTACGACTTCCCGCTGAACGAGCGCATCCGCACCCTGCTGCGGATGGAGACCCTGTACGAGCGGGCGCAGTTCTATCTCACCCGCGACGATCCGCTCGAGCATCACGCCGCGCTGGGCTCGCTGTTCGAGATCCTCGACGTCGCCGGTCGCGCGGACCTCAAGTCCGAGCTGATGCAGGAGCTGGAGCGGCAGCGTCAGAGCCTGGGCGCGTTGCGGTCCAATCCGGCGATCTCCGAAGATGCCCTCAACGAGGTCCTCGCCGACATCGATCGCGCCGCGCAAGCGCTGCACCAGTCTTCCGGGAAGACCGGGCAGGAGCTGCGCGAGAACGAGTGGCTGATGGGCATCAAGCAGCGCGCCGCAATTCCCGGTGGCGTGTGCGAGTTCGATCTGCCGTCCTATCACTACTGGCTGCACCAGCCACCGCAGACCCGCCGCCGCGACCTGGAGGGCTGGCTCATGCCCTTCCTGCCGCTCAAGCACGGCATCGCCATCATCTTGCGCATCCTGCGCGAAAGCGGACGCACCAGCCAGCAGGTTGCGGTACAGGGCGTCTACCAGCAGATGATGGGCGGGCGCCTGGCCCAGCTGCTGCGCCTGAAGGTAGACGACGCGTACGAATGCGTCCCCGAGGTCAGCGCCAACAAGTACGCTCTGAACATCCGCTTCACGGTCACCGAGGGAGCCCAGCGCCCGCGCGTGTGCCAGACCGACATCCCCTTCGAGCTGAGCTTCTGCAACCTGTGAGCGGTGCAGCCAAACAACGGGTGGTGAATTGCCCGCAATGCGGCAAACCGGCGCCCTGGAGCACCGAGAACCCGTACCGCCCCTTCTGCTCCGAGCGCTGCCGGCTGATCGATCTGGGGCAATGGGCTTCCGAGTCCTACCGCGTCCCGGTGGCCGAGAACGACCGCGGCAGCGATTCCGAGCGCGGCGAGGAGTGAGTTTGAATCGCGCTGGCGCGAGCAGAACGACCTCGCTAACCACGAAGGACACGAAGGAACACGAAGGAAAAACCGGGGCAGCCGGGCGCCGGTGGACTGGATGCACCTTGTCCAAACCACCAGGCCGATCAAGGATGCGGCAAGCGGTCAGAGGCCAGACGGTTTTCTTCGTGTCCCTTCGTGTCCTTCGTGGTAAATGGGTCTTGTCGCTTCCAGGAGTCAGAGCCCGCGCATCAGTGCGATGCCGTGCGCACCCAACTCCCAGGCGCGCTCCAGATGCTCCTCGCGCATGCCGCCCAAGGCATAGACGGGCAAACGGAAAGTGCGCACCAGTTCCCGGAAGGCATCCCAGCCCAACCCCGGCGCCCCGGGATGGCTCGCAGTGGGAAGCACCGGTCCGAGCACCACATAGTCGAGGTCCAGCCGGGCAGCCTGACACAGCTCGCCCTCGTCGTGGCAGGAAGCACCGCAGAGGGCAAAAGGCGGTCGCGTGCCGGTTGCCATCAGAGCCGCAGCGGGCAGGTGCACGCCATCGGCACCGCTGGCTCGCGCAGCCTCGGCATCGGTATTGACCACCACCCGCGCACCAACGCGTCGGCAGCGGGCGACAACCTCCGAAGCGAACCCCAGCAGTTGCGTGGGAGCCATTTGCTTCTCCCGCACCATCACCAGCCGCACACCACGCGCGAGCGCCCGCTCGAGCCGCTCGAGCGCCGCACCGATTCCGAGCTCCGAGCCGTTGGTGATGGCGAGGGTCGAGGGCAGTGCAAGCGCCCGCAGCACCGGCCCGTTGGCCGGCAGCAGGGGCGCCACACCCAGATCGTCGAGCGCGGCCCAAGCCAGCTGCTGTCGTTCGCGCGGATGAGGCTCTCCGCGCCAGACCAGGACGCGAAAGAAGTGCAGCCGCACATGCGCGTGCGGATACACGTACTCTTCGACAATCCAGGGATAGGCGCGCGTGACGTCGATGCCGAGCTCTTCATGCAGCTCGCGCGCCAGCGCCGCCGCAAGGGGCTCTCCCGGCTCGGCCTTGCCGCCGGGAAACTCCCAGTAGCCGGCGTAGACCTTGCCGGCCGGTCGCTGCGCCAGCAGGAAGCGGCCGTCGGGCAGCAGGACGACCGCCGCCGCGACATCCACTACTTTGGCAGGGTCAGCCTGGCCTGCCGCTGTTCCCATCGAGATCAGAGGCCGGATACGCGAACGCCATGCCGGCCCGCCCAATCGCGCGCGAAGTGCCAGGCCACGCGCCCGCTGCGCGAGCCGCGCTGCAGCGCCCACTGCAGCGCCTCGCGCTGCATCTCGTCGCCGACGAACTCGCTCACGCCCAGGCGGCGCAGCCAGTAGCGCACGATGTCCAGGTATTCGTCCTGATTGAACGGGTAGAACGAGACCCACAGTCCGAAGCGCTCGGACAGCGAGATCTTCTCCTCCACTGTCTCGCCAGGGTGGATCTCGTCGCCGAGGTACTTGGTCTCCAGGTTCTCGCGCATGAACTCCGGCATCAGGTGGCGCCGGTTGGAGGTGGCGTACAGCAGCACGTTCTCGGGCGTGGCCGCTACCGAGCCGTCGAGCACCGCCTTAAGCGTCGTGTATCCCGGCTCGTCGGCGTTGAACGACAGGTCGTCGCAAAACAGGATGAAGCGGTAGGGCTGCGCAGCGAGACGCTCGACCACGTCCGGAAGGTCCAGCAGATCCTTCTTGTCCAGCTCGATCAGCCGCAGGCCCTCCGCAGCGTACCGATTGAGCAGCGCCTTCACCAGCGAGGACTTGCCCGTGCCACGCGCACCTGTGAGCAGCACGTTGTTGGCGGGCAGCCCGCGCACGAATTGCAGCGTGTTCTGGCGCACCAGCTCGCGCTGGCGATCGATGTCCTGCAGATCCTCGAGCTGGATGCGGTGCGGATGCGCCACCGGCTGGAGCACGCTGCGGCCGTCGCGCCGCCGCCAGCGGAACGCGATGGTGCCGGCAAAGTCGGGCGCCGGCGTCTCCGGGGGTAGCAGGCGCTCGACGCGCTGGATCAGCGCTTCGGCTTGGGCCAGTACCTTGTCCAGATCGGCCATCTACTACCTACCTCTCACCACGAAGGCACGAAGACACGAAGAAAAGCGGAAGAAAACAAACGGTGACCGGTGATTGGCGAGAGTATCTGGCACATGACCATCGATTCGCATCCCCGCTCTTTGCGGTTCCTGCCCAGCTTCAATATCGACTCCGGACATTCTTGCTTTTCTTCGTGTCTTCGTGGTGAGCGGTTGCCTTAAGTCCTGTACTCGGCGTTGATGGTGACATAGTCGTGCGACAGATCGCACGTCCACACCGTGGCCGAGGCCGTTCCGCGATTCAACACCACGCGCACGGTGATCTCGCTGCGTCGCATCACCCGCTGCCCGTCCTCTTCACGATAGGCCGGGTCGCGCCCGCCGCCGCTCGCCACACGCACGTCGTCGAGATACAGCTCCAGGCGCGACACGTCGAGGTCGTCGATGCCCGCGTAGCCGATGGCCGCGAGGATGCGGCCCAAGTTGGGGTCGGAGGCGAAGAACGCGGTCTTGACCAGCGGCGAGTGGGCGATCGCGAAAGCCACCTTGCGGCACTCCGCACGGCCGGCGCCCCGCTCGACGCGGACGGTAATGAACTTGGTCGCGCCCTCTCCGTCGCGAATGATGGTCTGGGCGAGCTCGCTTGCCACATCGGTGATCGCGTCACGCAGCGCGGTGAACTGCGCGTCGGTCTCGGACGCGATCTCGCGGTTGCCGGCCCGGCCCGTAGCGATCAGCATGAAGGCGTCGTTGGTCGAGGTATCGCCGTCTACCGTGATCGAGTTGAACGAGTGGTCAGCCGCATGCGCTAGTGCGGCACGCAGCGGCGCCGCGCCGATCGCTGCGTCGGTGGCCACGAAGCACAGCATGGTCGCCATGTCCGGGTGAATCATTCCGGCACCCTTGGCGATGCCTGTCACCGTGACCGGGGAACCGCCGACGCGGATTCGCCGCGAAGCAGCCTTGGGGACGGTGTCGGTGGTCATGATAGCTTCGGCTGCGCTCAGCCAGTTGGCAGCTTGCAGGTCGGCAATGCAGGCAGGCAGGCCGGTGGCGATGCGTTCCACCGGGAGCGGCTCCATGATGACACCGGTGGAGAACGGCAGCACCTGGCCGGGCCGGCTTCCGAGCAGCCGCGCGGTCTCGTCGCAGGTCGCGCGGGCGGCCCGCAATCCGCCTTCGCCTGTGCCGGCGTTGGCATTGCCAGTGTTCACGACCAGCGCACGGATCTCTTCTCCCGCTTCGAGATGGGCCCGAGCGACCAATACCGGCGCCGCGCAGAAGCGGTTGCGTGTGAACACGCCTGCAACGCGGGTCCCCTCGTCCAGCGCGATCAGCAGCAGGTCTTTGCGGTTGGCTTTACGGATGCCGGCTTGCGCAGTCCCCAGGCGCACACCTGCGACTGGGAACAGGGCTTGCGCCTGCGGAGCGGTGAGGTTGACGGCCACTGCTTTGCGAGAAGAACGGACGCGACGGCTGAACGCTCAGGCCAGCCGGCCGTGGCACTGCTTGTACTTCTTGCCGGACCCGCAGGGGCAGGGGTCGTTGCGTCCGACCTTCTGGCCCTGACGCACAAAGGGCTGGGCCTTGGCCTGCTCGCTGTCGGCGTTGGCTTCGGCTAGCGCTTCCTCGTAGTCGGCGTGCTGATAGCGCACGTTGCTGAGCTCAACCGGCTCCTCGACCTTCTCGACGTCCTGACGGCTCTGGATCTGCACGGTCATGAGGATGCGGGTGACCTCGTTGCGGATCGAGTCGAGCATCACGGAGAACAGATCGAAGGCCTCGCGCTTGTACTCCTGCTTCGGGTTCTTCTGCGCATAGCCGCGCAGGTGGATACCCTGGCGCAGGTGATCGAGCGCGGCGAGGTGCTCGCGCCAGAAGTTGTCGAAGGTCTGCAGCGTCACGGCGCGCTCGAAGTGGCGCAGCTGCTCGGCGTCGACCTGGGTGAACTTCTCCTCGTAGTATCGGTGAGCGGCCTCGGCGACCCTGAGGCGAAGCGTGTCCTCGTCCAGGTTCTCGTCTTCCTTCAGCCACTGACCGAGCGGGACGTGCAGCGTCAGCTCGGCGGCCAGCGCCTTCTCGAGCCCCGTGGTGTCCCACTGCTCCTCCACCGTTCCGGGCGGGATGTACTGGCTGATGATGTCGCCGATGGTGCCATCGCGCATGGACCGTACGGTGTCCGAGATGTCAGTGCTCTCAAGTAGCTCGTTGCGCTGCTGGTAGATGACGCGGCGCTGGTCATTGGCGACGTCGTCGTACTCGAGGAGCTGCTTGCGGATGTCGAAGTTGCGCGCCTCCACCTTGCGCTGTGCGTTCTCGATCGCGCGGGTGACCCAGGGGTGCTCGATGGCCTCGCCCTCGGGCATCTTCAACCGGTCCATGATCGCCGCTACGCGGTCGGAGGCGAAGATGCGCAGCAGCGGGTCCTCGAGCGAGAGGTAGAAGCGGCTCGACCCCGGGTCGCCCTGGCGGCCGGAGCGCCCGCGCAGCTGGTTGTCCACCCTGCGCGACTCGTGCCGCTCGGTGCCGACGATATGCAGTCCACCCGCGGCGACGACCTGGTTGTGCAGGTCCTGCCAGCGCATGCGTAGCTCGGCGATGCGCGCGGTCTTGTCCTCCTCGGACAGACTCTCGTCGGCACGCACCCGGTTGATCTCCGGCTCCGGGTTGCCGCCCAGCACGATGTCGGTCCCGCGGCCCGCCATGTTCGTGGCGATGGTGACCATCTTCGGCCGGCCGGCCTGGATGACGATCTCGGCTTCCCGCGCATGCTGCTTGGCGTTGAGCACCTGGTGCGGCAGCTTGGCCTTGTTCAGGTGCTCCGACAGCTCCTCGGAGTTCTCGATGGAGGTGGTGCCCACCAGGACCGGCTGGCCGCGCTCGTAGCAGTCCTTGATGTCGAGTATGACCGCTTGCACCTTCTCGCGCTTGGTCTTGAACACCTGATCCATGCGATCCTCGCGGATCATCTGCATGTGGGTGGGGACGACCACCGTCTCCAGGTTGTAGATCTGCTGGAACTCGTAGGCTTCCGTGTCGGCCGTCCCGGTCATGCCGGCCAGCTTCTGGTACATCCGAAAGTAGTTCTGGAAGGTGATGGAGGCGAGCGTCTGGTTCTCGCGCTGGATGCGCGCGCCTTCCTTGGCTTCCACCGCCTGGTGCAGGCCGTCGGACCAGCGCCGCCCGGGCATCAGGCGCCCGGTGAACTCATCCACGATGATGACCTCGTCGTTCTGCACTACGTAGTGCTGGTCGCGGTGGTACAGCGCGTGGGCGCGCAGGGCCGCGTAGACGTGATGCATGAGCGTGATGTTGGAGGCGTCGTACAGGCTGGTGCCTTCGGCCAGCAACCCGGCGCTGGTGAGCAACTCCTCGGCGTGTTCGTGCCCGGCTTCGGTGAGCAGAACCTGGTGCGCCTTCTCATCCACGGAGTAGTCACCCGGCTCGTTCTCCTTGGCCTGGCGGGTGAGCTTGGGCACCAGATCATTGATTTTGTAATACAGATCGGTGGTGTCTTCGGCCTGACCGGAGATGATCAGCGGCGTGCGCGCCTCGTCGATCAGGATGGAATCGACTTCGTCGACAATGGCATAGGCCAGCCTGCGCTGCACCCGGTCGCCGGTGGCGTAGACCATGTTGTCGCGCAGGTAGTCGAAGCCGAACTCGTTATTGGTCCCGTAAGTCACGTCCGCGGCGTAGGCCTGTTGCTTGGAGGCGTGGTCCATCTGCGACAGGTTCACACCCACGCTCAGCCCGAGGAAGGCGAACAGCCGGCCCATCCAGGCGGCGTCGCGGCTGGCCAGGTAGTCGTTGACGGTGACGACATGCACACCCTCGCCGCCGAGCGCGTTCAGATATGCAGGCAGCGTTGCCACCAGAGTCTTGCCCTCGCCGGTGCGCATCTCGGAGATCTTGCCGTGGTGCAGGACCATCCCGCCGATCAACTGGACGTCGAAATGGCGCATGTTGAGTGCGCGCTTTCCCGCCTCCCGCACGACGGCGAAGGCCTCCGGCAACAGCTGATCCAGCGTCTCGCCGTCGGTGAGACGCTGTCTGAACACCGGCGTCTTGGCGCGCAGCTCGGCATCCGACAGGCGCTCGATCTCCGGTTCGAGGGCGTTGATCGCGCGAACCGTATGGGTATAGCGCTTGATGAGCCGGTCGTTCCGGCTGCCGAAGATCTTCTTGAGGAGCGTGGCGATCATGCGTAGTCCGTAAATGTCCGAACGACCTCGGGCAAGGTGCGGTCGCCCCCCGCAAAACAAAAGGGGTGAGGGGCCATCCCTGGCCCCTCACCCCTTCGCGGCGGAATTAAGGATCAGCCGGGCATACGCAGGAAGCGCACGGGATTCTGAGCCGCGCCCCTGTGGCGCACCTCGAAGTGCAGGTGGGTTCCGGTGGACCGCCCCGTGCTGCCGACTTCGGCGATCTTGCTTCCGCGCAACACGACATCGCCGACCTTCGCCAGGATCTTCGAAGCGTGGGCATATCGCGTCACGAGGTCGTTACCGTGATCGATCTCAACCATATTACCATACTGCGGATGGCGGGCCGCAAACACCACGACCCCACCCGCAGCTGCCAGGATCGGGGTACCCTCTTCGGCCATAAAGTCGAGGCCTTCGTGGAAGGCGTTGAGCCCGGTAAAGGGGTCGATGCGCCAACCGAAGTTCGAGGAGTAGTAGCCAGCCTGCACCGGCTTCTGGGTCGGGACGAGCTGGCGCTTTGCGTAGTCCTCGGTCAGCGTGGACTCGAGCACGCGCAGCATGTCGGTGCGGTCTTCCAGTTCCTTCGACAGGCGATCCAGCTCTGCGCCCAGTTGACCCAGCGATACCTCGCGCGCAGGAACCAGGGACTCGGCGCCGCCACGGGCAGGCAGACGATCGAACATGAACTCCTGCGGCTTCAGCCCTGCCACTTTGGTGAGCCGGTCGCCCATTGCGTCGAGCCGCACCAGCCGCGCCTGCAGCTCGCCCAGCTTGGAGGCCATGGTGTTCAGGCTCTCGCGCAGGTAGGCCTGCATGCGGGCATTCTCCTCTGCCTGGATGCCGGAAAGGATCGTGCGAAGATAGGGGCTGCCGTTGGTCACGGCGTGACGAAGCGAAAAGTAGTGCAGCAGGACCACCAGCGAGAGCATCAGCACGAGCAGAGTCAGTCCCATCGCAGCAAGCTGAGGCGCGCCGACATTCAGCGAGCGCGCCCGGGACAGTCCGCTGGAAACTAGAATGATGTTCATTGTTTCCCCCTCCGACACCTAACGGCCGTGGTTGCGCATAGCCGGAGTATCGGCTACCTATTGAATTCCTTGACGGACCTCGAAGCAATTCGCGTGCGCGCGGGGCGCATCGCTGCATTGCAGCAGGCCTATTTGGCGGCCGTGCCCAGGGGGCTGGCTCAGTCGAGCACAGTGGGCTACGAGACGCAGGGAACGCTGGTGTTGCTAGCGGCAAGCGGGGCAGTGGCCGCCAGATTGCGCCATCTCGCACCGCGCCTGCTCTTGACAATCCGGAAACAGTTTCCGGAGGTTAAGGCACTCCGAACGGAAGTGCAACTTGTGCGCGGCACCAGACGCCCTGACGTGCCGATTCGTCGTATCGGGGCGACAGGGGTCCGGGATCTGAAGGAGTTGGAGGCCTGCCTGAAAGATGGACCGCTCCGGGATGCCGTCCGCCGCTTGATCCGGCGCGATGCACAGCAGGGCGATTCGCGCGCCCGGGATCCCTCAGATGGCGATGACTAGCCGCTCGAGCACGAGAAACGCTGCCACGATGAGTGCCACCGCGACCGCGCCGGCGAATACACGCCAGGCCCACCGCAACCAGCGCCGGTCTTTGGTGACTACGTACATGGCCACCGCGGCTGCGATGCAGATCAGCACCAGGAAGCCTACGGCACGCAGCGCAAAGGCGGTCATAAGCGCATCCGCATGAGTGAGCGGCGCATGCGGCTCAGGGATGCCAAGCCTGTTCCCATCGCGCTACCGCGCGACGGTTGCGAACGCAGCGCGATTAGGCGTACTGCGCCTGCAGGCTGACGAACGCGGGGGCCTCCTCCGGATGTTCGAAGGTGACTAGAGCGTAGCTGTCGCCCTCCGCCAGGAGAGTGCGGGCGAGCTGGTTGTTCAGCGCGTGACCGGATTTGTGGGCGCTGAACGCCCCCAGGATCGGATGCCCGAGCAGGTAGAGGTCTCCCACCGCATCCAGCACCTTGTGCTTGACGAACTCGTCATCGTAGCGCAGGCCGTCGCTGTTCAGCACGCGGAACTCGTCCATCACCACCGCGTTGTCCAGGCTGCCGCCCAGGCCCAGCCCCTGCGCCCGCATGTTCTCCACGTCCTGCATGAAGCCGAAGGTGCGCGCCCGCGCGACCTCCTTCACGTACGACGTGGTCGCAAAGTCGATGCTCAGCCGCTGGCTCGACTTCTGCACTACCGGATGGCTGAAGGCGATGCTGAAGTCCATCCGGAAGCCGTTGTGAGGCTCGAGCCGCGCCCACTTGTCGCCTTCCGTCACCTCGATCGCACGCAGAATGCGAATGAACTTCTTCGGCGCATTCTGCTCCTCGATGCCGGCGGACTGGATCAGGAAGATGAAGGGGCCGGCGCTGCCGTCCATGATCGGCACCTCGTCGGCCGTGAGATCGACGTAGGCGTTGTCCACGCCCAGGCCGGCGAAGGCGGACATCAGATGCTCGACCGTCGATATGCGCACCCCGTTGCGTTCCAGGCACGACGACAAACGGGTGTCGCCCACCAGCGTCGCGTGAGCGCGGATCTCCAGCGGTTCGGGCAGATCCACCCGGCGAAAGACGATTCCGGTATCGGGCGCAGCCGGCCGCAGAGTCAGATAGACCTTGTGGCCCGTATGCAGGCCCACGCCCGTGGCGTGCACCGCACTTTTCAGGCTGCGTTGGCGGATCATTCTCCGTCCGGGTCTCGATAGCAATTCACGTTTGAACATATCACGCTTGAACATAACGCCTTGATTATTCTAGCAGCTAGCACGCCGCAACGCCAGTGGTTGTGAAGTATTCTTGTGCTGCAGCAAGCCTGCATCAACCCCTTCCGCGTTGCGTCTGTAATCAAGGCGCTGCCGACTCAGTCCGCCTGCTTGCGCAGGAAGGCCGGGATGTCGAGCATGTCCACGCCGGACTGGCGCATCGCCTCAATGGTCGATTCGCGGTTGCGCCGCCGGATCACCGCCGGTGTCTCGAGCTGCGCATAGTCGACCACCTCGATCGGCCCGACGTCCGTCCCGGTCTTCACCACCGTCAGCGGCTTGGGCTGCTGCGCCCGGCCGACCGGCAGTCCTAACCCGGTGGCGACCATGGTCACCCGCAGCTGATCGGTCATGTTCTCGTCGATCACCGTCCCGACGATGACCGTCGCGTCCTCGGCAGTGAATGCCTTGATCGTGTTCATTACGTCATGAACCTCCTTCATCTTTAGACTCGCGCTCGCGGTAATGTTCACCAGCACCCCGCGGGCGCCGGCGAGGTTGACGTCTTCCAGCAACGGGCTGGCCACGGCCTGCTCGGCGGACTGGGTGCTGCGGTGGGGGCCCGAGGCCACGGCCGAGCCCATCATCGCCATGCCCATCTCCGACATGACAGTGCGCACATCGGCGAAGTCCACGTTCACCAGTCCGGGGCAGTTGATCACCTCGGCGATCCCGGCGACCGCCCCGTGCAAGACGCTGTTGGCGGCCTTGAAGGCGTCCAGCATGCTGACATCGTCGCCCAGCACCTGCATCAGCTTCTCGTTGGGAATCACGATCAGCGAGTCCACATGCTTGGACAGGGCTTCGAGCCCCTCCTGCGCGATGCGCTGCCGCCGGCCTTCGAAGGCGAAGGGCTTGGTCACCACCGCTACCGTGAGGATGCCGAGCTCGCGTGCGACCTCTGCCACGATCGGCGCCGCGCCCGTGCCGGTGCCGCCACCCATGCCGGCTGTGAGGAACAGCATGTCCGCTCCCTCGATCAGCTCGACGATGCGCTCGCGGTCCTCGACCGCAGCCTGACGGCCGATGTCGGGGTTGGCGCCGGCGCCGAGCCCCTTGGTCACCGTCGACCCCAGCTGCAGCTGGACCCTCGACTTGTTGCGCTTCAGCGCCTGGGAGTCGGTGTTGGCGCAGATGAACTCCACCCCCTGCACACCGGCGTCGATCATGTGATCCACCGCGTTGCCTCCGCAGCCCCCTACACCGATCACCTTGATCACGGCTTCCTGCGGTTGTGCGTCCACCAGCTCGAACATGTTTTCCTCCTTCTGTTGAGATTGAAGAACCCGGTTGTTTCGACTCGATGCCTGCTCTTTAGAAATTCCCCTGGAACCACGTCTTCATGCGCTCCAACACCTGCCTGAAAGATGCCCCTTGCATGCGTGCGATCTGCTGCTGCTGGTGCTGCGCGAGGCCGGACAGAAGCAGCCCGACCGCGGTCGAGTAGCGCGGGCTGCGCACCACCTCCGCCAGGCTGCCGCCGTAGCTGGGCATGCCCACGCGCACCGGCATGTGGAAGATCTCCTCGCCGAGCTCGACCATTCCCTGCATCAGGCTGCTGCCGCCGGTAAGCACGATCCCCGAGGAGAGCAGCTCCTCGAAGCCGCTGCGGCGCAGCTCGGCCTGGATCAGCGAGTACAGCTCCTCCACCCGCGGCTCGATCACCTCGGCCAGCGTCTGCCGCGATAGCTGGCGCGAAGCCCGCTCGCCCACGCCAGGCACCTGGACGGTCGTGCCCGGGTCGGCGAGCTCGCGCAGCGCGCAGCCGAACTTCTGCTTGATCTCCTCGGCGTCCTTGGTGGGCGTGCGCAGCGCCATGGCGATATCGTTGGTGATCTGGTCGCCCGCGATGGGAATCACCGCGGTGTGCCGGATCGCCCCGCCGGTGAACACGGCGATATCGGTCGTGCCGCCACCGACGTCGGCCAGGCACACGCCCAGGTCCTTCTCATCCTCCGACAGCACGGCCATGGCGGAGGCGAGCGGCTGCAGGATCAGGTCCTCGACCTCGAGGCCGCAGCGACGCACGCATTTCATGATGTTCTGCGCCGCCGACACTGCGCCGGTGACGATGTGCACCTTCACCTCCAGGCGCACGCCGCTCATGCCGAGCGGCTCGCGCACATCCTCCTGTCCGTCGATGATGAATTCCTGGTTGAGGATGTGCAGGATCTGCTGGTCGGTGGGGATGTTCACCGCCTTGGCCGTCTCGATCACGCGGTCCACGTCGAGCTGGCTGACCTCGCGGTCCTTGATGGCCACCATGCCGTGCGAGTTGAAGCTGCGGATGTGGCTGCCCGCGATCCCGGTATAGACCTCCTTGATCTTGCAGTCGGCCATCAGCTCCGCCTCCTCCAGTGCACGCTGGATGGCGCCGACGGTGGACTCGATGTTCACGACCACGCCCTTCTTCAGGCCGCGCGACGCATGGCTGCCGTACCCGATCACGTCGAAGCCACCCTCCGGCGTGAGCTCCGCGACCATGGCGACGATCTTGGAGGTGCCGATATCGAGGCCGACGATGAGGTTCTTGTTGTCCTTGGGTCTGTTCATGACTGCCATGTCGGTCAGGCGGGTCGCCGGCCCCAGCGCAGCCCGGGCTGGCGCAGCGCGAAGCCGTTGGGATAGCGCAGATCGACGCGGTAAGCGCGCTGCGGAAGCCGGCCGACGGTGTGCTGGTAGACCGCGGCGAAACGCGCCAGCCTCGCCACCAGATCCTGGCGGCCCAGCTCCAGCACGTCGCCGTTATCAAGCTTGAGCTCCCAGGCGCGGCGCTCGGACAGCCGCACCTCCGCTGGGGCACGTCCGGCCCGGCCGAGCAGGTCGGCGAACACGCCGTATTGCGCGACCATCTCGGCCGCACTGCCCTCCGGCCCGATCAACACGGGCAGGCGCGCGTCCGTCGCGGCCTCGAAAACCTCGCCGCGGTCGCTCACAAGTCCGCTGTTGCGCCAGCGCGCCACCGCGACGTGCTCCTCGACCGCCACCTCCAGCCGGTCCGGCCAGGCGCGCCGCGCAGTGGCGCTGCGCACCCAGGGCAGCTTCTCGAACGCCAGCCGGGTCGCCTCCAGGTCCACGGTGAAGAAGTTGCCGAGCAACTCCTCGCGGGCGATCGTTTCGACCTGCTCGCGCGTGGTATGCGCCACGCTGCCGCTCACGGTCACGCCGCGCAACGGAAAGATGGGCATGCGCAGGACCACCATCAGCACGGCGTACAGCAGGCCGGCTGCGGCCAGCCCGAAGAGAAGGTTTGCCGTGTGATTCAGGAGCCTGTGGTCATCCCACATGGGCCAGCTCCAGAATGCGCAGCACGAGCTGCTGGAAATCCATCCCGGCCACCTTGGCGGCCATCGGCACCAGGCTGTGGCCGGTCATGCCCGGTGAGGTGTTCATCTCCAGTAGGCAGATGCTGCCGTCGGCCCGGCGGATCAGGTCTGCCCGTCCCCACCCGCTGCAGTCCAGCGCCGCGGCCGAGCGCATGACGACGTCCTGGATCCCACGCTCTTCCTCCGGAGACAGGCCGCAGGGGCAGAAGTAACGGGTCTCGTCGCTGAAGTACTTGCTCTGGTAGTCGTAGCGACCGTCGGGCGCCTCGATGCGGATGAGGGGCAGCGCCTGCTCGCCTACGAAGCCCGCTGTGAGCTCCTGGCCTGCGACGAACTCCTCGGCCAGCACCAAGGGGTCGAAGCCGCGCGCGACGTCGAACGCAGCGCGCAACTGGTTGGCGTCGGTCACCTTGGTCAGGCCCAGGGTCGACCCTTCGCGCGCCGGCTTCACGATGAGCGGCAGCCCCAGCCGCGCGGCGACGCCACTCCAATCGCTGTCGGCCCGGAGCACTTCCCAGCGTGGTGTGGGCAGGCCGCATGCGACCCACACCATCTTCGTGCGCACCTTGTCCATGCACAGAGCCGAGGCCATCACGCCGCTGCCGGTGTAGGGGATGCCCATCAGCTCCAACGCCCCCTGCACCGTCCCGTCCTCGCCGTAGCGGCCGTGCAGGGCGATGAACACGCGCTGGAAGCCCTCGCGTTTGATCTCGAACACCTCGCGCTCGGCAGGGTCGAAGGGATGCGCGTCCACCCCGACGTTGCGCAACCCTTCGAGGACGTTCTTCCCCGACATGAGCGAGATCTCCCGCTCGGCCGATTTGCCGCCCAGCAGGACTGCCACTTTTCCGAACTCCTTCACGCTCACCGCGTACACCCTTTGAACCACAGAGACACAGAGACACGGAGCAGAACTTGTGCGCCGCCGTCGGAAGCGGTCCTCTGTGCCTCTGTGTCTCTGCGGTGAAGAAGTACTTTCATTGGCGCTCCCCGATGATCCGAACCTCGCGCTCGAGCAGCACGCCGCAGCGCTCTTTCACCGTTTTCTGCACGTGCTCAATCAGCGCCTCGATGTCGGCAGAGGTCGCCGTGCCGGTGTTGACGATGAAGTTGGAGTGCTTGCGCGAAACCATCGCACCGCCGATGGCGAAGCCCTTGAGCCCGCAGGACTCGATCAGACGCGCGGCATAATCGCCCGGCGGGTTGCGGAACACCGAGCCGGCGTTAGGCTCGCCCAGTGGTTGGCTGGCGATGCGCCGCTGCAGCAGCTCCTTGATCACGCGACGCGACTCCTCGCCGTCGCCCGGCGCAAAACGAAACCATGCCGCCGCGAAGAATTCTTCGGCGTGAGGCGTGAGGCGTGAGGCGTGAGGCGCGAGGGGCTCGTCCTCTCTCCTCCCACCTCCCCTCAGCGCGACATGCCGGTACGACACGTCGAACTCCGCAGGGCTGCGGCGCCGGATCTCGCCCGCGCGCGTGAGTGTCAGCACCATGTGCACAACATCCCAGGTCTCCGACCCGTAGCACCCGGCGTTCATGGCGAGCGCCCCGCCGACGGTGCCGGGAATGCCGGCGAGGAACTCCGCGCCGCGCATACCGTGGTTCGCGGCGAAGCGCGCGACCTTCGGGGCAGCCACACCGGCTTCGGCATAGACCAGCGGCGCCTGGTCCGGGCGCGCGGTCAGATCCACCTGCTTGAGTGCGCCATGGGTAAACACGACCGTACCGCGCACACCACCGTCGCGCACCAGCAGGTTGCTGCCCAGCCCCACGAACTGGACCGGCTCGGCTGCCGGCAGCGAGCGCAGAAATCGAGCGAGGTCCTGCAGATCGAGCGGGAAGTAGGCGCGCTGCGCGCAGCCCCCAGTGCGCCAGGTCGTGTGCCGGTGCATCGGCTCGTCGAACCGCAGCTGGCCGGCCAGGCGCGGCAGCGGGAAGTGGCGGGCTTCGGCCATGTCCATGGCTAACGCAGGCGGGAGGCGAGAGGCGCGGGGCGGGAGGAAAGCCTCGTCATGCTCGGCTCTCCTCGCGCGCTGGCGCGCCTTGCGAGTTGCGCAACTGGGCCGGCACTGCTCCGATGGAACCGGCCCCCATGGTCACCACTACGTCGCCGGCGTGCGCTGCGCTCTTGATGGCGTCCGGCATCTCGGCGATCTGCTCGACGAACACTGGCTCCACCTTGCCCACCACGCGAAGCGCGCGCGCCAGGGCGCGCCCGTCGGCCGCCACGATAGGGGCCTCCCCCGCCGGGTAGACTTCGGCCAGCAGCAGCGCATCCACGCCGGAAAGCACGCGCACGAAGTCCTCGAAGCAGTCGCGCGTGCGCGTGTAGCGGTGTGGCTGGAAGGCAAGCACCAGCCGACGATCCGGAAAGGCGCCGCGCACTGCCGCCAGCGTCGCCTCCATCTCGGCCGGATGGTGGCCATAGTCGTCGATGAGGGTGAAGCTGCCGCCACCGGGCAGCGCGATCTCGCCGTAACGCTCGAAGCGGCGTCCCACGCCCTTGAACTCCTCCAGCGCACGCAGGATCGCCCGCTCCGGCACCTGGACCTCCAGCCCCACGGCGACCGCAGCCAGCGCGTTCTGCACGTTGTGAACTCCGGGCAGATTGAGCGTGACCTGCAGCGACTTGCCGGGACCGCCGTTGGCTCGCAGCTCGGCCGTGAAGCGCATGCGGCCGCCCTCATGCCGGATGTTCACGGCCCGCACCTGGGCCTGCTCGGACAATCCGTAGGTGGTGATGGGCTTGGTGACCAGCGGCATGATCGCGCGCACGTTCGCATCGTCCACGCACAGCACCGCCATGCCGTAGAAGGGCAACCGTTGCAGGAAGTCGAGGAAAGCCTGCCGCAGGCGGCCGAAGTCGTGCCCGTAGGTCTCCATGTGGTCGGCGTCGATGTTGGTGACCACCGCGAGCACCGGCTGCAGCTGCAGGAAAGAGGCGTCAGACTCGTCCGCCTCGACGACGATGAACTCGCCGCTACCCAGCTTGGCGTGGGAGCCTGCGGCCTCCAGTCGACCGCCGATGACGAAAGTCGGGTCCATCCCGGCCTCAGCCAGAACGCTGGCGATCAGGCTGGTCGTGGTGGTCTTGCCGTGCGTGCCCGCAATGGCGATGCCCTGACGCAGGCGCATGAGCTCGGCGAGCATCAGCGCACGCGGAACCACTGGAATGCGCCGCGCCCGCGCCGCCCCGACCTCCGGGTTGTCCGGCTTCACCGCCGTCGAGACCACGACCGCATCGGCGCCCTCGACTTGAGCGGCATCGTGGCCCCGATACACGGTCGCCCCCAGGCTGCGCAAGCGTTCGGTGACGGCGCTCTCCGACAGGTCCGAGCCGCTGACCTGGTAGCCAAGGTTGAGCAGCACCTCGGCGATCCCGCTCATGCCGGAGCCGCCGATGCCGACGAAGTGCACGCGCTTGACCTTATGCTTCATCTCACCGGGGCGACGTCTTCGTCCCAAGCAGCAACCGCAGGCGGCGGTCCCCGAGGTCGTCCCCGCGAACCGCGCGCACGCTGCGTGCATTCGCCGAGCGCCGCAATGCCGCCGTGCCGGTCGTGCGCTTGAGTGGTTTCGCTGTCTTGTGCTTCATGGTTTGCTCCCTTCCTAACGTCATGCAGCGATCGCAGTACACACAGCAGCGACCGCTGCCGCGGCGTCGGGTTTCGCGAGCGCCCGGGCGCGCACAGCCATCTCGGCGAGCGTGTCCCGCGTGAAGCCGGCCAGCAGATCGGCCAGCCGTCGAGCCGACAGGTCGCACTGCGGGACCAGCACTGCGGCACCGGCATCGGCCAGGAAGCGCGCGTTGTGGGTCTGGTGGTCGTCCACCGCATGGGGATAGGGCACCAGCACGCTGGCCACGCCGGCAGCAGCCAGCTCCGAGACGGTCAGCGCGCCCGCGCGACAGATCACCAGGTCGGCCTCGCCGTACCGCGCCGCCATGTCGTCGATGAAAGCGACGCTCTCGGCTTGCACCTCCGCAGTCGCGTAGTTCGCCCGCAGCGCGTCGAGATGTCTGGTACCGGCCTGGTGGGTGACCACCGGCCGCAGCGGCGGGTCGATCAACGCTAGCGACTGCGGCACGACTTCGTTGAGCGCCTGCGCGCCGAGGCTGCCGCCCACCACCAGCAGACGTAGCGGCCCGCTGCGCCCGCGGAAGCGCTCCACGGGTGGAGCCAGCGCGGCGATCTCGCTGCGCACGGGATTGCCGCACCATTGCGACTTCTTGAGCACGTTGGGGAACCCGGTGAGGCGCCGATCGGCGACCTCGGCCAGGACGCGGTTCGCCAGCCCGGCGATGGAGTTCTGCTCGTGCACCACCAGCGGACGGTTGAGAAGTGCGGCCATCATCCCGCCGGGGAAAGAGACGTAGCCACCCATGCCCAGCACTACGTCTGGCCGCACGCGGAAGATCACACGCGCGCTCTGCCAGAAGGCGATCAAGAGGTTCAGCGGCAGCAGCGCCATGCGCACGAGGCCCTTGCCCCGCAGGCCCGAAAAGCGGATCCACTCGATGTCATAGCCGTGCCTGGGCACGAGGCTCGCCTCCATGCCGTCCCGCGATCCGAGCCAGACCACGCGCCAGCTTGCGCTTTTCATCTCTGCTGCCACCGCCAAGGCCGGAAACACGTGACCGCCGGTCCCGCCAGCCATGATGAGAATCGTGCGTGACACCCCGCCGACGGCGCTCGATGCGCCATCGCTGGAAGG
>DAIQQA010000008.1:25169-33792 GCA_036787045.1 Burkholderiales bacterium | reverse complement strand
AGCTGCCGATTCTCCCAATCGGCGCGCAGGAGGAGCGCCAGCGCGCAGCAGTTGGCGAGCAGCCCGCTGCCGCCGAAGGACAGGAACGGCAGCGTCAACCCCTTGGTCGGGAGCAGCCCCATGTTCACGCCCATGTTGATGACGGTCTGGGCGCCGAGCCAGATTCCGATTGCCTGCGACACGAGCGCGTTGAAGTAGCGCTCCAGCTTTGCGGCTTGTGCACCGATCGCGAAGGCACGCGCCGTGAGCCAGGCGAACAGCAGGATCACCGCGCTCACTCCGACGAACCCGAGTTCCTCGCCGATCACTGCGAGCAGAAAATCGGTGTGCGCCTCCGGGAGATAGAACAGCTTCTCTACGCTCGCGCCTAGACCCACGCCCAGCCACTCGCCGCGGCCGAAGGCGATCAGCGCATGGGATAGCTGATAGCCTTTGCCGAAGGGATCGGCCCATGGGTCCATGAAGCCGAGAATGCGCTGCATGCGGTAGGGTGAGGTCAGGATGACCACCACGAATCCGATCGCCAGCAGCACGAACAGCCCGAAGAACAGGCGCCAGTTCATCCCGCCGAGGAACAGCACGCCCATGGCGATGCAGGCGATGACCGCGAAGGCGCCGAAGTCCGGCTCGCGCAGCAGCAGCGCGCCGACGAACAGCATCACCGCCAGCATCGGCAGGAAGCCCTTGCGCAGGCTGTGCATCCAGGCCGCCTTGCGCACTGTGTAGTCGGCCGCGTACAGCACCACGAACAGCTTCATCAGCTCCGAGGGTTGCAGGTTCATCACCACCAGCGGCAGCCAGCGGCGGCTGCCGTTGACCTCCCGGCCAATGCCGGGGATGAGAACCAGCACCAGCAGCGCCGCGCCGAACAGGAACAGATAGGGGGCGGCCTGCTGCCACAGCCGCAGCGGCACCTGGAACATGCACACCGCGGCTGCTACGCTGATGGTGAGCGCGAAGCAGTGGCGGATCAGGAAATAGGTCGGCTGCGCGGAGCCGAAGCGTCCCGCCTCGGCGATGGCGATGGAGGCCGAGTACACCATCACGGTGCCGATCCCGAGCAGCAGGACGCCGACCCAGACCAACGAGTCGTCGAACTCGCGCGCAGCCACGGCCGGACGCTTGGCGGTCTGCGCGAAGCTCATGCCCGCGCCTCCAGCCGCCGCACCGCCTCCAAGAACACCTGCGCACGATGCTCGTAGCTGCGGAACATGTCGAAGCTGGCGCAAGCCGGCGACAGCAGCACGGCGTCGCCCTCGCGCGCCTGCTGGAAGGACAGCCGCACCGCGTCATCCATGTCTTGTGCGCGCAGCACCGGCACACCGCCGCCTTCGACCGCCTGCGCAATCTTCTCGCGATCGCGCCCGATCAAGACTAAGGCACGCGCTCGCCCCGAAACCGCGGGCCGCAGCGGGGAGAAGTCCTGGCCCTTGCCGTCCCCGCCCGCGATCAGCACGACCCGCTGCGGCATGCTGGTGAGCGCGGCGACTGTCGCACCCACGTTGGTGCCCTTGGAGTCGTCGTAGAAGCTCACGCCCGCGATCTCCGCCACCTTCTGCACACGGTGCGGCAGGCCTTCGAACTCGGTCAACGCTTGCAGGAGCGGGTGGTAGGGCAGATCCACCGCGCGGGTGAGCGCCAGTGCGGCGAGCGCGTTGGCGGCGTTGTGCAGGCCGGTCACCCGCAGCTGCGAGACCGCCAGGAGCTTCTGATTGTCCTGGGCGAGCCAGGTGTCGCCGTCGCTCTCGACCAGTCCCCAGTCGCGCTCCCCGCTCGGCGCATCCAGCCCGAACGTCAGGACCCTGCGGCCGGCCATCGCCATGCCGCGCGTCCACGGGTCCTGGCGGTTGAGCACCTGTGCGCCCGTACCGCGGAAGATGCGCGCCTTGGCGCGCGCGTAGTCCTCCATGCTGGAATAGCGGTCCAGGTGGTCCTCGCTCAGGTTCAGGCACGCCGCCACGTGCGCGTCCAGGCTGTGGGTCGTCTCGAGCTGGAAGCTGGACAGCTCCAGTACGAACGCCTCGGGGCGACGGCCACCCGCCGCCTGCTCCTGCACCACCTGGGAAAGCGCGTCCAGCACCGGCAAGCCGATATTGCCGGCCACGATCGTGCGCAACCCCGCCGCGCGGCACATGGCGCCGGCCATCTCGGTCACTGTGCTCTTCCCGTTGGAGCCGGTGATGGCCAGCACCTTGAAGTGGCCGAGCCCCGGCAGCGCGTGCGCGAACAGCTCGATGTCGCCCACCACCGGCACGCCGCGCCGCGCCGCCTGCGCAACCGGCGGCTCGCTCAGCGCGACGCCCGGGCTGATGGCGATGAGGTCCACCCCAGCAAAGTCATCGGCCCGGAAATCGCCCAGCGTGACCGGCACATCGGGCAGCTCGCGTGCGAGCTGCGCGGCGCAAGGCGGCGACTGGCGCGTATCGGCCACGCGTACGCGCGCGCCTTGGCGCGCCAGCCAGCGCGCCATGGACAGGCCGCTCACTCCCAGCCCCAGCACCAACGCTTGTTTGCCTGCCAGATCCATTAGTTCGCTACATCGCTACTGCTGAACCGCAGAGACGCAGAGGCGCAGAGTACCCGCAGAGAAGAGCAAGTCCGGGCCTCGAACCGGAAGGGTGTGGCGTATCCATTCTTCCTCTGCGAATCTCTGTGCCTCTGCGTCTCTGCGGTTCAGCTTTAGCGTAGTTTCAATGTGGAAAGCCCGACCAGCACCAGCATCATCGTGATGATCCAGAAGCGGACCACGACCTGGTTTTCCTTCCATCCCTTCAGCTCGTAGTGGTGATGCAGCGGCGCCATCTTGAAGATGCGTTTGCCGGTGAGTTTGAACGACGCTACCTGCAGCATCACGGACAGCGTCTCCACCACGAACACGCCGCCCATGATGAACAGCACGATCTCCTGGCGGCAGATCACCGCGATCGTGCCGAGCGCCGCACCCAGCGCCAGCGCGCCCACGTCGCCCATGAACACCTCGGCCGGGTAGGCGTTGAACCACAGGAAGGCGAGCCCGGCACCGGCCAGCGCCGCGCACAACACGGTCAGCTCGCCGGCGCCTGGGATGTGCGGAAAGCCCAGGTACTTGGAGAACACGGCATGTCCAGCGACGTAGGCGAACAGGCCGAGCGCGCTGCCCACCATCACCGTGGGCATGATGGCCAGGCCGTCGAGACCGTCGGTGAGGTTCACCGCGTTGCTGGTCCCGACGATGACGAAGTAGGTCATCAGGACGAAGCCCCACACCCCCAGCGGATAGGTCACGTGCTTGAAGAAGGGCACGATGAACTCGGTCTGCGCCGGCAGCGTCGCGCTGAACGCGAGGTAGCCCGCCGCCGCCAGCCCGATCACCGACTGCCAGAAGAACTTGGTGCGCGCTGCCAGCCCCTTGGGGTTGCGTTGCACCACCTTGCGCCAGTCATCCACCCATCCGACGATCCCGAAGCCCAGCGTGACGACCAGAACGACCCACATGAAGCGGTTCGACAGGTCCGCCCACAGCAGCGTGGTGACTGCGACGGAAACCAGGATCAGCGCGCCGCCCATGGTCGGCGTGCCGGCCTTGGACAAGTGGGTCTGGGGGCCGTCGTCGCGCACCGCCTGCCCGATCTTGTAGGCGGTCAGCTTGCGGATCATCGCCGGGCCGACGATGAAGGAGATGATCAGGGCCGTCAACGTGGCGAGCACGGCGCGCAGCGTGATGTAGTTGAATACGTTGAAGGCACGGATGTCTTGGGCGAGCAGCTGGGCCAGTGCGAGCAGCATCTCAGTGGTCTCCTGCGGCCGCCGCAGGTCCGCCGTCAATGAATCGCCACACGATGCGCTCCATGCGCATGAAGCGCGACCCCTTCACCAGCACCGTCACGTCCCGCCCCACCATCTCCTCGAGCGCCGCGCACAGCTCGTCGACGTCCCGGAAGTGGCGCGCGCCAGCTCCGAACGCAGTAGACGCTGCCTCGGACAGCTCGCCGAGCGTGAGCAGCCGCTCGATCCCGGCCTCGCGGGCGGCCGCGCCGACCGCCTCGTGCAGGCTGCGGCTCTCCGGGCCCAGCTCACCCATGTCGCCCAGCACCAGGATGCGTGTGCCTGCCGACGCCGCGAGCACCGCGATCGCGGCCCGCGCCGAATCTGGATTGGCGTTGTAGGTGTCGTCGATCAGCACGCCGCCGCCGCGACAGGGTTTATTCTGCAGCCGGCCCTTCGCGCCCTCGAACTCGGCCAGCCCACGAGCCACGGCCCGCCAGGGGATGCGCAGGGCGTGGGCGGCCGCACATGCGGCAAGGGCGTTGCGGACGTTGTGGACCCCCGGAGCGTGCAGGCGCGCCCGGTAGCTCGAATCGGATGTGGTCACCGTGACGAGACTGCCGCCGTCTGCCGCCTCCCATTGACCGTGCACCTCGGCCGGCTGGTCGAGGCCGAAGTCCACCACCCGGCGCCCGGTATTCAGGCTGCGCCAATATGCGGCGAAGGCATCGTCGGCGTTGATCACCGCAATGCCGTCCTCGCCCAGGCCCTGGTAGATCTCGCCCTTGGCCTGGGCGATGGCTTCGCGGGAGCCCAGCTCTCCGATATGGGCCGTGCCGGCGTTGTTCACCAAGGCCACGGAGGGGTCCGCCAGCCGTGTGAGATACCCGATCTCGCCCCGGTGATTCATCCCCATCTCGATCACCGCGTAGCGATGATGGCTGCGCAGCCGCAGCAGCATGAGCGGGACACCGATGTCGTTGTTCAGATTCCCGGCCGTGGCCAGCACGGCGTCGTCGCCCGCAGCCGCGCGCAGGCACCCCGCGGCCATCTCTTTCACGCTGGTCTTGCCGTTGCTGCCGGTGATTGCCAGAAGCTGGATCCGGAAGCGCGCCCGCCAGCGGGCGGCGAGCTTGCCCAGCCCGATGCGCGTGTCGTCCACGATGATCAGCCGCGCGTGGGGATGCTTCACGCGCTCCGGCTCGGACACCATCGCGGCGACGGCACCCAGCTCCAGCGCCTGGTCGACAAAGTCGTGTCCATCGAAGCGCTCGCCCTTGAGTGCGACGAACAGATCGCCGTGCATCACCTGCCGGCTGTCGGTGGTCACCCCGTCGAAGCTCGCCCCCGGGCCGCGGCGTCCGGCGCCGATCTCGTGGGCAGCGGTGTCGATGTCGAGCATCGCGTCAGTTCCGTCGGGCGAGTGCGCCGCGCGCCACTTCCGCGTCGCTGAACGGTAGGCGCTCGCCAGCGATCTCCTGATAGGTCTCGTGCCCCTTGCCGGCGATCAGCACGATGTCTTCGGGTCCTGCATCACGCACCGCTCGCGCGATGGCCGTGGCACGGTCCTCCTCCACGTGGTAGTTGGGGTGCGCGCCGGCGATGACCGCGTCGATGATGGCGCGCGGTTGCTCGCTGCGCGGATTATCGCTGGTCACGATGACCTGATCGGCCAGGCGCGTGGCTACTTCGCCCATGAGGGGACGCTTGCCGGCGTCACGGTCCCCGCCGCAGCCGAACACGCACCACAGCCGCGCGCCTTCCGGCAGCAGCGGCCGCAGAGTCTCCAGCACCTTATCCAGCGCATCGGGCGTGTGCGCATAGTCGACCACCACCAGAGGCCGGCCTGCCGCCCGGATCATCTGCAACCGGCCGGCCGGCGGCGTCACGTGCGCCAGCGATTCTGCCGCCTCGTGGAGCTTTGCCCCGGTAGCGAGCAGCACGCCCAGCACGCCGAGCAGGTTCGACGCATTGAAGGCGCCCAGCAGGGCGCTGCGGATGACGCCTGCACCCCAGGGCGTAACGATCTCCAGCTGTAGTCCACGCTGCGACAGGTCGAGCCGATGCCCGGCGATCTCGCCCTTGCCGAAACCATAGCCCAGCACCTGGACGCGGGTGCGGTCGAGCGACGCCGCAAGCTGCGCTCCGAACGGGTCGTCCAGATTGACAACGGCGTACTGCAGACCCGGCCAATGGAACAGCTTGGCCTTCGCTACACCGTAGCGTTCCATGCTCCCGTGGTAGTCCAGGTGGTCGCGGGAAAAATTGGTGAACAGCGCGGCCGCGAAGGCCGCACTGTTCACCCGGCCCTGGTCGAGCCCATGGGAGGAGACTTCCATCGAAATGCAGCGCGCACCGCGCGCCAGCCAGTCGGCGAATTGCTCCTGCAGCGCGACTGCGTCTGGGGTGGTGTGCGTGGCCGGCATCAGCACGTTGGGGAAACCGCTGCCCAGGGTGCCGACGACCGCAGTGGGCCGCCGCAGGCGGTTGAGCGACTGCGCGATCCAGTGCGAGCAGGAGGTCTTGCCGTTGGTGCCGGTGACGCCGACGACCCACATCTTGCGCGACGGATCGCCATATACGTGTGCGGCGAGCGCACCGAGCTGCCTGCGCAGGCCGGCAACCGCGAGGTTGGGCAGCTTCCACCCCGGATTCCAGCCGAAGCCCCCGGCCTCCCACAGCACGCTGGAAGCACCGGCAGCGATCGCCTCGGGGATGTGCCGGCGGCCATCGCTGCGCTCGCCCGGACATGCCACGAAGGTGTCGCCCGGCCGGACTCTGCGGCTGTCGGTCGCGAGCCGGGTGATCTGCGTTCCCAGGTGCGCGAGAACAGCGGGATCGAAGCGCTCGGCCGCAGTCATACCTCTTCCTTCACCACGGGTGCGCCCTCCACAGGCTGCATCAGCGTGACGGGCGCATCGGGGGGCACCGCGCGCATGCGCAGTGCCTCGGACATCACGGCGCTGAACACCGGCGCGGCGACCACGCCGCCGTAGTATTCGTCTCCGCCGGGCTCGTCGATCATCACCGCCACCAGCAGGCGCGGGGCGGACGCCGGCGCGAGGCCGACGAAAGAGGAGACGTAGCGATCCGCGGCATAGGTTCCGCCCACGAACTTGTGGGCCGTGCCGGTTTTGCCAGCCACGCGATAGCCCATGACCTGCGCCCGCACACCCGTTCCGCCCGACAGCGTCACCGATTCCAGCATCGTGCGCACAGCCAGCGCAGTGCCAGGGGCAATGACACGCGTGCCGGTGATGGGCTGCTCGCGCTTGAGCAGCGTGAGCGGCTGCAGCACGCCGTCGGTGGAGAAGATCGTGTACGCGCGGGCAAGCTGCAACAGGCTCACGGAGATGCCGTGCCCGTAAGACATGGTGGCCTGCTCGATCGGCCGCCAGCGCTGATAGTCCCGCAGGCGTCCGGACACTTCTCCCGGGAACCCGCTCTTCGGCGGGGAGCCGAAGCCCGCAGCCGACAGCACGCTCCACAGCTGCTCGCGCGGCATCGCGAGCGCGAGCTTGGCTGCACCCACGTTCGACGATTTCTGGATCACCTGCGACACGGTCAGCACACCCTCGGGGTGCGGGTCGTGGATGGTCCGGTCGCCCACCGTCAGATAGCCGGGCGCGGTCTGCACCATCGTCTCCGGCCGCACCACCCTGGCCTCCAGAGCGGCCGCGACCGTGAAGGCCTTCAATGTCGACCCCGGCTCGAACAGATCGGTCACCGCCCGATTGCGTGCGCGCCGCGCGTCGAGCCGGCTGCGGTCGTTCGGGTTGTACGCGGGTACGTTGGCCATTGCCAGCACCTCGCCCGTGCGCACGTCGATGGCGACGATCCCGCCTGCCTTCGCGCGGTGCTCGGTCACGGCGGCCTTCAGCTCGCGATAGGCGAGATACTGCAGCTTGCGATCGATCGACAGCGCCAGGTCGCGACCCTCGATTGGCGCACGCACGCTCTCGGCATCCTCCACCACCCGGCCCAGCCGGTCCTTGATCACCCTCCGGCTGCCGGGCTTGCCGGCGAGCCATTCCTGGTAGGCGAGCTCGATACCCTCCTGTCCACGGTCGTCCACGTCGGTGAAGCCGAGCAGCTGCGCGGTCACTTCACCGTCCGGGTAATAGCGCCGGTACTCGCGCTTCAGGGAGATGCCCGGAAGTCCGAGCTGCACCACCCGGGCCGCGACCTCCGGCGGCTGGTGGCGTTGCAGATAGACGAACTCTCGGCTCTGGTCTGCGAGCCTGCGCGCGATCTCGCGCTCGTCCATGCCGAGCAGGCGGGCGAGCTGGCGGCGCTGGCCGGCGCTGAGCCGCGCATCGGCCGGGCTGGCCCATACCGACTCGACCGGCGTGGACACGGCGAGCGGCTCGCCGTTGCGGTCGCTGATCATGCCGCGGTGCGCAGGCAGCTCGAGAAGGCGCGCATAGCGCGATTCGCCCTTCTGCTGCAGGAAGTCATCGTTGAGCACCTGCAGATAGAGCGCACGCCCGGTCAGCACCGCGAAGGCACTCAGCAGAAAGCCCAGCAGCACGCGCGCGCGCACCACCGGAAGCCTGAGCGAAAGGGCCGAGTGCACTGTTCTCATTGGTCGACCCCTACGGTCGGCCCGCCGGCGACCAGCCGCACCCGGTCGGGCGGCGGAACACGCATCTGCAGCGTGCGCGCCGCGATCCTCTCGATGCGTGCGTGCATGGCCCAGGTGCTTTGCTCGAGTTGCAGCTGACCCCACTCCACGTCGATCTGCTTGCCGAGCTCCTGCTCCTTCTCCAGCTCGGTGAACAGCTTGCGCGCCTCATGCTGCGAGGTCACGAGGGCGAGCGCACAGACAATCAACACGCCGAGCAGGGCGAGGTTGATGCGGCTCACGCGGGCGCCTCCT
>DAIQQA010000008.1:22764-25069 GCA_036787045.1 Burkholderiales bacterium | reverse complement strand
GACAATCAACACGCCGAGCAGGGCGAGGTTGATGCGGCTCACGCGGGCGCCTCCTGACTTGCGAGCCGTTCGGCGACGCGCAGGATCGCGCTGCGGCTGCGCGGGTTCTCGGCGACCTCGCGGGCGCTTGGGCGCACCGGTTTGCCAACCAGCCGCAGCTTGGGGCGCGGCCGCTCGGATTCGCGCACCGCCAAACCCTTGGGCAGCGCAGGCGGCTGCGAGTTGTCGCGCATGAAGCGCTTGACGATGCGGTCCTCCAGGGAGTGGAAGCTGATGACGGCCAGCCGCCCGCCCGCTTTGAGCAGGTCGAGCGCGGACGCAAGCGCTAGCGATAGTTCCTCAAGCTCTTGATTGAGGAAAATCCGGAGAGCCTGGAATGTCCGCGTCGCCGGGTCCTGGCCAGGTTCGCGCGTCCGGACGGCCTTACCCACGATCTGGGCAAGCTTCCTGGTGGTGTCGACAACTCCCCCCGATCGAGCCGCAACAATCGCTCTTGCAATCTGGCCAGCAAACCGTTCTTCGCCATAGGTCCTGATCACCTCCCCGATCTCGGTCTCGGAAGCGGTCGCCAGCCATTGCGAGGCTGTCATTCCGCGGCTCACATCCATGCGCATGTCGAGCGGTCCGTCCAGGCGGAAGCTGAACCCACGCTGGGGATCCTCCAGCTGCGGCGAGGACACCCCCAGGTCCAGGAGCATGCCGTCTACCGCGTGCACGCCCACTTCGCGCGCGACCTCCGCCACTCGCCCGAAGGATGCATGCCGAATGGTGAGCCGCACGTCGTCGACCGCTTCGGCTGCGCGCACGGCATCGAGGTCGCGGTCGAGCGCGAGCAACCGCCCTCCCTCGCCCAATCGCTCGAGGATCGCCCGGCTGTGCCCGCCGCGGCCGAAGGTGCAATCCACGTAGATCCCGTCCGACTTCACGTCCAGTGCGTCGAGCACCTCGGCCAGGAGAACCGGCCGATGCATGCTCGCACTCAGAGGGAAAATCCCTCCAACTCCGGTGGAATGCCGGTCTCATTGAGCGCGATGGACTGGTCCATCTGCGCCGCCCACTTCGTCTCGTCCCACAACTCGAACCGCGCGCCCTGCCCGACCAGCGCCACATCCTTCTCCAGGCCGGCGAACTTGCGCAGCGGCGCCGGCAACAGGATGCGTCCTGCCCCGTCTATCTCGACGTCGGATGCGTTCCCCACGAGGAGTCGCTGCAGATCGCGCGTGCGCGTATTGAAGCTGGACAGGCTCATGAGCCGCGCCTGGATAGGGTCCCAGTCTGGTGCGGGGTAAATCAGAAGGCACAGCGCTGAATCAGTAGTGACGACTAACTTTCCGCCAGCACGAAGCTGCAGAACCTCGCGATAGCGCGCCGGCATGGGAAGTCGGCCCTTACTGTCGATCGTCAGCGCCGTTACACCGCGGAACACATACCCCCCTGATTCTATGGGATCTCCCACAATCTCCCACTTTTACCCACTCGGTGCCACTATAGATAAAGGGGTCGAGCGGGTCAAGCAGAATTCAAGGGAATCTGCATTCGCTACAGACACTTATCGTCGGAACCTGAGGACATGCCGGAGAGCACACGGGAAACGAAGAATAAATAAGAGGATGGGTCTCGAACTAGAAGTAATTTCTAGATAAACGACGCATGCTTCTGTCGCATTAAGGTGACAGAAAGGAGCCGGAAACGCCGCACAGACCCGCTGCGACGCGTAGACGAAAAGGTGTGAAGTCGGCCTGTAAGCCGGGTTCTGTGCAGAGGCAGGCCTCTGCGGCAGTCATTCCTCTAGGCCGTCGGTTGCCCGCCGGCTCCAGCGACCTACCCGGGAGCAGCGCGAGCCACGCTGTCGCTCCCCTATTTGGTCTTGCTCCGGATGGGGTTTGCCAGCCCCCGACGTTGCCGTAGGGGCAGTGCGCTCTTACCGCACTATTTCACCCTTGCCTGATCCTGCGGTTGCAGGCCATCGGCGGTATGTTCTCTGTTGCACTGATCCGTCGCCTCGCGACGCCCGGCAGTTAGCCGGCATCCTGCTCTGTGGAGCCCGGACTTTCCTCTCCCATCACAAGGATGGCAGCGACTGCCCGGCCAACTTCACGGTTGAGATTGTAGGTGAATTAGACCGGGGAAAGTCCGGGCCTTGTTCATTGGAGCCCGGACTTTGGCTTCGGCCCGGCTGCCCGTAACGGGCAGCCTTAACCTGCCTGAGGGCAGGTTAGCCTACGCCGCAAGGCCACTGCCGTGGCCTTGTCCTCTCCCATCACAAGGATGGCAGCGACTGCCCGGCCAACTTCACGGTTGAGAT
>DAIQQA010000008.1:20231-22664 GCA_036787045.1 Burkholderiales bacterium | reverse complement strand
CCATCACAAGGATGGCAGCGACTGCCCGGCCAACTTCACGGTTGAGATTGTAGGTTAATTAGACAGGGAACGTCCGGGCCTTGTTCATTGGAGCCCGGACTTTGGCTTCGGCCCGGCTGTAGGGTTTAGAAGCACTGTTTCCGCCGGCCGACCCTTGACTTGTCGGGATCGGTCGCCTATTGGTTAAAGGAAGGGAGAAGAACAACCTCCGCGTCGTTGCAAGCACTGGAGGTCATCATGAGACGCAGGCTGTACTTCATGCTTCCCCACCTGCACAGCGCCCGGCAGATCGTCGACGATCTTCTGCTGGCCCGCATCGAAGCCCGTCACCTCCACGTGCTCGCCCCGCGCGACGCGGATATCGGCGACCTGCCCGAAGCCACCGTGTTCCAGAAGACCGATCTGGTGCACGGCGCGCAGGTCGGCACGCTGATCGGCGGGCTGCTCGGGGCGCTGGCTGGTATCGTTCTGGTTGCCTTTCCGCCAGGCGACATGCACCTCCAGCTCGTCACAGTCCTGATCCTTGCAATCGCCGGGGCCGTGTTCGGGCTCTGGGTGGCGAGCCTTGCCGGCGCAACCGTGCCGAACTCGCGGCTGCGGCAGTTCCGCGCCTGGATCGATCAGGGCAAGCTGCTGCTGATGGTCGACGTTCCGTTTGCTCAGCAGGCGCGCATCGTGGAGATCGTCCGGCGACGCCATCCGGAGGCTGTTCCGGGCGGAAGCGAACCGACTATCCCGGCGTTTCCCTGATATCGCTCTTCCGGCAGCAGTTGCTGCCCAAGGCGCCGCTCACGCGGCGTCAGCGTAATCGCCCCCAACGCGGGCATTCGTGCCGCGAGCCCCGCTGAGGCGCGGCTTGCGTTCTTTGCACACGCTGCCAGTAGTGCCGCTGCAGCGCGGTACCCTGGTCCTATGTGTGAGGCGAGGCAGCCGGCACCCATCGGCGTGCCCCAGCTCAGATCTGAAGCTCGATCAGACGGGCCGCAATCGTCTCGCCCCGGATCTCCAATAGCGCGACCGAAACCGGCAACCGGAACCGCCGTGGTCCCGCGCTCCCGGGATTCAGATACAGCACCCCGCCGGATTCCCGGACCACGGGCCGGTGCGAGTGACCCGCGAGCACCATCCGAATACCCCGTTCCGCCGGGTCCACCGCCAACTCGGCCAGATTGTGCAGCAGATGCAGCCGCAGCCCGGCGAGCTCGAACGTGGTGGCTTCGGGCAACTGAGCCGCCCAATCTCCGTAATCGTTGTTGCCGCGCACCGCCGTAACGGGCGCCAGCATGGCCAGGCGCTCCAGCACCTCGGGCGCCCCTACGTCGCCGGCGTGGATCAGATGCTGCACGCCGGCAAGCGCACTCAGCGCCTCCGGACGCAGGAGCCCATGGGTATCGGAGATCACGCCGACGCGGAGCGTGGACACAGCGGGCCTCACTAGCAGCGCAATGCAGGACGCGAGATCTCACTCCGACCATGCCGCTGAACCAATGCATGGTCATGCTCAATCAGAGAGTTGTTGCGCGGGTGCGCCACCAGAAAGACCGGAGGCGCGCCGCGAAGCCGCTCTTGCATCAGCATGCTAAACCGTCAGCTCGATGCGGTTGCCGTCCGGATCCAGCACCACGCTCTCGTAGTAGCCGTCGCCGGTGCGGCGCGGCCCGTCGAGCACCGGATAGCCGTCGGCACGCAGCCGCGCCGTCAGGGCGTCCACCGCCCCCCTCTGAACCGAGTGCGACGGCGAGGTGGGCGTAGCCGAAGTGTGTGCCGGCCTTGCCCGGTTCGTCGATGTGCGGCGAGTGCATCAGCTCGATGCGCGCACCGCCCTCGAAACTGAGAAAGCACGACTGGAACTGCTTCTTCGGGTTGTGGTAAGGGGGGCCGGCCGTTGCCCCGAAGTCGCGCTCGTAGAAGGCGCGCAGGCCTTCGAGGTCCCGCGTCCAGAGGGCGACGTGTTCGATACGCATGTCAAAGACCGTTCCTGTCGAAGCTGGGCGGCGTCACGATCCATGAGCCTCGCGGATTGTCGGGTTCTCCGACAGTCCATCGTTCAGCCTGATCCAGGTCAGCCGGCTGCGCGTGAAGGTGTGGTCTTCGGGAGTCAGCGCCTCGGGATCATCCAGGCTGCAAGCGGTGATGTCGACTTCGCTCGGCGCGTCGTCGCGTTGGAAGGTGAGCTGAGTTCCGCAGCGTCCGCAAAAGCTGCGGACCGCGGCTACGGAGGACCGGTAACGCACAGGCTCGCCGTGCGTAACGAAGAAACCGTCGGTCGGCACACTGAACCAGGTCACGAAGGGCGCGCCGCTCGCGCGCCGGCACAACGTGCAGTGGCAGTGGGTCAGATGGTAGGGCTGCGCCGTCACGCGATAACGGATCGCGCCGCACAGGCAGCCTCCCCCGAGTTCCTTGACCTCGCTCACGCTTGTCTATGCCTTA
>DAIQQA010000008.1:0-20131 GCA_036787045.1 Burkholderiales bacterium | reverse complement strand
TAGCGGTCCAGCTCGCCGTCGAGAAACGAAGTCGGATCCTCGACGGGCTCCAGGTGTGTGAGGACGGCAGCATTGGGCACCGCAACGCGGATGTCGCGTTCGATCTCTTCCAGCAGCTCGTGACCGTGCTGCACGGTCCACGCGCCCGGGACCAGCACGTGCACCGACACGAACGAGCGGCCTGCAGCCTGCCGCGTGCGCAACGCGTGGAACTTCGCGCCCTGGGCCTCGTAGCGCGACAGCACCTCGCCGATCGCGGCGCGTTGAGAGGCCGGAACCGCCCGATCGAGCAATCCCAGTGCAGAGCGCCGCAGGAGCCGGTAGCCAGTCCACAGGATGTTGATCGCCACGCCGATCGCGATGACCGGATCCAGCCACTGCCAGCCGGTGAAGAGCACGGCGACCAGCGCGACGATGACCCCCACGGAGGTCCACACGTCGGTCATCAGGTGGTGCCCGTCGGCTTCCAGGGCGATGGAGTTGCGGCGCCGCCCGGTCCGAATCAGCACCTGTGCCACGATCAGGTTGACCACCGCGGCCGCGCCGGAGATTAGCAGCCCGATGTCGAGCTGCTGGAGCGGCTTCGGGACATACAGCCGCTCGACCGCCGCCACGACGATCGCAACGGCGGCGAGGAAGATCAGCGCTCCCTCGAAGCCGCTCGAAAAGTACTCTGCCTTGCTGAAGCCGTAGGCGTGCTCTTCGCTGGGTGGGCGCGCTGCGATCTGGAGCATGATCACAGCCATCACTGCGGCGGCGAGATTGACCAGAGACTCCAGCGCATCGGAGAGCAGGCCGACCGAGCCGGTGAGCCAGTAGGCCAGCCCTTTCAGGGCGATGGTAACGACCGCTGCCGCCACGGACAGCCAGGCGAACACCGTGAGAGCTGTAGGTACGGTCTCCGCGGCTCCGGGACCTTGCGTGCGGGTCACGCCAGCGTCCACTGCACCTGTGCTCCCGCCCGCATCGGGACCAGACGGTCCGCGCCGAACGCCACGTCCGCGGGTACCTGCCAGGCAACTCTGCGCAACGTCACGCGTTCCCGGTTGCGCGGGAGCCCGTAGAAATCGGCACCGAAGAAACTCGCGAAGCGCTCCAGCTTGTCCAGCGCCTGCGCAGCGTCGAACGCCTCGGCGTATAGCTCGATGCCGGCGTGGGCAGTGTACAGGCCGGCGCAGCCGCAACTCGTTTCCTTGGTGTGGCGCGCGTGGGGCGCGCTGTCGGTGCCCAGAAAGAACTTCGGATTCCCCGACACCGCCGCGCCGATCAGCGCCTGGCGGTGGCTCTCCCGCTTCAGCACCGGAAGGCAGTAATGATGCGGCCGGATCCCGCCCTGGAAGATGGCGTTGCGGTTGAGCAGGAGGTGATGCGCAGTGATCGTCGCCGCCACCCGATCGGATGCGGCGGTGACGAACTGGACCGCCTCGGTTGTGGTGATGTGCTCCATCACGACCTTGAGCCTGGGAAACCGCTCGACGAGGGGCATCAGCACACGCTCGATGAACACCCTTTCGCGATCGAACACGTCGACTGCGGGGTCCGTCACTTCACCATGCACCAGCAGAGGCATCCCGGTGTCGGCCATCGCTTGGAGCGTGTCGTCGCAGCGGCGCACGTCGGTCACCCCGGAATCGGAGTTGGTGGTCGCACCGGCAGGGTAATACTTCACGGCGTACACCGCGCCGCTGGCCCTCGCCTTCGCAATCTCCACAGGGCGCGTGTTGTCGGTCAGGTACAGCGTCATGAGCGGCTGAAAGGCGCTGCCGGCCGGCAGCGCCGCCAGGATGCGCTGCCGGTAGGCGAGCGCGAGCTCCGTGGTCGTCACCGGCGGCCTGAGGTTGGGCATGACGATGGCGCGCGCGAAGCGCCGTGCCGTGTCGCCCACTACCGCGCGCATGTGGTCGCCGTCGCGCAGGTGCAGGTGCCAGTCGTCGGGTCTGGTTATCGTCAGTTCGTCCATGAATCGCTAACCACAGAGACGCAGAGGCACAGAGAACAGCCAGAACAATGGACCAGGCCATGTACAAGTGTGCGGCGGGCACCCTCTGACCGCTCGGCTCCGAAGCGCAACTTCGCCTTCCCTCTGTGCCTCTGTGCCTCTGTGGTTCAACTGCTCTTCATCTCGAGTGCGCGAGCATACAGCGTATTGCGCTTCGCCCCGCTGATCTCGGCGGCGAGCTGCACCGCCTGCTTCAGGGGCAGCTCGCGCAGCAGGATCGCCAGCACCCGCTCGCTCTCCTCGGCGCGCGTCTGCGTCGCTACAGGCGCACCTTGCACCACTAGAACGAACTCGCCTTTCACCCGGTTGGGGTCCGCATCGAGCCAGGCCAGCGCTTCGTCCAACCGGCAGGCGTGGATAGTCTCGAACAGCTTGGTCAGCTCCCGGGCTATGACCACCTCGCGCTCACCACCCAGCGCTCCGGCCAGGTCGGCAAGGGTTTCGCGCACTCGGTGCGGCGCCTCGTAGAACACCAGGGCGGTGCTGAGGGCGCGCAACGCTTCCAGCTCACGAACGCGCGCTGCCCTCTTCGCGGACAGGAAGCCTTGGAACAAGAAGCGGCTATCCGGCAATCCGGCAGCGGAAACGGCCGCCGTGACTGCGCTCGCCCCCGGGACCGGCACGATCGCGAAACCGGCTTCTCGCACACGCCGCACCAGCCGCGCGCCGGGGTCGCTGATGGCAGGCGTGCCGGCGTCGCTGACTAGAGCGACCGACTTTCCCGCGCGCAGCAGCTCCACGACTTTCTCGCCTGCCTGTACCTCGTTGTGCTCGTGCAGGCTGAAGGGCCGTGCATCGATGCCGTAGTGCTGGAGAAGGTGGCGGGTCACGCGCGTGTCTTCGGCGGCCACGGCCTCGACCGCCTTGAGCACGTCCAAAGCCCGCAGCGTCAGGTCGCGCAGATTTCCAATGGGTGTGGCCACGACATATAATGCCGCGACCATCTGTGTGCTCGTCCCGCTATGCAACGTGCTCCAGCCTTTCTGGTCCTGCTTCTCTCGCTACTATACTTCGGCGCCGGCACGCTGGCCATGCGCGCCGCCGTTGCACAGGAGGAAGCACCGCCCAGCATCCAGGGCCCGCACATCGCAGTACTGGTCCCGTTGAAATCACCGGCGCTCGGGCGAGTGGCAGACGCGGTGCGGCGCGGGGTGCTGGAGGCCCAGCGGGTCCACGCGGGCACCGGCCTGCCGGTGGTCGTGCTGGCCTCCGGCGAGGACCCCTACGAAATCATCCAGGCCTATGAGGGCGCCGTGCGCGCCGGCGCGCGGCTGGTCATCGGCCCGCTGACGCGCAGCGCCGTCTCCGTCATCGCCAGCAGCCATCTGGTAAGCGTACCGACCCTCGCGCTGAACGCACCCGAGACGGATGTGCCGCTGCCCTACAACCTCTATTTGTTCGGCATGCAAGTCGAGTACGAGGCGCGCCAGATCGCGCAGCTTGCCGCGCAGCAGGGGCGGCGGCGGGCACTGCTCGTGGCAAGCGAGAGCCCCCTGTCGAAGCGTCTCAGCGAAGCCTTCAGGGTGGAGTGGACCGAGCGCGGCAATCAGATCGAGGATGAGTTCCAGTACACCACCGACATCGCCAGCCTCAGTAAGCTGCGCGACATGCTCACGATCGGCACTGCGGACGTGGTGTTCCTGGCGCTCGACGCCAAGCGGGCCAAGCTCATCCGCTCCTACCTGGGCCTGTCGATGCCGGTCTACGCCACCTCGATGGTGCACACCAGCGACGCGGCGCTCTCCAACTTCGAGTTGAACGGCGTGTACTTCGTGGACATGCCCTGGCTTCTCACCCCGGACCATCCGGCGGTGCTCAGCTACGAGCGGCTCGATCCTGCCCAGGCGAACGTCGAGTTCCAGCGCTTCTATGCGCTGGGCATCGACGCCTACCGGGTCGCCCAGAACCTGCTCAAACCCGACTCGGAGTTCGAGCCTCTGGACGGCGTCACCGGCCGCATCACGCTGGACCGCGACCGGCGCTTCACGCGCGAGGCCGTGCCCGCCCAGTTCGTGCAGGGTGAGACCCGACTCCTGTCCGATCCATCGGCACCCTGAGACATGGCGCGCGCGGGGGCCGAAGCCGAAGACCTCGCACTGACCTACCTCCAGGGCCAGGGGCTGCGGCTGAAGGCCCGCAACTACACCTGCAGGCTCGGCGAGATCGATCTAGTGCTGCTGGACGGCGCGACCCTGGTGTTCGTGGAGGTGCGCCAGCGAAGCCACCGGACGTTCGGCGGTGCAGCCGAGAGCATCACTGCGCGCAAGCGCGACAAGCTCATCGCCACCGCCCGCCATTTCCTCGCACACCAGCGCAGTCTGCCCCCCTGCCGGTTCGATGCAGTGCTGGTCGATGGCGAAGGGCGGATCGAGTGGATACGGGATGCTTTCGGCGAGTGACAAGCTACACCGAAAAGCTGGAACGCAGAGGGCGCAGAGGAAACTCGATGAGTCGGGTGGACGAGGTCGCGCCCGGGCCGGTGTGGGTGAGGGCCGTGGCTCCGACCACAGGCTGCGAACGGCTGGCGACACGACCATGCCGGGCAATGTCGTGCCCTCGATTCTCTGCGTCCTCTGCTTTTCCTCTGCGTTCTCGCTTTTCGGGGTGATCAGTAAGGTGTCCGGCGTCGTCCCGCAACGACTCAGCGGTGCGCTTGTGCAATAATTCGCAGTCGAGTCCGGGAGAACTCTCATCGAGATGGACCTGATCGAACGCATCAACCAGCATTTCGCGGAAAGCGCCAAGGTGAAGACCGAGGCCGTGAAGGTGCTCGCCGAGCCGCTCGGGCGGGCCGCCGAGCGCATGGTGCAGTGTCTGATGAACGAAGGGAAGATCCTGGCCTGCGGCAACGGCGGCTCGGCGGCCGATGCCCAGCACTTCGCCGCCGAGCTGCTTAACCGCTTTGAGATGGAACGGCCGGGGCTGGCCGCCATCGCGCTCACGACCGATTCCTCGACCCTGACCTCGATTGCCAACGACTACGACTACGACCAGGTGTTTTCGAAGCAGGTGCGCGCGCTCGGTCAGCCCAACGACCTTCTGCTGGCGATCTCGACCAGCGGGAACTCGCGCAATGTCGTGGAGGCGCTGCAGGCGGCCCATGACCGGCAGATGGGTGTCATCGCACTGACCGGGAGGAACGGTGGTGTGATGGGGGAACTATTGGCGGCCGCCGATATCCATCTATGCGTGCCGCACGCGAACACTGCGCGCATTCAGGAAGTGCATATCCTCTGCCTGCATTGCCTCTGCGATGCCATCGACTGCATGCTGCTTGGAGTAGAGTAAGCCATGACGACAACCAGATCACTGCTCGTACTCGCCCTCGTTGCGCTGACCCCGCAGCTGCACGGCTGCTTCCCGGTCGTGGCGGCAGGAGCAGGCGCCGCCGTTCTCATGGCGGAGGACCGCCGCACCACCGGGATCTATCTCGAGGACCAGAACATCGAGGTGAAGACGTCCAAGGCCATGAAGAGCCGGTTCGGAGACAACGACAAGGTTCACCTCAATGTCGTCAGCTACAACCGCTACGTGCTTCTCACGGGCGAGGTTCCGGACGAGGAAACCAAGAAGGAAGCCGGCGTCACCGCCCTGGGCGTGGAGAATGTGCGCAACGTGCAGAACGAGCTCGTCGTCGGGCCGGTCACCTCCTCGAGCCAGCGTGCCACCGACGGCTATACGACCAGCAAGGTCAAGAGCCGCTTCGTTAGCGAGAACAAGTTCCAGGCCAACCACGTCAAAGTCGTGACCGACAACAACACCGTGTTCCTGATGGGGCTCGTCACCAGCAAGGAGGCCGACGACGCCACCGAGATCGCACGCACCACCGATGGAGTAACCAAGGTGGTGCGGGTGTTCGAGATTACGGAATAGCGGGCCCGCGGCAACGCCGCGGGCTCTCCTCATGCTGCCCCGGCCCTGACCCTGCCGTACAGGTCCAGCACCACCTTCCGCGCCGAGGCGTGGTCCACGACCGGCGCCGGGTAGTCCTTCCCGATCACCACGCCGCAGCGCTCCTGCCCCGCGGCGTCCATCAGCCAGGGCGCATGGATATGCCGATCCGGGACGCGCGCCAGTTCCGGCAGATACAGCCGGATGAACCTGCCGTCCGGATCGAACCTCTGCGACTGCGTCACCGGATTGAAGATCCGGAAGTAGGGTTGCGCATCGCAGCCGGTGGATGCGGCCCACTGCCAGCCGCCGTTGTTGGCGGCGAGGTCGAAGTCGTTCAGGTTCTGCGCGAAGTAGCGTTCACCCCACCGCCGGTCCACATGCAGGTCCTTCACCAGGAAGGAGGCCGTGACCATGCGCAGGCGGTTGTGCATGTAGCCGCTCTGGTTGATCTGCCGCATCGCGGCGTCCACCAGCGGGTAGCCGGTGCGCGCCTCGCACCAGGCGCGGAACAACCGCTCGTCATTGGGGAAGGGAATGGCGTCGAGCTCCGGCTTGAAGGCGTGGTTCACCACCCGCGGGTGGTGATGCAGAATCATGAAGTAGAAATCGCGCCAGATCAGTTCCGACAGCCAGGTTGCCGCTCCCTCGGAGCGCGCCGACCAGGCCGCACGCGCGATTTCGCGCACCGAGATCGTGCCGAAGCGCAGGTGCACGGAGAGATACGACGGGCCCTTCACGGCCGGGTAGTCGCGCCGCTCGTGATAGTGCGCCATCCGATCCCGGAAGTCGTCGAACAGCGCACGAGCGCCCGACATGCCGGTGGGCAGGCGCAGCGCCTGCAGGTTGGTGCGGTGGAAGGCCATCGCCTCCAGAGCAGGAAACGCTGATCCCTGTGCCGGTGCGAGCGCACCGGCATAGCGCTCGACCGGGTAAGCCTTGAAATAGAACTCGTCCGCCTTCTCCAGCCAGGCGTTCTTGTACGGCGTGAAGACGCTGAACGGTCGCCCGTCCCGGGTGAGGACCTCGTCTCTCTCGAAGATGACTTGGTCCTTGAAGGTGCGCAGCTCGCGGCCGTCGTGCGCGAGCGCGCGTGCCACTGCACTGTCCCGGTCGACTGCGGCCGGCTCGTAGTCGTGATTCACGAAAACGGCCTGGACCCCGAGCGAGCGCGCCAGCGCCGGGACTTCGGTCCGCGCTCTTCCGTGCAGCACGGACAGTCCGCCGCCCAGCCTCTCCAGGACCGCGCGCAGCTCGGCCACGCTCTCCCAGATGAACTCGACGCGGCGGTCGGCGCGATTCTCCAGCGCGTCGAGGATCTCCGTGTCGAAGACGAAGACGCAGTGCACCCGGCGCGCGGCCTTGCACGCGTGGTAGAGAGCGGCGTGGTCGTGCGTGCGCAGATCGCGGCGGAACCAGACCAGCGCGCAATCCAGCCGCTTGCTCTCGCCGGTCACGGTCTCACCCGACGCGGTGTTTCACCCAGCGCATGAAGCTCCCCAGCACGGGGACTTTCTCGTACAGCTCCTCGGCGGCATCCCAGTAGTCGCGGTGGTAGACGACCCGACCGTCCGCGCCGAGCTTCAGATGACTCACGCCGTGGATACGCGCCGGTTTGCCTCCCCGGAAGCGGAACTCCAGATCCCAGATCAGAAACCCCTCGGCCCCGTCGAACACGCGCGACAGCACGTGGAAGCGCGGTGCATAGACTTGCTCGAACATGCGCGCGAAGATCGCCTGGATCTGCGCGACCCCCCGCACCTCGTTGAACGGGTCTTTGAAGAAGGCGTCTGCCGCATAGTACTCGCCCATCTCCTGCACCCGGGCTGGCGTCAAGGACTCGAACCAAGCCACCAGGCGTTCGACGGCCCCCACCGCTACAACCCCGTGAGCCCGCGCACCGCACGGAAGTACAGCCAGTAGGGCAGCACGCGCAGCAGCTTCATCACCAGCGTGAAGCGCCTTGGATAGTGGATCTCGAAGGCGCCGCGCTCCAGGCCGCGCAAGGTGTGCTCGGCGGCCGCTTCCGGGCTGATCAGCGCCGGCATCTTGAACTCGTTCTTGTCCGTCAGTCGCGTTTTCACGAAGCCCGGATTGATGAGGTAGACATCCAGGCCGCGCGGCTCGAGGTCCAGGTAGAGGGTCTCGGCCAGATTGATCAGCGCGGCCTTGGTGGCGCCATAGACCAGCGCCGTGGGCAACCCGCGATAGCCTGCCACGCTGGACACCACGCCCACACCGCCCCTTCCCTGCTCGAGCAGGCCGGGAACGATGACCTCCAGCACGTTGAACACCCCGACCAGATTGGTGTCGACCAGCAGGCGCACGACGTCGCGCTTCAGCTCCCACGCGCGCACCGGCCGATGCGTGCCCGCCACGATCAATACCAGATCGACCCCACCCCACTGCCCGCGCAGGGAGGAGAACGCCGCCGCGATCTCCTCCGGCTGCGTGATGTCCATCGGCAGCACCAGCGACTCGCCTGCAGCCGCGCGTGCGATCTCCTCCAGTCGCTCGCGACCGCGTGCCGACAGCGCGATCTTCGCCTTGCGGGCGAGCAGCGCCCGCGCCACCGCCTCGCCGATGCCCTGGCTGGCGCCGATGACCCAGACCCGCTTGCCGGTCCAGTCCTTGATCGGGCCATTCAAAGCCATCTACCGCTCACCACGAAGACACGAAGTTGACCTCAGAATATTCAGCGAACTCCACCCGGCCACTCACCATGTACCTGCTTGCCAGACACACGAGCCACCCTTTCAGCAGTTCTTCGTGTCTTCGTGCCTTCGTGGTGAGAGGTAGGCAGCAGATGGGTCAGGAGCGCTTCCGGAACGACAGCACGACCTCGCCCAGCCGGAAGCCGAACTTGCTCATGGTGGAATAGTTCAGCATCACCTGCTCGTCCATCAGGTACATCCAGTCGTCGAACTGCACCTCGTAGACCTTGCCGTCCACGGGCAGCTTCAGCGTGTACTGCCAGCGCAGGGCGTTACCATACGCCTCACCGATGGCTTCGCCCACCACGTCGTCGGCCGTGCCCCGGTAGCGGTTGACATCCACCTTGGTGATGGTCCACACGCGCCGGCTGGTGGTTCCGTCCGAATAGGTGAAGCGCTCGTCCAGCGTGCCGACCTCGCCGTTCCAGCTGCACTCGATCTCCACCAGGAAGCGGCGCACGACCTTGCCGCCGCGGTCCTGGAAATAGCCCCACGCGTCGACTGTGTCGGCGAAGTAAGTCTTCAGATCCAGCACCGGTTTCTCGTCGCGGTATTCCTGCGGCTTGGGCGCCGAAGCGCAACCGGTGAGCAGAGCCACCAGGCTCGCGACGAGACGGGAGGTGAGCGAACGCTTCATGGGGCGGTTTCTCCGTGCAACGTCAGGCCAGAGGGTTCGCCGGTGCGCGCCTCGACCGGAGCGGCCCACAGGCAGGCGACGGCGGCGAGCTTGATGCCGCAGGGCACCAGCGCGTACATGAACGAGAGGGTGGACTGTGGCGCCTGCAAAGCGCCCGGCTGATAGCCGAGCCAGCCCAGCAGGGGAAGAGCGATGCCGGCAGCCAAGGCGAGGTTGAGCTTGTCCACCATCTGCCACAGGCCGAAGTACGCGCCGTCGGGCCGGCTGCCAGTTGCAGCCCGCTCGTCCCGGTCGACGATGTCGGCCAGGATAGAGGGCGGAATCGCAAGCTCTGCCCCGTAAGCCAGCCCCGACAGCACGCACACGGCGGCGAACTCGCCGATGTCGCCCGCCCCGAGCAGAAACGCCCAGACGAACGCAATCACGCTGAAGACCATGCCCAGCAGCCAAGCGCGCTTCTTGCCGAGCCGGCGCGCGGCTGCAATCCACAGCGGCATGCCCGCAGCGCCGAGAACAAAGTACAGCGCCAGAAACAGGCCGGACAGGTCCGGTCGCTGCAGGACGTCCTGAACGTAGAACAGGATCAGGGTGGCGGGGATGGCCGCGGCGATGCCGCTCAGGATGGAAACCAGAATGAGCCAGCGGTAGTGCGCGCTGGCGAAGGGCACCCTCAGGGCCGAGTAGATGCCACGGGCATCGGCGCGCGGACGCGCGCGGGCAGGGCGCGGAGAATATCGGACAGTCGCAGCCGCCCCGAGCAGCACAACGGGAATGAAGGCGAGGCTGAACAGCGCCAGACCGGCCTGCGCGCCGATCTGCGCGGAGAGCAGCTCGGGCACCGCCGCCGCCAGCAGCACGCCGGCCACGGCCAGCGCCCCGCGCGTCGCGGTGATGCGTGTGCGCTCGTGGTAGTCCCTGGACAGCTCGGCGCCGAGCGCGTAGTAGCTGATGCTGCCCATGCTGAATCCGAGGTAGACCACGACCAGGGCGACGGCGAGCCACACGCCCAGCGCCACGTCGCCGGCCTCGGGCGGGTGGAACAGGGCAATCAAGCCCGCCGCGAGCAAGGGGACGGAAAGCAGGATGAGCAGCCGGCGGCCGAGCGGATACGCCTGCGCGCGGTCGCTCAGATACCCGAGCAGCGGGTCCTGGAACGCATCGAGCAATCGGCAGGCGAGCAGGATCGCCCCGACCGTAGCGAGCGGCATCCCCAGGGCATCGCCGTAGAACTTGGGCACATGCACGTAGACCGGCAGCGCGGCCATCGCCAGCGGCAGCGCGAACGCCGCATACGCGAACAGCCCTCGCCTGCTGAGGCGACCCGGGTTCACGTCGATTGCCGGAGCGGGCGAATCGGCTTCAGCCCTGGCCGATCAGCCGCTCGCGCAGTCTGGGGTCGCGCGTGCGCGGATCGAGCCAGATGGAGAAGAAGGCCCGCGCGAACTCGGCATCGGCGATTGTCCCGACCATGCGATCCTGATAGTAGAACTGCGCGCCCTCGCCAGGCAGGTAAACCCCCGTCAGCTTGTCGCCGGCGCTCACGTCGGGAAAGACCCGCGCCATCTCGCGGCCCCAGCGCGCCAGCTTGGCTTCGTCGCGATAGCCCAGCCGCTCGATCTCCGCCACGCTGCGCTGCGCGATGCGATCGCCGCCGAAGTCGCGGGAGTAGCGGATGGCAAGCGCGAAGGCCTGAGAGAAATCGACGCTCCGCCCAGACGCCCACAGGGCCACGTCGTAGATATGCAGGCCGAACCAGGTCATCTTGCCGCTGCCCACCAGGCGCAGATCAGGCGCAGACTGCTGGAGCGTTCCGGGCAGGTCCACGCCGGCGCGCGCCGGCCCCGCCGCCAGCACGCACAGGAGAGAGGCGGTAACGGCCAGTGACGAGTACCTAAGCATGGCTCATCTCCACTTGCAGGACGTCGGTGCTGCGCGACCGGAAGCCGGCTTCGCAGTAGGACAAATAGAAGTTCCACAGGCGCTTGAACCGCGCGTCGAACCCGTGCGGCTGAATCTCGCTCCAGGCCTGGTTGAACCGCTGGTTCCAGCGCCTGAGCGTCTCCGCGTAATCGAGGCCGAAGGCATGGGTCGAGCGCACCGCGAGCCCGGCGCGGCTGGCCTGCGCGTGCAGCACGGACGGCGACGCCAGCATCCCTCCAGGGAAGATGAACTGCTGGATGAAGTCGGTGCTGTGGCGGTAGCGCTCGAAGCGCTCCTCGGCGATGGTGATGGCCTGGACCACCGCACGCCCACCGGGCTTCAGGCGGTCACGGAGCGTGCCGAAGTAGGCCGGCCAGAAGCGCTCCCCCACGGCCTCGTACATCTCGATGGAAACGACATTGTCGTAGCGCCCGTGCACGTCGCGGTAGTCGCAGAACTCCAACGTGACGCGGTCGTCCAGGCCGGCATCGCGGACGCGCTGCCGCGCGAACTCCAGCTGCCGGCGTGAGATGGTGATGCCGTGCACCCTGCAGCCCCGCGTGCGGGCCGCATACTCGGCGAATCCTCCCCAGCCGCAGCCGATCTCCAGGATCAGGCTGCCCGGCCGTGGATCGAGCAGCGCCAGGATGCGCTCGTACTTGGCGAGTTGGGCATCCTCAAGGCTGCAGTCGAAATCGCCCGCGAACAGCGCCGACGAATAAGTCATCGTCTGGTCGAGCCAACGTCGATAGAAGTCGTTGCCCAGGTCATAGTGGGCGTGGATGTTGCGCTGACTCCCGGCACGCGTGTTCATACGCAGCAGATGGCGCAGGCGGTAGAGCAGCTTGCCGAAGAACTTGCCGTAGATCGCTTCTTCCAGCGCACCGTTGTTCAGCGCCGCGAGTGACAGCACGGCGGTGAGGTCGGGCGTCACCCAGCGGCCGGACAGGTAGGTCTCGGCGAAGCCGATGTCGCCGGAGCGCAGGATCTCCGCGCACACATCCCAGTCGTCCAGCTTGAGCGAGGCGTCCGGGCCAGGCAGTGCGCCCGGGAACGAGAAGCTCTGGCCGCCGGGCGCGACGATCTCGAGCCGCCCGTAGCGCAGGCGCGAGAGGATCGCGAACAACAGGCGAGCCGGCCGCGGCATACTGCCCACGGTGCGCAGGTTGAGGGAGACGGCCTTGTCGCTCATCGAGTGGTCTCCTGGATCGGGGGCAGGGGCTTGCTGAAGAACGGCACGCCTTTGATCCAGAGGCGCAGCGCCTGCCAATGGATGCGCAGGATCACGCCCAGCGTCATCCAGGGATAGCCGAGAAAGGCGCGCGCCAGGCTGCGCGCGGTCAGTACCTGGCTGCGGCCGCGCACTGCAGTGGCCAGCAGCGGACCCTGCGCATCATCATAGTCGATCCGCACCGCGCAGGCGGCGTCCTCCAGATCGAACTGGAAGCGGTAGCGCCCCTCCACCTCGCAGAACGGCGAGACATGAAACACCTTGCGTGCAGTCAGGCGCTCGCCCGGCAGGATCGGACGCTGGTCGGGATGCGCCAGCAGGTAGTTGTGGCGCTCCCCGAACGTGTTGCTCACCTCGCACAGCACTGCGCGCAGAGCCCCGGCACGATCGTGACAGAGCCAGAAGCTCACCGGGTTGAACACGTAGCCGAGCATGCGCGGAAAGGTCTGCAGCCAGATCTCGCCGTCCGCGCTGTCCAGGCCCTCGCGCGCCAGCAGGCCACGGATCCACGGCTCCAGCTCGGAACCGTCGCGCGCACCGTGGTCGCGTCGATGCAGGCTGAACAGATTCCAGCGGTCCACCGAGAACAGCGGACCGCGCAGCGCGTCGATGCGGTCGGTGCGCACTCTGAGAAAGAACACGCGGTAGACGAAGCGGTTGCGCCGCGGGCGCAGACGCGAGTGCATGACCTGGCCGAAGAACAGGAGCGGGCGCATGGCTATTGGATGCAGGGTGTCGGGAGCCTCTACGCAGCCAGCTCGACTTCGCTCTGCCACGGCGCGCGCACCCCGAGGCCGTTGGCGACTGCGAGGCCCGAGCGCAGACCGTCCTCGTGGAACCCGTAGGCGGTCCATGCCCCGCAGAACCACGTGCGCCGGCGTCCCTGGATTCCCGGCAGCTGCGCCTGCGCCCGAATCGCCGGTCCGTCGAACATCGGGTGGCTGTACTCGAACCTCGCCAGCACGCGGGCGGGGTCGGGCTCACGGAATGGGTTCAGCGTCTCGATCACGGGCGTTTTGAACGGCAGCGGCTGCAGGGAGTTCAACCAATAGCTCACGCTCACCGGGCGCGTGCCGACCCGGCCTTCGCCCGACGCGTAGTTCCACGACGCCCAGGCGTCGCGCGCCCGCGGCATGAACGTCGCATCGGTGTGCAGCACCACCCGGTTGGGCTGGTAGCGCACGCTGCCGAGGATGCGCTGCTCGTCGGCATCCGCGTCGGACAGCAGCCGGAGGGCCTGGTCGCTGTGACAGCCGAGTACGACGTGGTCGAAGCGCTCGCAGCCACGCTCCGAGTCCACTTCGACGCCTGCCGCCAACCGGCGAACCTGGCGTACCGGCGTGGCCAGCCTCACATCGGAGAGGCCAGCAACCAGTTTGCGCACGTACTCGCGCCCGCCGCCGCGCACAGTGCGCCACTTGGGGCGGCCGTTGATCTGCAGAAGGCCGTGGTTGTGGCAGAAGCGCAGGAAGGTGGCGGCGGGATAAGCGGTCATCTGCTGGGTAGGGCAGGACCAGATAGCCGCCGCCATGGGCAGCAGATACCAGTCCCTGAATGCGCTCCCGTAGCCGCCCCGGTCGAGGAACTCCCCGAGCGAGCCGGCCGGCAGCCGGCCGCCTTCGATCAGGCCGCTGGCCTGACTATTGAAGCGCAGGATGTCACGCAGCATGGCCCAGAACTCGGGGCGCATCAGATTGGACTTCTGCGCGAACAGCGCGGCGAGCGAGTTGCCGGCCCACTCCAGGCCTTCCTGCTCGATGCGCACGCTGAAGGACATGTCGCTGGGCGCGTCGGTCACGTCCAGATGCCGGAACAGGGCGATGAGGTTGGGGTAGGTGCGGTCGTTGAACACCAGAAAGCCGGTGTCCACCGGCGCCGTCGTGCCATCCAGGCTGACGTCCACCGTGTGCGTGTGGCCGCCCAGCCAATCTCCGGACTCGTACAGGGTGACGTCGAACCTGCGCGCCAGCAACCATGCCGCCGACAGGCCCGAGATGCCCGACCCGATAACCGCAACCTTGCCTGCCTTCATTGCTGCCTTCTTCCGCCTGATTGGCGCACGCATGGCGCCGGGGCGACCGGGCATGCATGCGCAATTCGCATCGTGCAGGCGCCGGGCTCGAGCCCGGCGCCTGAGGGTGGTGCCGCGGGGCTGTTCAGGCTAGAACGAGTTGGGGAGGAGGAGGAGACGACCCGCCCCGGCCTGGCCCCGCGGGCTTAACTTGTCGACTCCGACCAGGGTGAGCCGAACCCAGCGAAGGGCTGCTCGCCGCGTCCGGCTCGTGTCTGCTCCCGGTCCTTGTCACGTTCCACCAGGGCGTATGCCGAGTGGTTGTGAATGGACTCGAAGTTTTCGGACTCGAGGACATAGGCGCGCACCCGCTCGTCCCGGTTCAGCCGCAGCGCGATGTCGCGGACCAGGTCCTCGACGAACTTCGGGTTGTCATAGGCCCGCTCGGTCACGTACTTCTTGTCGGGACGCTTGAGCAGTCCCCAGAGCTGGCACGAGGCTTCTTCCTCGGCCATGCGCACCAGCTCTTCCAGCGTCATGTCGCCGGCCAGCCGGGCGGCGATCGTGATGTGGGAGCGCTGGTTGTGGGCGCCGTAGTCCGAGATCTCCTTCGAGCAGGGACACAGACTGGTGACCGGCACCTGCACCTGCACCTGCACCGTCAGACGGTAGCCCGCCGTCGGCGCGACTTCGGCGCGCAGCGTCGCGCGATAGTCGAGCAGGCTCTCCACGCCGGACACGGGAGCGCGCTTGCGGATGAAGAAGGGAAAGCGCATCTCGATGTAGCCGCTGTCGGCCTCGAGCCGCTCCAGCATCCGTACGGTCAGGGCGCGGAAGCTGGCGTGGTCCAGCGCGCCGTGATGCGCCTGGAGCACCTCGATGAACCTCGACATGTGCGTGCCCTTCACATGATCGGGCAGCCCGACATACATATCCACGTGCGCGACGGTGTGCTGATCGTCCCCCGCCGAAGTGCGAATGCGCAGCGGATGCAGCATGCCCTTGACGCCCACCCGGTTGATGGCGATGCGCCGGCCATCGGACACCGATTGAATGTCGGGCAGGAAAAATTTCTCTGGGGCGTTCATTCGTCTTCTCGGCAGTGATGCCTTCTATTTCGAGGTGGCGGGCAACTCCAGCCACGGCGAGATACCGTTCCCCCGCACCGCATGCGCGTGCAAGGACAGGTACTCCTCGAGTCGCCCGACGTCGGGCCGGCCCGGCTGTGCCGAAGCCGAGAGGCGTGGCGCCGGGACGGCCGCGGGCGCTCCGGTCTGGGTCGAACACACCGCGGCGAGCGCGGTCAACAGGACGGTCTGGCCCGGCCGCTCCTCTGCCAGCGCGGCTCCCGCCGTCATCGCTGGCCCGAGGGCGGCCAGGAGGATCATTGTCGCTCTCACATTTTGTCCTAGTCAGAATTGCAGTGCGGCGCTATAATATCCGCACGAATTGGCTGATGTCAAATATTTGTCCTGGACAAAGTAGTAAATGGACACACTTCATCGATGGCAGAAACGCATCCCCCTGAATTGACGCTGAATATCAGCGCCGTCGAGCGCGACACGGGCCTGTCGAAGGACACCCTGCGGATGTGGGAGCGCCGCTACGGTTTTCCGGAACCCCTGCGCGACGCGCACGGAGAGCGCGTCTACCCCCTTGAGCAGGTCGAGAAACTGCGCCTGATCAAGCGCTTGATGGATCGCGGGCACCGGCCAGGGAGGATCATGCAGCACTCACTGGACGACCTCGTCACGCTGGGCAGCCTGCGGGACGCCGGTCCAGGAACCAGCATTGAGCTGGAAGTCTTTCTGCGTCTGATCAAAGCCCACCAGCTGCCCGAACTGCGCCGCCACCTGTCCCAGACATTGATGAAGCAGGGTCTGCAGCAGTTCGTGCTCAGCACGGTGGCGCCGCTGAACCTGGCCGTCGGCGAAGCCTGGATGCGCGGCGAGATCGCCGTGTTCGAGGAGCACCTGTATACGGAGCAGATCCAGAGCCTGCTGCGCAACGCCGTCTCGTCGATCCAGCCACAGGGGCGGGCGCCACGCGTGCTGCTCACCTCCCTTCCTCACGAGCCACACAGCCTCGGCCTGCTCATGGTCGAGTCGCTGCTCGCCATGGAGGGCGCCGCCTGCGTGCCCTTGGGCACAGAAACGCCCTGCAGCGACATCGTGCGCGCCGCGGTGGCGCACCGTGTCGACATCGTTGCGTTGTCCTTCAGCTCGGTGTTCGGCGAGAAGGCGGCGGTAGCGGGACTGACCGAGCTGCGCACGCTGCTGCCCTCCCCCGTTGCGATCTGGGCTGGTGGCGCGTGTATCGAGCGCTTGCGCAGGCCGGTCGCGGGCGTGGATCTGGTGGGCTCGCTCGAAGGGCTGATCGATCGCGTGAAAGATTGGCGCGCGTTGCACGCGAGCCTGTAACGGGCTGTTGAAAAGGCAACACACGCTGCACCCCTGCGTCTCTCAACACCCTGCCAACGAACAAACTACTAGAGGGTTCGAGCATGCCCGACAAGTCCAACCTGCCTCGCAAGGCGTGCATCGTCTGCGGCCGTCCGATGACGTGGCGCAAGAAATGGGCACTCAGCTGGCAAGGCGTGAAGTTCTGCTCAGACCGGTGCCGCAAGCTGCGCAGGAAGCACCCGGCCGAAGAAGGCGTTGCGTAACTCAATGCTCTATCCCGAGATATACAAATCGCTCGAGCGCGTGCGCTGGAGTATGGACCAGGACATCCCCTGGGCGGCCTTCGAGACCGACAAGCTCAGCGACGAGCAGGCGCAGACCATCAAGATGAACGCAATCACCGAGTGGTCGGCGCTGCCTGCCACCGAGATGTTCCTGCGCGACAATCGCGGCGACAGCGACTTCTCGGCCTTCATGTCGGTGTGGTTCTACGAGGAGCAGAAGCACTCGCTCGTGCTGATGGAATACCTGAACCGGTTCCGCCCGCAGTTCGCACCTACCGAGCAGGAGCTGCATGCCGTGCGCTTCGAGTTCGACCCGGCGCCGCCCTACGAGACGCTCATGCTGCACTTCTGCGGCGAGATTCGGCTCAACCACTGGTACCGCCGCGCCGCGCAGTGGCACACGGAGCCAGTCGTCAAGCGCATCTACGAGACCATTTCCCGCGACGAGGCGCGCCATGCGGGGGCCTACCTGCAGTACATGAAGCGGGCGCTGGCCAACGGCGGCGATGCCGCGCGCGCGGCCTTCGCGAAGATCGGGTTGCTCATGGCGAGCAGCCACCGCAGCCAGAAAGCGCTGCATCCAACCAATCTGCACGTGAACCGGGAGCTGTTTCCGCAGGACACCGTGCAGAGCCGCCTGCCGGACCCGGAGTGGCTGGAGCGCTGGCTCGACCGGCAGATCCGCTTCGACCGGGAATGGGAATCCAAGGTGGTCAGCATGATCCTGCGCAACCTGTCATCCCTGTTCGAACGCAGCATCAGGAACGTGGCCGAGCTGAACCGCTACCGCAAGGAGTTGGCCGCCCGCCTGGCGCCCCTGGAGCAGGCCGCCTGAGCAGCCCCCCGAGGCTGGTAACATGGCAACGGTGACCAGCCCCGAGTTCGAAGCAAAGCTCTGCCCCCCCGAGCAGCTGCCGGCGCGATCCACCTGCCTACCGCGCCCGCTCGTCTTCACCAATGGCGTGTTCGACATCCTGCACCGCGGTCACGTCACCTATCTGGCGCAAGCGCGCGCCCTGGGCGCGAGCCTGGTCCTGGGGCTGAACACGGACGCCTCGGTGAAGCGCCTCGGCAAGGGCGACGACCGCCCCATCAACGTGCTGGAGGATCGCGCCGCCGTCGTCGCCGCTCTGCAGTGCGTGGATCTGGTCACCTGGTTCGACGACGACACCCCCCTCGCGCTGATCCTGGCATGCCGCCCGGATGTGCTGGTGAAAGGCGGCGACTGGCCGGTCGACAAAATCGTCGGCGCAGCCGAGGTGCGCTCCTGGGGCGGCAGCGTGCACTCCATTCCCTTCCTCTTCGAACGCTCCACCACGAGCACGCTGTCGCGCATCCGCGGCGCGTGATCGGCCGTACACGCGAGAGCGCAAACACAACGCCAACCCTGGACTGATCATGTTCATCAAGACCCGACCCGGTTTCTGGAAGGACCTGTGGGCGCTGCTGAAGCCCTACTGGTTCGCTGAGGACAAAGACACGCTGCGGTTCTTCGGGCTCAGGTTCACCGCCAGCGAGAAGCTGATCGGCAGGACCTTGCTCATCACCATCATCGTGCTCACTCTGGGTCTGGTTTACCTGAACGTCCAGTTCAACAGCTGGTACAACGATTTCTACAACGCGCTGCAGGACAAGAAGCAGGCCGAGTTCTTCAAGCAGATGCTCAAGTTCTGCGTGCTGGCATCGAGCTACATCGTGGTGGCGGTGTACGCCTTCTACCTGAACCAGATGCTGCAGATCCGCTGGCGGCGCTGGATGACCGATCGCTATCTGCAGGAGTGGCTGTCCCAGCGCACCTACTACCGCATGCAGCTCACCGGCAAGCAGACCGATAACCCGGACCAGCGCATCTCGGAGGACATGAAGCTGTTCGTGGACGATTCGCTCAGCCTGTCGCTGGGGTTCCTGAACGCTGCGGTCACGCTGGTGTCCTTCGTCGGCATCCTGTGGGTGCTGTCCGGTGCGCTGACCGTTCCGCTGGCAGGACGCAGCTTCGAGATCCCAGGTTACATGGTCTGGGTGGCGCTGGTCTACGCGATCGTCGGTACGTGGATGACCCACAAGCTGGGCAAGCCGCTGATCTTGCTGAACTTCAACCAGCAGCGCTTTGAGGCCGATTTCCGCTTCAACCTGGTGCGCTTCCGCGAGAACACCGAAGGCGTGGCCTTGTACCGCGGCGAGCCGGGCGAGCTGCAGAGCTTCCGCGAGCGCTTCACGCACGTAGTCGGCAACTGGTGGGCGCTGATGAAGCGACAAAAAATTCTCAACTTCTTCACCATCGGCTACAACCAGATTGCCGTGATCTTCCCGTTCCTGGTCGGCGCGCCACGCTACTTCTCGGGGGCCATCCCGCTCGGCGGACTGATCCAGATCTCCAACGCGTTCGGCCAAGTGCAGGGCGCGCTGTCGTGGTTCATCGGCGCGTACAGCACCTTCGCGTCGTGGAAAGCCACGGTCGACCGTCTCACCGGCTTCCACACCGCCGTAGTCACCGCGCAGAAACAGCAGCGCGAGAATCCCGGTGTGGCAGTGGAGCAGGGCGAAGGCAGCGCACTCCAGCTCGACCAGGTCGACCTTGGTCTACCCACCGGGCGCACGCTGTTGTCCAAGGCCGACATCGAGATCCCCGAGGGCGCACGGGTGCTGGTGCGCGGTCCCTCCGGGGCCGGCAAGACCACCCTGTTCCGCGCCATCGCCGGGATCTGGCCATTCGGCGGCGGCCGCGTGCGTCTGCCGAAGAGCTTCCACGGCCTGTTCCTGCCGCAGCGGCCCTATTTCCCGCTCGGAACGCTACAAGCCGCAGCGAGCTATCCCGCCGCGCCTGATGCCTTCAGCGAAGAGCAGGTAAGAGAAGCGCTGACCGCCGTGGGCCTCGCTGGCCTCACAGCGCGCATGCAGGAGGAGGCCAACTGGTCCATGCAGCTCTCCGGCGGCGAGCAGCAGCGTGTGGCCTTTGCCCGCGCGCTGCTGCACAAGCCGAACTGGCTGTTCATGGACGAGGCCACCTCGGCCCTCGACGAGCCTGCCCAGGCTGCTCTGCTG
>DAIQQA010000294.1:0-3442 GCA_036787045.1 Burkholderiales bacterium | reverse complement strand
CGGCGATCTAGAAGAGCAGCGGCGCCATGGGTACGAGTCCCTTGCTAGATAGCCCTACCGCAACCCTCGGCAGGTTCCGTTTGATCCGCCAGCTCGGGCGCGGGGCACAGGGGGTGGTATATCTGGCCTCGGATCCGCAGCTCGACCGCCAGGTCGCCATCAAAACCCTAACGCTCAGCACGGACAGCGACGGAGAACGCGTCCAGAACCTGATGCGGGAGGCTCGCACGGCGAGTCGACTGTCTCACCCGAACATCATTCCCGTCTACGAGGTGGGCAGCGAAGGCGCCACGCCCTATATCGTATTCGAGTACGTCGAGGGGCAAACCCTCCGTCAGATCCTGCGCGCAGATGGTCCCCTGCCGCTCGCCCGCGCCGTCGTGGTGATGAGCCAGATCCTGGCAGGGATTGCCCATGCACATGCCAAGGGGCTGGTGCACGGCGACATCACTCCTTCGAACATACTGTTGGCCCATTCCGGCGCACCGCGCATCATGGACTTCGGGATTTCGCGCGATGTGCGCGCGAGCGCCAAGCCAGTTCCAGCCGGTACCGTGGGGTATCTGGCACCCGAGCTCTTCGAGAGCAATGGACCCGACTTCCGCACCGACGTTTTTGCACTCGGGCTCGTCTTCTACGAAATGCTGACCGGGGAGCGCGCGATCAGCGGCGCGGACGAGTGCAGCACTGCGTACCGGACCCTCAACGCGTCGATTCCCCAACCTTCTCAACGCCAAGCTCACATCGATCCGCGATTGGACGAAATCGTCCGTCGCGCCGTCGATAAGAACCGCGAGGCCCGTTTCCCGGATGGACGCGCCATGAAGGAGGCACTCGACCGCTTCCGCGTTCCGTCGACGACCGGTGCGCGGACAGAGTTGAGCGCTGCTTCCACTCACAGCACGGTGGAGTTCCTGCTGCGTCGCATGCGGCACAAAGCCGACTTCCCTGCCCTCTCTCAGCGTATCGCGGAGATCAGCCGACTGACCAGCGACGCAAACGCCATCCCGGCGCAGAAGCTCGCCAATCTGGTCCTCCAGGACTTCGCTCTCACCAACAAACTGCTCAAATTGGTGAACTCTGCCGCGATAGGAGGCAATGGACGGATCACAAGCGTCTCCCAGGCCATTACGATACTTGGCTTCGACCAGGTGCGCGCTGTCGCCACCGGTCTGATGCTTTCCGCCCCGCCCCAGGGCAGGTCGATGCACCCCGGTCTTCCGGAGGTCCTGGTTGGCGCCTTCATCGCCGGCGTGGTCGGGCGCAACCTTGGCCGCATGGCTGGCCTTGCCAATGTCGAAGAGATGTTTATCTGCTCGATGCTCAGCCGCTTGGGCGAGATCCTCTGTATCTACTACTTCTCCGAGGACTACGACGAGATCGTCAGGATCACCCGAGCTCAGGGCGAGAATGAACTATCGGCGTCGCGCCAGATCCTTGGTATCAGCTTCGACGAGCTTGGCACCGAGATTGCGCGCCGCTGGAACTTTTCGGAAACTGTGCTGCATGCCATGCGACCGCTGCCGGAGGGCGTACTGCCAGAAGCGACGACCGAGCTCGAGAGGATTGCCCATTGCGCTGCGTTTGCCCGGGAGATCTGCGATGCATCGTGGCGCACCCCCGAAGCCTATCGCGCGCAGGCCTTGGCGAACCTCATCGCGCGTTTCCGCCCCACGCTGCCGCGCGCAGCGGATCATCTGCCCGCACTCATCCAGCACTCGCTCGACATCGGGCGCAAGTACTGCCAGATCATCGGCATCGACTCTGGTGGCAGCGCCTTGATCGAAGGCTTGGCCGCTTGGGTGCAACCGCGCGATCTCTCGGCCGCTTCGACGCAGCAGCCAGACGCCGCCGGCGCACGACCCGCTCGATCGTCGCGAGAACCGCCAGAGCCACAGCAGCCGGTGGCAGAACATGGCGAGGCAGCAAGTACAGGCACTGGGCTCAAAGGGTTGATCACGCGCCTGTGGACCAAGGGATGAAACCCGGCTGCCGCCGGCATTTCACCACCCGGTCGACTGCTCTCGTCCGTTGGACGGATCACCCCGGACTCGACGCCTCCCGCCTCGCTGCGCAGAGATATCGCGGATGGCTGATGCCACCCCTGCCTGCACTTGGACTGGATTGTTACAGGAAGTTGAACAGCGACAGCTCCTGCACCCGCACGAAGGACTTCTGCGCAGCTTCGTAGGTGAGCTGCTGGCGGGTGAGGTCGGAAATGGCTTTCGCGTAGTCCAGATCGCGCAGTTGCGACACGGTGGTCTGGTGCTGCAGGATCAGATCGGACTGGCCGGCCTGGGTGTCGCTCACCTCGCGCAGGCGCGTGCCGATGGCTGAGCGCACGCGCAGCACGTTGTCGAGGCTGTTGTCGAGGTTGGACAGCGCCGTGTTGATGCCGTTGGTCAGGCGGGCGTTGGAGGTCGCGCCCCCGCCTCCGGTCTCCAGCGTTGTGATGAGGTCGTAGATGGTTTCGAACAGGTCCTCGTTGGTGCTGGCCTGGACCGTGAAGCTGTCGCCGTCTGCGGGCTGGCCCTCGACGAAGAGCTGCGCGCCGAAGTCGAAGCTGGTCGGGTTGGTGTCCGGCGGCGCCTGCTGCGACAGGTCGATGGCGGCCCCGTCGCTGTAGGTGCGAAGGTACGGGCCGGCCCCCGGCGCAGCGCCGGTGGTGAGCGAAATTCCGTTGACGTTGTCGACGATGTCGTAGGTCGTGGTCGGCGGCACCGTGGTGCTGTCGACATGGAACACCACGGTGAAGTCGCGCGGATTGCCCGCCGCATCCCAGGCGGTCTGGTTCACCACCGTGCCCGGGCTCACGATGCCAGTTCCGGCATTGGTCGCCCCCGCGGCGGTCACGAAGGTGCCGTTGCCGTTGCGGATCGCCTGAAAGATATCGCTACCGGCATCGCTCACGGCGATCTGGCGCGAGGCGGAGATCTGCACCAGGCGCGCGCCCTGGTCGCCGGCGTAGGCCACCACCCCGGGAGCGGTCTCGGTAAAGGGCCGCGTCGCCCCCTGGTAGCCGGAGAACAGGTACTGGCCGTTGCCATCCGTGCTGTTGGCGAGCCCCAGCAGGTCCTGGTAGCGCGCGCGCAGCTCGACGGCGAGGCTGTTCAGCTCCTTCTCGGAGAGCGCACCGTCGCCGGCGTTGATCGCCAGCGTCCTCACATCCTGGATCAGCGTGGTGACCGAGATCAATGCATTTTCGCTCAGCCCCAGGGCTGTCTCCGCGCTGTCGCCGTTGCGGATGTACTGCTCGCTGATGGCCTGGGACTGCTCCACTTCCAGAGAGCGCGCCGCCGCGACCGGATCGTCGGCAGGTGTGCGCACGCGCCTGCCGGTCGCGATCTGGTCCTGCAGCTCCACCAGGGTGGACTGGCTGCGCTGCATGTTGAAGACGCCTTGATCGAAGATCGTGTTGGTGCTGAAGCGGATCATGATGCGA
>DAIQQA010000038.1:6295-33102 GCA_036787045.1 Burkholderiales bacterium | reverse complement strand
TTTCCCATAGCGCTATCGCGGCCAGTGCCACCAGCGTGGCCAGGGCGGCCATGAACGCTGCCGTCGACCGGCGGGTATGCGTGGTGAGGGAAGGCATCAGCCGTGCGCGGGTTGCGAGGCTGATCATCGTGCTGCCGACCGGTCTCGAAGAAAGGCCGGCGCCAAAAAGCCTTTCGTAAGCGATCAGCCGCAAGATTCGTGCGAACCCCCTGGGACAATGATTTCGCTCGATAGTGCCGACGCCGGCGCCTGGCGGCAAGCAAACTTTTCACGGTGTGCAGGCAAATCTTACCTGCTCGGCGTAAGGCCTTCCTGCGCTTGCCAGCGTGCGGACCCCGGCACGCGATGCGGGAACATGCGCAAGATCAGTTCGTTGCAAGTGCAACTCGAGATGCGGCGGTCGGCAGGGAACGCAGTTTGCGTCGCGAGCGCTTCCGGCCACGTAGCCCAGGCGCCGCAGCACGGACATTCGGGAAGCTGTGCAGGGTCGCACAGTAGAGTCTCCGATGCCGAAGCTCGAGCGTCGGCGGCATCGATCTGACGCCCACGACAAGAGAGGAGGGAGCATGGCCAGCGCGTACGCCACCGTAGACACCGCCTTCGATCGTCAGCTGCTCAGCACATTGGTGGCGTTCCGCAAGGGCGACTGGTCCGTGCGCTTACCTCCCGATCTGACCGGAATCTCCGGCAAGATCGCCGACGTCCTGAACGACATCATCGACGCGAACGAGCGTGTAGCGAAGGAGTTCGATCGGGTCAGTCGCGTGGTCGGGCGGGAGGGCAAGCTCTCCCAGCGGGCAGCCGCCGTGGGCGTGGCGGGCGGGTGGGGCACGATGGTCCAGTCCATCAACACGTTGATCGACGATCTGGTCCGGCCGACGACCGAGATGGCGCGCATCATCGGCGCCGTGGCGCAGGGCGATCTCTCGCAATCGATGGCGCTGGATGTGGATGGGCGCCCGCTGGAGGGGCAGTTCCTGCGTACGGCGAAGACCGCGAACACCATGGTCGAACAGCTGAGCTCCTTCGCTTCGGAAGTCACGCGGGTCGCGCGCGAGGTGGGTACGGAGGGCAAGCTCGGCGGACAGGCGAAAGTCAAGGGCGTCGCGGGGACCTGGAAGGATCTCACCGACTCGGTCAATTCGATGGCCGGAAACCTCACCGCCCAGGTGCGCAACATCGCCGATGTCACCACGGCCGTGGCCAATGGCGATCTGTCCAAGAAAATCACGGTGGACGTCCGCGGCGAGATCCTACAGCTCAAAGACACCATCAATGTAATGGTGGATCAGCTCCGCTCCTTCGCCTCGGAAGTCACGCGGGTGGCCCGGGAGGTCGGCACCGAGGGACGGCTGGGCGGACAGGCTAATGTCCAGGGTGTGGCGGGGACCTGGAAGGACCTGACCGACTCGGTCAACTCGATGGCCAGCAACCTGACCGGCCAGGTGCGCAACATCGCCGATGTCACCACGGCCGTGGCCAATGGCGATCTGTCCAAGAAGATCACCGTCGACGTCAAGGGCGAGATCCTGGAGCTGAAGAACACCATCAACGTGATGGTGGACCAGCTCAACTCTTTCGCCTCGGAAGTGACCCGTGTGGCCCGCGAGGTCGGCACCGAGGGCAAGCTCGGGGGGCAGGCGCAAGTCAAGGGCGTAGGCGGCACGTGGAAGGATCTCACTGACTCCGTGAACGTGATGGGGGCGAACCTCACGGCTCAGGTGCGCAACATCGCAGAGGTGACTACCGCGGTGGCGCGCGGAGACCTCTCCAAGAAGATCACGGTGGATGTGAAAGGCGAGATCCTGGAGCTCAAAGACACCATCAACGTGATGGTGGATCAGCTCAGCTCGTTCGCGGCCGAGGTCACCCGCGTGGCGCGTGAAGTCGGGACCGAGGGCAAGCTCGGCGGACAGGCGGAAGTGAAAGGCGTGGCCGGCACCTGGAAGGACCTGACCGACTCGGTCAACTTCATGGCGGGCAACCTCACCGCACAGGTGCGCAATATCGCCGAAGTGACGACGGCGGTGGCGCGCGGGGACCTGTCGAAGAAGATCACCGTCGACGTCAAGGGCGAGATCCTCGAGCTGAAGAACACCATCAACGTCATGGTCGATCAGCTCAACTCGTTCGCTTCCGAGGTCACGCGTGTCGCGCAGGAGGTGGGAACGGAGGGCAAGCTCGGCGGGCAGGCGTATGTTCAGGGTGTCGCGGGCACCTGGGGGGACCTGACCGATTCCGTCAATTCGATGGCGCGCAACCTCACGGCCCAGGTGCGCAACATCGCCGAGGTGACCACGGCAGTGGCGCGCGGCGACCTGTCCAAGAAGATCACGGTGGACGTCAAGGGCGAGATCCTGGAGCTGAAGGACACCATCAACGTCATGGTGGACCAGCTCAATTCGTTCGCTTCGGAAGTCACCCGGGTCGCGCGCGAAGTCGGCACCGAAGGCAAGCTCGGCGTGCAGGGGCAGGTCAAGGGAGTGGCCGGGACGTGGAAGGACCTGACCGATTCTGTGAACTTCATGGCGAGCAATCTGACTGCGCAGGTGCGCAACATCGCCGAGGTCACCACGGCGGTGGCCAACGGGGACCTGTCCAAGAAGATCACGGTGGACGTCAAGGGCGAGATCCTCGAGTTGAAGAACACTATCAACGTCATGGTCGATCAGCTCAACTCGTTCGCCTCCGAGGTGACGCGGGTCGCACGCGAGGTCGGCACCGAGGGCAAGCTCGGAGGCCAAGCGCAGGTGCGAGGCGTCGGCGGCACCTGGAAGGACCTGACCGATTCGGTCAACTCGATGGCCGGCAATCTAACCGGGCAGGTTCGCAACATCGCGGAGGTCACCACTGCGGTGGCCGGCGGCGACCTGTCGAAGAAGATCACGGTCGATGTGAAAGGCGAGATCCTGCAGCTCAAGGACACCATCAACGTGATGGTCGACCAGCTCAACTCCTTCGCTTCGGAAGTCACGCGGGTCGCCCGCGAGGTCGGAACCGAGGGCAAGCTCGGCGGGCAGGCCCAGGTGAAGGGGGTGGCGGGGACGTGGAAGGATCTCACCGATTCGGTCAACGTGATGGCCGCCAACCTGACCGATCAGGTGCGCAACATCGCCGGGGTGGTAACGGCCGTCGCCCAGGGCGAGCTTAACAAGAAGCTCACGGTGGAGGCGCGCGGGGAGATCGCAGCGCTTGCCAACACCATCAACGAGATGACCGACACCTTGGCCACGTTTGCCGACCAGGTGACCACCGTTGCGCGCGAAGTCGGCGTCGAGGGCAAGCTGGGCGGCCAGGCCAACGTGCCCGGCGCCTCGGGGACCTGGAAAGACCTCACTGACAACGTGAATCAGCTCGCCGCCAACCTGACCACCCAGGTGCGCGCGATCGCCGATGTGGCCACAGCCGTGACCCGCGGGGACCTTACCCGGTCCGTGACGGTAGTGGCCAGCGGAGAGGTCGCGGTGCTCAAAGACAACATCAACGAGATGATCCGCAACTTGAAGGAGACCACCCAGAAGAACGCCGAGCAGGACTGGCTCAAGACCAACCTGGCCCGCTTCACACGCCTCCTGCAAGGCCAGCGCGAACTGGAAACCGTGGTCAAGCTGATTCTCTCGGAGCTGGCTCCGCTGGTCGGCGCGCAGCTCGGTGTCTTCTACCTGATGGAATCGGCCGCTGCCGAAGGACGGCTCAAGCTGGTAGCCGCCTACGGCTATCGGGCCCGAAAGGCGTTGGCCTCGGAGTTCCGGACCGGCGAGGGACTGGTGGGCCAGTGCGCGCTGGAGCAGAAGCGCATCGTCATGAGCAACGTGCCGCGCACCTACTACCGCATCTCTTCCGGGTTGGGAGCGGCGCTACCGCGCAACGCGGTGGTGCTGCCGATTCTCTTCGAGCAGGAGGTCAAGGCGGTGATCGAACTGGCGTCCTTCGATCAGTTCAGCGCGACGCACCTCGCGTTTCTGGACCAGCTCATGGAGAGCATCGGGGTGGTGTTGAACAACATCGAAGCGAACAGCCGCACCGAAAGCCTGCTCAAGCAGTCGCAGACACTCGCGACGGAGTTGCAGAGCCGTCAGCAGGAGCTGCAGAACACCAACGAAGAGCTGGCGGAGAAAGCACGCCTGCTCTCGGAACAGTACGTGGAAGTGGAGCACAAGAACCGGGAAGTCGAGCAGGCGCGCCTCGCGCTCGAAGACAAGGCCGCGCAGCTTGCCCTGTCTTCGAAATACAAGTCCGAGTTCCTCGCCAACATGTCGCACGAGTTGCGCACGCCCTTGAACAGCCTGCTGATCCTGGCACAGCAGCTGGCGGAGAATCCTTACGGCAATCTGTCGGACAAGCAGGTCGACTACGCCAAGATCATCCACGGCTCGGGCACCGATCTGCTCACGTTGATCAACGATATTCTGGATCTGTCCAAGATCGAGTCGGGCACGGTCACGCTGGAGATCAGCGAGATGCGGTTCGAGCCGTTGCGGGACTACGTGCAGCGCACGTTCGGCCACATGGCGGAGGCCAAGCATCTGCAGTTCCGAGTCGATCTCGCGCCGGACCTCCCCCGGGCGGTCATGACCGACCCGATCCGGCTGCAGCAGATTCTCAAGAACCTCCTGTCCAACGCATTCAAGTTCACCGAGCAGGGCAGCGTCCGGCTCGACGTGGCCAAGGCATCGGTGGGATGGAGTGCCGACAATGCGGCGCTGGCCGCGGCCGAGATGGTGATCGCGTTCAGTGTCAGCGATACCGGCGTGGGCATCGCGCAGGACAAGCTGCTGCTCATCTTCGAGGCATTTCAGCAGGCCGACGGCACCACCAGCCGGCGTTACGGCGGCACCGGCCTGGGGTTATCCATCAGCCGCGAGCTAGCGCGGCTGCTGGGTGGAGAGATCGTGGTCGAAAGTGCAGTGGGCAAGGGCAGCCGGTTCACCCTCTACATTCCCTACCGGCCAGCGAGCGGGACCGGGACCGCGCCGGTGGGTCCGAGCGCGGGCGAGGAGGTTATCCGGTTCCGGGAAGATGCGCTGGCCGTGCCCACGGCATCCGAGCCGGTACTGATGTCGCAAGCAACGGCAACGGTCGAGGACGATCGCGCGGTCATATCGAGCACCGATGAAAGCGTGCTGATCGTTGAGGATGACCCCAACTTCGCTCGCATTCTTCTGGATACGGCGCGGGACAGCGGGTTCAAGGGCGTGGTAACCCTGCAAGGCAGCGCGGCGGTGGTGCTGGCGCGTGAGTTCCAGCCCCGTGCGGTGCTTCTGGACTTGACCCTACCCGATATCGAGGGATGGGCGGTTCTCGATCAGCTCAAGCGCGACGCCGACACGCGCCATATTCCCGTTCACATCCTGTCGGGCAAGGACGCGCACGACCGTGCGTTGCGGCAAGGGGCATTCTCGCACCTGGTCAAGCCGATCGCGCGTGAGCGCCTGATGGCGGAGTTCGTCCGCATGCGCAGCTTCAATGCCCGCACCGGCAGCAAACTCCTGATCATAGAGGACAATGAAGCGCAGCGGCGCAGCCTGGTCGAACTTCTGGCGGCCGACGATGTGAGCATTACCGAGGCGGCGACCGGCGCCGAAGCCCTAGCGGCCCTGGGCTCACAACCATTCGACTGCGTGGTCCTCGACCTGACCCTGCCCGATGTCCCGGGCTTCGAGCTGCTGAGGACAGTCGGTGAGGATGCCAGCTTGCGCAACGTACCGGTGGTCGTGTACACCGGCAAGGAGCTCACCCGCAAGGAAGTCACTCAACTGCGGCGGCTGGCGCAGAGCGTAATCGTGAAGGATGCGCGCTCGCCAGAGCGGCTCCTCGACGAAACCGCACTCTTCCTGCATCGCCGCGTGACGCGCCTGTCCGAAGCCCAGCGTCACATGCTTGCGGTGAGCTACGACTCCGACAATGCGCTGGCTGGAAAGAAGGTTCTGATCATCGACGACGACGTGCGCAACATATTCGCCTTGACCACGGTGCTGGAGCGACAACAGATGAGCGTTTGCTTCAGCGAGAACGGCAAGGACGGAATCGAGCTGCTCAACGAGGTGCCCGACATCGATATTGTCCTGATGGATATCATGATGCCGGAGATGGACGGCTACGACACTACGCGCGCCATCCGGGCCGATCCCCGCTTCAGCAAGCTGCCGATCATCACTCTGACCGCGAAGGCGATGAAGGGCGATCGCGAGAAATGCATCGAGGCCGGCGCCTCCGACTACATTACCAAACCCGTCGAGACCGGCCGGCTGATCTCCCTTCTGCGCGTATGGCTGAGCCCCAAACTGGGCGCACTGGCGTGAATGCGGGCGCCGCCGCGGCGTCGCTCGGCGACGCTTCGCAACTGGAGATCGAGTTGCTGCTGCTGGGTCTGGAACAGGCGTATGCAGCCGACTTCCGCCACTGCTCCCGCAAGCTCGTGGCGGAGGCGGTGGGCGAGTTGCTGGTGGCGCGCAGGCTGCCCAGCCTCGCCGCCTTGCTGCACGAGGCCCTGCAGGACTCGGATCTTGGCCGGCAAGCGGTCGCGATGCTGGAAGCTTCCAGGCTCGAGCTGTTCGGCGATCTCGCCTTCTTCCAAGCATTCAGGCAACGCATCATCCCGTGGCTGCGCACCTACCCGTTCGTCAGCGTGTGGGCGGCCCAGTGCGGCGACGCGAGCGACCTGTACTCGACGGCCATTCTCCTGGAGGAGGGAGGATTGTTGAGCCGCTCGCGCATCTACGCGACGGAGGCCGATGCGCAGCGCCTGGCTTGCGCGCAGGCGGGTTCGCTGGCCCCTGCGAGCGTGCGCCTGGCACAGCGCAATTACCGGATGATCGGGGGCATGCACCGATTCGACGCGTTCATCGAGAAGTCCGGCGGCAGCGTGGCGATAGCGCGCCGGTTCAAGCGCGCTATCGTGTGGGGGCAATTCAGCCTCGAGTCGGGATACAGCTTCAACGAGTTCAACCTCATCCTGTGCCGTGACGCCCTGTCTGGCGTATCGGGCGGCGTGCTGCGCGGCGCGCTCGGTGTGATAACGCAAAGCCTGTCGCTTTCCGGCCTACTGGCCCTTGGCCGCAGCGACCGAGACGCAGCCGGCCTGCTGTCCAATCGCTTCCGCGAATGGAGTGACGGAGTCCATGTCTACCAGAGAGTTTGCTGACGGCCGGCGGCGCCCGGCGGTCCGGGAGTCGAAATGAACGCTGCAGCCGAGTCCGGCTCGGACCGTCTCGACGCGAATGGACTCGCGCGCGTGCTGTTGGTCGACGACGATGCGGCCAACCTTGCCGCGCTGGATGCGGTGCTGTCCGGTGTCGGCCTGGAGCTGGTGACCGCGCAATCGGGTGTGGAGGCAATGAAGCATCTCCTGACCGGAGACTTCGCCGTCATTCTGCTCGATATCAACATGCCTGCCTTGGACGGTATACAGACTGCGCGCCTCATTCGAGAGCGTGAGCGCTCGCGCGATATCCCCATCATCTTCATCACCGCCTACCAGCCCGATCAGGCGCAGATTCTGGAAGGCTACGCCAGCGGCGCGGTGGACTACCTGATCAAGCCGGTGAATGCGGAGGTACTGCGCTCCAAGATACGCATCTTCATCGACCTGTTCCGGAAGAAGCGACAGATCGAGTGGCAGGCGCGGCAGCTGCGAGCCATCAACCACAAGCTGCAGCGCGAGATCGGGCAGCGCGAAGCCGCCGAGCGCGATGCCGCCTTCGAGCGCGAGGAGCGGCAGCGCGTGGTTCTCGCCAGTATCGCCGACGCGGTGATCACCACCGACGCCGCAGGCCTGGTGACCTCGCTCAATCCGGTTGCGCAGCAGCTTGTCGGCATGACCGCGGCGCAATCGAAGAGCCTCCCCCTGGGAGCAGTGCTAAGCGGGATCACGCCCCTGGACTTGCTGCCGCTCGAGCGGGTCGTGGAGCGCTCTCTGAGCGCAGGCGAGCGCCTGCGCGGGTCCTCACCCATCGAGCTGGCATCGGCCGGAGGCATGCGCCGCTACCTCGAGTACTCCGTTGCGCCGATCCATGACTCTGTAGGGGGCATCGTGGGCAGCGTTGTCATCGCTCAGGACATCACGGCGCGGCACGAAGCAGAACTGGAGCGCGCGCGTGCGTTACAACTGGAGCAGGAGGCTCGGCAGGCGGCCGAGCGCGCCAACCGGGCCCGCGACGACTTTCTCGCCGTGATCTCCCACGAGCTGCGCACGCCGCTCAACGCCATCGTCGGCTGGGCGTACGTGCTACGCACGACGTGCGCCGACCAGGGGCAAACGCTCCAGGCGGTTGAGGCGATACATCGCAGTGCGATGGCGCAGAAGAGATTGATCGAAGACCTGCTGGACATGTCTCGCATCATCAACGGCAAGATCGACCTGGTGCTGCAGCGTACGGACTTCACGGCGCTGGTGCGCAATGCAGTCGAGACCGTCCGGCCGCTGGCGAGCGAAAAATCGGTCGAGCTGCAGTGTCGCTTCGGTGACGGTGTGGGCGAAATAGTGGCGGACCGCGTTCGGGTCGAGCAGGTGATCTGGAACGTCCTCGCGAATGCGGTGAAGTTCACTCCCTCCGGTGGTCAGGTGAACCTGGCCCTGGCGCAGCGTGGCGAGATGATCGAGCTCACGGTGCGCGACACCGGGGAGGGAATTGCGCCGGAGGTCTTGCCGCATATCTTCGAGGCTTTCCGACAGGGGGATTCCAGCACGACGCGCAAGAGAGGCGGGCTGGGACTGGGGCTGGCGATTGCGCGGCAGCTGGTGGGCATGCATGGCGGCGATGTCACGGCGAGCAGCGAAGGTCCAGGACGGGGAGCGGCCTTTACCGTGGTGTTGCCGTGTGCCGGGCCGGATGAGCCCGACGGCCTGCGTGCGGCCAGTGGCGAGATGACTGTGGAGCGGGGCGGAAAGCGGGCGGATGGCCAAGGTTTGAACGCCGTACGAGTTCTCATCGTAGACGACGATCAGGATACCCTGGACCTGGTCACGATCGTGCTCACAGCCGCTGGCGCCGCAGTGCGCGCGGCGCGCCGAGGCACTGAAGCATTACGGCTGGTCGCCGAATGGAAGCCCGACGTGCTTCTGTCCGATATCACCATGCCGGACGAAGACGGCTACACGGTAATCGGACGCTTGCGAGCTCTGCCGGCGGAGCTGGGGGGCGCCACGCCTGCCGCAGCCTTGACCGCGATGGCTGGCGATGAAGATCGCGCTCGCGCCCTGGCGGCGGGCTTTCAGCTGCACATCCCAAAACCGCTCGAACCGGGAGCGCTGCTGCTCGCTGTGACCGACCTGACGCGACGGCGACCCGACCAGCAACCCGCTGCAGGGTGCACTCGGTGATGCCCGCCGCGCATGCACCCGCCTAAAGATTCCCCCGCGGCCGTTGACTTCCGACCTGCCCGATTGCGTCACCGATATCATTCGACGGCATCTGCACTCCGTGCTCGATATCGAGATGCTGCTTCTCCTGCGCAGCCAGCCTGACGTGCTGTGGAGTGCCCGCGATCTGTGCGCCGCGCTATACATTACAGAGGAAGCAGCTCGGGAGCGCCTGGCGAAGCTGCACGGGAGCGGCCTGCTCGGCATTGCGGATGGTGGCGCGGAGACGGCACGGTACCGCTATGAGCCTCGGGACGAAGGAATCGTGGTGGCCGTCGATCAACTCGCTGTCGCTTATGTGCATCGGCGGGTGCGCGTGATCGAGTATCTCTATTCCCGTCCGCTGCACAGCGTGCGCAGCTTCGCCAACGCGTTCCAACTCAAGCGCGGGCGCAAGAAATGATCGGTCTCGCCGAAACAGCCTATCTGCTGTGCGCGGCCACCGCCCTGTTCTGCGTATGGCTGCTGCTGCGCGCATTCGTGCGCACCGGCGTGCGTCTGTTGCTCTGGAGCGGTATTTGTTTCGCTGCGCTCGCCCTGGAGAATGCAATTTTGTTCTTCGACATGGTGGTTGTTCCCGACGTGGATTTGCAGGTCTGGCGCAATGTCGTAGCGCTGATCGGCTTGCTGTGCCTGCTGTTCGGGTTGGTCTGGGACGATCGGACGAGACGATGAGCTTCCTTCAAGGCGCGATCGCGATGTGCTTTTCCCTCGCCGGTCTGTTTTTCTTCCGTTTCTGGCGCGATACGCTCGATCGCTTGTTTCTGCTCTTCGCTCTGTCCTTCTGGCTCCAGGCTATGGTCCGGGTGGCACTGTCCCTGATCGGACAGGCGGACGAGCGCACCTATTGGTATTTGGTTCGCTTGATCGCTTTCGTCCTGATCGCCGTGGCCATCGCGATGAAGAACGTCGGCAACGATGCCGACCGGGATGCCGCAGACTGAGGCAGCCGTCCTGCTGCGCTGGCCTTAGTGGAGGGCCCTCAGCGCCTGACCGGCACACTGCGCCGAGGAGGCCAGGCGATCCGGTTGAGTCCCGATCGAATGGCGGATACGATGGTCGGCGAGTCCCGGCTGGCGCCCGTATGAGAATGCGTGATTCCGCCGTCTCGTCCCCTGCTATCCCCGACAGCGTGATGCAAGACGCGAGATCTCACTCCGACCATGCCGCTGAACCGATGCATGGTTACGCTCAATCAAGGAGTTGCTGCGCGGGTGCGCCACCGGAGAGCTCGGAGGCGCGCCGCGAGGCCACTGTCGCATCAGCCTGCCAACCCTGAAGCAGCGTCGCGCCCGAGCGGCATGGCGCAGGCATCCCAACGGAGATTCGCATGAGCCAAATGGACTGGGTGCGCCGCATAAGCAGCCGGTATGGGCTCGGGGCAGCGCTCGCGCTCCTCGGCATCGCCGTTCTCGCAGTCGCATGGCAGCCGCTGCTCGCCACCGATGGGTTCCTGCCCCATGGAGTGTGTTACACGTGGCGGCCGGGCCTCGTCCGCCTGCACGTGATCTCGGACGTGCTGATCGGGCTGGCGTACTTCTCTATTCCGGTGGCCTTGGTGTATTTCAAGCGCAAGCGCCGGGATCTGCCGTTCGGCTGGATGCTTCTGTTGTTCGGGTTGTTCATCGTGGCGTGCGGCGCCACGCACTGGATGGAAGTCTGGACCTTGTGGCGCCCCCAATACTGGCTGTCTGGAGCTGTAAAGGCGGTGACCGCCGCAGCGTCGGTGCCGACCGCGATTGCGCTGTCGTTCCTGATCCCGCGCGCACTGGCCATTCCGAGCCTGCGGCAATTGCGCGAGGCGAAGGATGCGCTCGAAAGCGAGGTGGTGGGGCGGCGTCGAGCCGAGATGGCGGTGCGCGAAGCGCAGGCTACCCTGGAGCAGCGGGTGGAGGAGCGGACCGCCGCACTGGCCCAGGCGCGCGAACAGGCCGAAGCGGCCAACCGTCTCAAGGACGAGTTATTGGCGAGCGTTTCGCACGAGCTTCGTTCTCCGCTCAACTCCATCATGGGCTGGTTGCACGTTCTCGAGAATGGGCGGCCGGGCGCTGCCGACGCCCGCCAGGCAATCGACAGGATTCGCCGCAATGTCGATACGCAGGCGCGCCTGATCAGCGACCTGCTGGACCTGTCGCGCATCATCACCGGCAAATTGCGGCTAGAGGTGCGTCGCGTGGATCCGGTGGCGTTGCTTGAGGATGCGGTCGGGTCAGTGCGCGCGGCGGCAGCGGCCAAGCGCATCGACCTGACGTTGAGAGCGGAGCCGACCGGCGTCATGGTTGCGGCCGACCCCGACCGTCTCGGGCAGGTTGTGTGGAATCTGCTGTCCAACGCGCTCAAGTTCACGCCCGAGGGCGGTCGCATCGAGGTGGTGATGAAGCAGGCCGGCACCCAGCTGCTCATCGTCGTGACCGACAACGGAGAGGGCATCGATCCCGCCCTCCTGCCGCATGTGTTCGAACGGTTTCGCCAAGGGAACGTCTCCAGCGGGCGCGCCCAGGGACTGGGCGTAGGCCTGGTGGTCGTCCGGTACATCGTGGAAATGCACGGGGGTAGCGTGCACGCCGAGAGTCCCGGCACGGGACAGGGCGCCACCTTTACGATCAGTCTTCCCATCCCGGCAACTTGACCATTCCGGCCTGCAGCAGTGAACTGCGGTGCCGCGCGCACGCCTGCACCGAGGCCCGGCGTGCTCGACAGGCGGTGGGCTTCGGACCGGTGCCTCGCCTTTCGGAGTGGGAGGAGGGGACCGGCGGCGCAGGCAACCGGTCCGAGGTACCCACGAGCGGAGCAGCAACCCCCGTTCCTGCGTTGGCCCTCAGTTGGGTTTGATAGTCAACTGCCCGATCGCACTTCTTACACGCGCGGGTACGTGGGCGAGTAAATTGTGCACCGTATCGACAGCTTCGCGGTCTGTCCCCGTGACCTGCGTGCGCTGTGCGCTTGGCGAATCGCCAATTCCCACCGCCAAGTCTCGCGTTGCGCCCCTCCGGCGCAGGCATGCAATCTGCAGCGCCTATCCAAACGTGGCGGGCTGGAGGTGCGCCGAGATGCCGATTGTGCCGAGGCGTCAAGCGCAGCCGGCGTTCGGTTCGTGCCCTCCCCGCGCCCTCGTGAACTGTCCTGCTATGGAGTCTCAGAGCACCCTCGTGCGCAACTCGATAAGGTACGAGGGAGAAGTGGGCGGCATCCTCGCCGCACGCGATTGGTCGACCCACGCGCTCGGCTCCCCGGACGGGTGGCCGGCCAGTCTCGGTGTCGCGCTGCAGATCGGGTTGGCCTCCCCGCAACCGATGATCGTCTGGTGGGGCGAGGGCTTGCACCAGTTCCACAACGATGCTTGCCTGCCGATCCTGGGGGACCGGCATCCAGCCTGCCTGGCGGTCGGCGCGCCAGAGGCTTGGCCGGATCTCTGGGCAACGCTCGGCCCGTCCGTGCGCGCAGCCTTGGACGGAAAGCGGACCACCGCGATCGCCTGCCCGCGACCGGATCGGCCCATTCGCTTCTCCTGCAGTCCGCTGCCGGGCGAGGCTGGGCGCGTCGACGGAGTGCTGTGTATCTGCCGCGAAGAAGACACCGCCCTTGGCGCCGAAGGTCTGGCGTCGCACACCGTCCATAGGGAAGCAGTCTCTGAGCTTACCGCCGAGAAGCAGTCGCAAGCCGACCTGCTGGAGAGCGAGGAGCGCTATGCGCTTGCAGCCCGTGCCACCCGAGAGGCAATCTGGGATTGCGATCTGGTCACGGCGCGAGTGCGCTGGAACCGCGCCATCGCCGATCTGCTCGGCTGGGACGAGGCAGTGCGCGGCAGCACGGCGCAGTGGTGGCGGGCGCGGGTGCATCCAGACGATCGCCCGCGCGTGATCGAGTCGATTGAGGTCGCGACAGCCAGCGCGCAGCGCAGCCGATGGCATGCGGAATACCGATTCCTGCGTGCGGACGGGCACTACGCGGAGATTGTCGATCGCGGTTTCATCATGCGCGATGCTAACGGTGCTGCGCTGCGCATGGTCGGTGCCATGCTCGATGTCACCCGTACCAAGCGTGCCGAGATGGCGCTGCGCAACAGCGAGGCACGCTATCGCACGCTCATCGACCTTTCACCACAACTGCTGTGGATCGCACGACCCGACGGCGGTTTCACGTTCTGCAATCAGCACTGGGTCGAGTACACCGGCTTGAGCACGGCGCAGTCGTCCGAGCGCGGCTGGATCGTCGCCGTAGATCCGGCGCACCGCAGCCGCGTGCTGCCGGCGTGGTTGCAGGCCATCGGGGCGGGCGCCGCCCTGGAGATGGAGATCCCGTTCCGACGGGCGGCCGACGGCGAGTACCGGTGGCATCTCGCGCGCGCCCAGCCGGTGCGCGACGGCAAGGGGAGCATCCTGCATTGGATGGGGATTGCGCTCGATATTCACGATCGGCGCCAGGCCGCAGCGGCACTCGAGGACGCCGATCGGCGCAAGGACGAGTTTCTCGCCACGCTCGCCCACGAGCTGCGCAATCCCCTGGCCCCGCTGCGTAACGCCCTGTATCTGCTGCAGCTGCAGGAACACGGCGTGGATGCGCACGTGGATGCGCAACCGATCCACGACATCATGGACCGGCAAGTGCGGCAGATGGTGCGCCTCGTGGACGATCTGCTCGACGTCTCGCGCGTCACGCGCGGGAAGATCGGCCTGCAGCGCCGCATCGTCGAGCTCCCGAGCGTGGTATATGCAGCCGTGGAGGCGAGCCGACCCTTGCTGGACGCGGCTCGGCATACCTTCACGGTGACACTGCCAGACGAACCCATTCATGTAGACGCGGATCCGACGCGGCTCGCTCAAGTGTTCACCAATCTGCTCAACAATGCCGCCAAGTTCACCGACGCCGGCGGGCGCGTATGGCTCGCGGCCGAGCGCAGGCGCGATGAGGTCCGGGTCACAGTTGGCGATACCGGGATCGGCATCCCAGCCGATCTGCGGAGCGAGGTGTTCGAGATGTTCCGCCAGCTCGAGCATCCGCTGCATGCACGCGGTGGGCTGGGTATCGGGCTCACCCTGGCGAAACGGCTCGTGCAGATGCACGGCGGCAGCGTCGAGGCGCACAGCGAAGGTATCGGGCTGGGCAGCCGCTTCGTGGTCAGGCTGCCGATCGCCATGCCACCCGGCACGGGCGGCATGGCTCCGGGTCCGCGGACGCGTTCGGGCGGAAGCCCTGCCGGACCGGTGCGACACATACTGGTGGTGGACGACAACGTCGATTCGGCCCACAGCCTGGCCTTGCTGCTGCGCCGGCTGGGGCACGATGTACGAGTCGCGCATGATGGGGAGAGCGGACTGTCGGCAGCCCTCGGGTCTCAGCCCGACCTCGTCTTCCTCGATATCGGCCTGCCGAGGCTCAGCGGCCACGAGGTCGCGCAGCGCCTGCGGGCGCGGTTCGAGCCGCGGCAGATGCGATTGGTCGCAATGACCGGCTATGGGCAGGCGAACGATCGCCTGCGCTCGTCTGCCGCCGGTTTCGACGAGCATCTGGTCAAGCCCGTGGAGTGGTCGGTCATCGAGGCGACGCTGGCGAAGCTGGGGGCGTAGCTCGGTTGCCTCGGCCTGTGTGCCTGGCGGTATGCCGCTTGCTGCGCAGCCACTGACGCAATCGACGGAGAGCCTCCATGAAACTCGGACAGGTCTTTCTTACCGCGCTGATCCCGCTGGTGGTCGGGGCCTGCGCTTCGACACCAGTCACCGGTCGCAAGCAGCTCATGCTGGTTTCGGAGGACTCGGCGATTGCGGCATCCAAGCAGGCGTATCAGGAAATGCTCGCGCCGTACGCCCAGAAGGGGCGCTTGAACAACGATCCCGCGCTCGAGGCGCGCGTCGAGCGCATCACGGCGCGCTTGATTCCGCCGGCCGTCGACTACCGCCCGGAGACGGCCCAGTGGGACTGGCAGATCAATGTCATCGATGATCCCGAAACCTTGAACGCTTGGGCGATGGCCGGCGGAAAGATGGCAATCTATACCGGGATCGTCCGCAAGCGGACGCAGCGGTGACTCTGTGGCAAAAGATGATACAGACCACCGGTAACGCAGGACGCTTCGATTTTCTCAGTACCCATCCGGCCAGTCAGAAGCGGGTGGAAGCCCTGCAGGAGCTGGCCGTAGCGATGGCGCCTGTCTACCGGAAGGCGTCGCCGACGCGAGTCTATAGCTTCAGCCGCAAGGCGATATCGGGTTGAGGCCGTCTGGCCGAGCCTGTTGCGCCGGCGCCACGCATCTAGCTCAGGGCCTGGCGCCGGACTTCCACTGACGGGAGCTGCAATTGCCTGCGGTATTTGGTGACTGTGCGACGCGCCACCTGGACGCCCTGTTCTCCGAGGAGCTGCGCCAGTTGGGCATCCGATAGCGGCAGTCCCTGCTCTTCAGAGCCTATCATCTCCTTGATCAGCGCACGGATCGCCGTGGCCGAGCAGGTCCCGCCCGTGTCGGTCTTGAGCTCGCGCGAGAAGAATCGGCGGAACTCGACCAGTCCGCGGGGCGTGGCCATGTACTTGTTGCTGGTCACCCTCGACACCGTCGATTCGTGCAACCCGAGCTCCTCGGCAATATGTCTCAGCCCGAGCGGCTTCATGGCAAGCTCGCCGTATTCCAGATAGGCACGCTGTATTGCGACAATCGACTCGGCGACCCGCAGGATGGTGGCGAATCGCTGCTCACTGCTGCGAATCAACCAGCGCGCTTCCTGCAACTGGGTGGCGAGCTGGGCATGCGCTGCGGTTCGATTGCTCTGAAAGAGCTCGGCGTACATCCGGTTGATGCCCACGCGCGGCAGCACCGCGGGATTGATGTGGGTGAGCCATTTCCCCTTGACTTTGCGCACAATGACATCCGGTACGATATAGCGCGTGTCCGGCTGGCCAAAACGCCAGCCGGGGTGAGGATCAAGGCGGCGGATGAGCTGGAATACGGCTCGGATTTGCTCGGCGCTGGCTTCCAACCAGCGCTCGAGCCCGACGAGATCTCGTCGCGCGAGCGCCTGCAAATGATCGGCAATCGCGCGCCGTGCGAGGGATTGCTCCGGCGTGCAATCGGCGGGTGCGGGCAGCTGAGCCAACAAGCATTCGCGCAGGTCGCGCGCTCCGATTCCGGCAGGCTCCAGGGATTGCACGAGCTTCAACGCCGCGCTCCACTCCACATCCTCGACAGGGGGCTCGGCGTGCACCAGCGGCGCAAGCTCATCGAAACTCTGGCGCAAGTACCCGTCGTCGTCCAGCGCTTCGATCAGCAGCTGACACAAGCCGCGGTCGCGCGACGAGAGACTGCACAGCTGGAGCTGGCCCTGCAGATGGTCGCGCAGCGACGGAGTCGCCTCGGTCCATTCCGTCCAGTCCGCCTCGCCGTCCTCGCGCGTTCTTGCGGCTGTCGCCTCGGGGTGGTTGTCGCCGTATGTGTCGGAAGACGGCGCGATAGAATCATCGACTGGCTCCTCCCGCGGGAAGCTCTCCTCGCTCGCGGGGACGGCGATGTCGGGTCCTGCCGGGTGAAGGCCATCGCTTTCGTTCTCCTGTTCGTCCTCGATCTCCTCGAGGAACGGATTGCTCGCCAGCGCTTGCTGCAGCTCTTGGGCGAACTCGAGCGATGAGAGCTGCAGCAGCCGCACGGATTGCTGCAGACGAGGCGTCAGCGTCATTTGGCCACGCTGCCGCATCTCCATGAAGATCGTACCCATTGCATTGCCTCTTCTGTTCTGACACTCCCGAGTCGGTGTAAATCCGACATGCGAGTGCGCAAGTTCCACTAAGGACAGCTTAGCTGCCAAGCAAGCATCTCAACAGGGCACCATGTACGAGCATGCCGAGCATGCGCCCCGGGTCGCCACGTCGAGTGCTGAGGGCAATTGGGCAATGGCAATGTGCATGCCCGCGATGCGCGATGCCGCGGCTAGTCCCCACGGTGGTAGGCAGAGCCTTGCTCGGCAACGGTTTCGAAAGCCGATGCGGGACGATGAGTACGCACGCTGTTGCAGTACGCGCGCCGTAAACGCTACACACGCGGTCAGAATTACCGGCGGTGGCCCGGCTCGGCTGAGTGAGAAAAAAGGCCCCGCGGGAGGGGGCGGGGCCAGGAACCTACGCCGGGGAGGGAGAGGCGTAGGGGGAAGCCGAACATGCCCGCGCTGACGACAGGGTGGCGCGCTGCACAAGCCTATGCGCTGCAAACGCGATGCCTGCTGAGCCGCAATCATCCTTCCGCAGTGGGGGCCGTTCCAGCCGCAAACTCGCCAGAGGCGCGCGCTGTCAGAGCAAAAACGCGCATCTGCATAGCGCCGCCCCTACTGCGTAGCACTGCTTCACGTGCCCGGCTCGCAGGTAAGACAAGCCGCGCCACCGCTCGCCAGCGTGCCCGCTGCGGTGTGCCGCGCAGACTGGGTGCCGGCTTCCATGCGCGGGATCCATGAGCACGGCACCGGGATTGCGCGGAGGGCTGACAGGATGAGCGGCCGTACAGCCCTATGCTGGCCTTCTGGTTTCTGATCATCGGAGCGATTCTGGTGCTGATGGCGTTCGCTGGCCCGCTGGTTCAACGCCTTCCCGTCAGTGCAGCAATCATCTATCTGGCGGTAGGTTGGGCGATCGGGCCTGCGGGCGTTGGCCTGCTCGCGATCGATCCGGCGCAGCATGGGGCTGTGGTCGAGGTACTCGCCGAAATCGCGGTGCTGGTGTCGCTGTTTGCGGTGGGGCTGAAGCTGCGAGTGCCCCTGACGCATCGCACCTGGCGCGTGCCCCTGCGACTGGCATCGTCGGGGATGCTGGCGAGCATTGTCATAACCGCCTGCATCGCATGGCTGTTGCTCGGTCTGCCCTGGCCCGTTGCGCTCCTGCTTGGGGCTGTGTTGGCGCCCACCGACCCGGTGCTCGCGTCGGACGTTCAGATTCGCGCGCCGGATGACCGGGACGCCGTGCGCTTCTCGCTGACGGCCGAGGGCGCGATCAACGATGGCATGGCGTTTCCCATGGTGATGCTTGCCTTGGGGCTGCTGAGCGTCCACCCGCTCGGTGCACTCGGCACGCGCTGGTTGCTGGGCGATCTTCTCTGGGCCGTGGCGGGCGGTGTCGGCGTTGGATTCGCGTGCGGCCGCCTGGTGAACGCCATTGTGCTGTGGTTGCGCCGCTCGAGCCGCTCGCTTGAGTTCGAGGAGTTTCTCGTGCTCGGTGTCATCGGATTGGTCTACGGCGTCGCGCTCCTGTCACACACGTATGGTTTCCTTGCGGTGTTCGCCGCCGCTTTGGCACTCAACCGTGCCGACCAGGGATCGAACGCAGAAGAGCGGCTCATCTCGAAGCTGTCGACGTTCACCGGCCAAGCCGAGCGCTTATGCGAAGTTGCCGTGGTTTTGCTGACGGGAGCGCTGATGGCCTACGTCGAGTGGTCGATACGACTGCTTGCCTTCGTCGCCGCAATGCTCCTGGTGGTTCGGCCGGTTGCCGTATTCGCAGCTTTACAGGGGCATTATCTTCCCGCTGTGCAGCGCCGGCTTGTTGCCTGGTTTGGAATCCGCGGGGTGGGGTCCGTCTACTATATCGCCTACGCGTGCATGCACGGCGTCGACCCCACCCTAGGAAGGAATCTGGTCGGGATCACAGTCGCCACTATTGCTGCATCCATCGTTGCACATGGCATCTCGGCGACTCCGCTGATGCGGTTGCATGAGCGCCGGCGCGACCGCGGGCGCACCGCGCAACGGTGCGACAAGTGACGGCACGGCGCATGCAAGGCAACGAGATGCAAACGAACGGGGGTTCAGATGAAAAGCCGGCTCATACATGAGGTGCAGGGACAACGAACCTACGTTGTGGTGCTCGATGCTGGTGACGAGGCGATGGCTTGTCTGCAGTCGCTCGCCGAGGCCGAGCGTCTCGCTGCGGCGCAGGTCACCGCGATAGGGGCCTTCGCGACCGCAGTCGTCGGGTTCTGGAACTGGCAGGTCAAGGACTACGAGCGACATCAGGTTAACGAACAGACGGAGGTGCTGTCTCTGCTCGGGGACATCTCCGTAGACCGCGCCGGAAAGCCGAAGCTGCACCTGCATGCCGTCCTGGCGCAGCGCAACGCCGCCACGCTGGGCGGTCATCTACTCGAAGGTCGCGTACGGCCCACCCTGGAAGCGATCATCACGGAATCCCCGGCGCACCTGCGGCGGTTGCACGACCCCGAAGTCGGACTGGCTGTGATCAAGCTCTGACCCGCCGGCACGACGGGATGCAACGAACAGAAGAATCTACCCGCACGGGTAGCCTTTGCCGGCCGGCGCAGCTCTCAGTTCTTACCAGACCCGGGGGGCGCCGGCTGCCCTGAAGACCGCGCTGCGGGGACTTCTTTTCTGGCCTGCTCGATGAGGGCGCCGCAGCTGGCGCCCTTCGCATCGCCAGGATCGATCAGTGGAAGAAGTGAAGCGATCGGCGTTGCCACCACCCCCAGCGCGATCGCCGCGCCCACACGAGCCACCACCGGGCCTATCTCGGGCCGGACTTCCGGATGTTTGAAGGTGCCGCCCACGCGGATCGGGCCGCGCAGCGCCAATAGGCTTGCGCGCTTGGAATCCGCAACCAACCGCAGGTCGTACCGCTCATTCTCGAAGTCGATTGTCCCGTCACCGGTGATCGTCTCTTCCGAGGAATCGACGACGAAGGTATCGGGAGCGGCTCGACCGTCATGCACTCGGGCGGTGAGGACCCCGCAGTGCACAGGCGCGTTGGGGTCCCCATAGAGCAGGTATTTCGCCGCGTTGGCCAGGTCGAGATTGACCAGGACAAGCGAAAGGGTGCTGGCCCTCCCTTGCGACATGATCAGCGCGACCTCGCCGTTTGCCGAGCCTGCCATCTCTGCGATCGAGTTGCCGGTGGCAGTCAACGCAGCGCGGCCGCCGACTTTGCCCGCGCTGCCGGGACTGCGCTTCAGGGCCGGCAACAAAGCTTTCGCTTCCAGGTTGTTGGCGGTGGCCCGTGCTGTGGTTTCAATCTTGTCCCTGCGAGCATCGAGCGTGACCTCAGCGGTCATATGGCCCCCTGCCACGCCAAAATTCAGAGGTGCGAGGATGAGCGTTCCATCCTTCAACTTAAGATGGACCACCATGCTGTCCAAGGGCAGGTCGCGTGAAATGACGCTCTTGGCTTTGAGCTGCACGTCCGCATCGAAGGCTCGCAAGCGCGACAGATTGTACCGCTTGGTTGGCAGTACTAGGCCGGTGGCTTGCCGAACCTCGGCTGCGCGCTGCTGATCTGGCGGTCTCCGGTGGCCTTTTGCGGGTGGTGGCGCGCCGAGGAATCCTGCCAGATCCTTGTAGTCGAGGCGCGTTGAAGTCACATCGGCGATCAAGAAGGGTCGGTTCCGGGCAAGATCGAGCGACACGCTTCCCCGCACGTCGCTACCGCCCACCCGGCCGGTGAGCTCGCGCAAGGAGTACTTCCGCCCGTCGCGCAAAAAATGGCCCGAGACCCGGTAAGTAGATGTCCATGGAAGCGCTACTGGCACGATGGGATAGAGCTTGGATAGATCTGTTCCGCTCAGGGTCAGACGGCCATCGATGGTCTCGAGCTTCAGCGGGACCACGGTACCGTCGAATGCCGCCTTGGTGTCGCCGGCGCGCGCCTTGATATCCAATCGATATGGCTTTCCGTCCTGGTTCAGTTCCAGCAGAGACCCGGCCCGGCCCTCGAGTTCGAACTCGCGATTGTGCAGGCGCCCGCGCCCGACAAATCCGATCGTAGAGGCGCCTGAGGCCGCCGGATTCGAATCGACCTGCAGGACCACGTCCGATTGGGTGAGCGGGTCGCGAAACCGCAGCGTTCCGCGAGTGATCGAAAGAGAGTGTATCTCAGGCGCAGGCCGGTCCGCACTCGACTCTGGCGACGGCTGCCTGCCGAAGCGCCAGTTCGGCGCGCCGTCGACGTTCCTTTCCAGCAGAAGCTTCGGCTTGGTCAGCTCCACTTCAGGCAACACGATCCGTCCTCCGAGCAGCCGCAGCAGGTGAATCCGGATCACGGCGCGCTCGACTTGCAGCATTGCCGGGCGAGTTCCCCATTGCGCGTTGCCTAGAACAACATCGTTGATCTCCAAGCGCGGAGCTTTGAAGATTTTGACTCGAAGGTCTCCGTTGATGGCAACCGTGCGATCCAGTCTGACGCTGACGTAACGGGCTATGGGCGAGCGCAAGATGTTTGCGTCAATCAGGAGGACCACGATCGGCGTTGCCAGAGCGGCGGCGACGGCTAGCAGCACGAGCACGGCCACCCGATTCCATCGTCGAAGGCTGCCGGCCGTTGGAGCAGCTTGCCTTGATCGGCTGCTTTGACGGGGGCCGAAGTGTGTCACGGGTGATAGCGCCGACCTGCTGCTCGCCGCGTCGATGCGTACTCAAACGTGCAACTCGTGGCATTGGCGTGCGATGCGGCGCAGCCAGATTGCGATGGTCTGAGGTGTTGTGAGCTCCTCTGCCCGCGGCCAAGCAGCGCCATCCCCCAGCTCGCTTGCCCATTGTTGGACTTGATCGTCGGTGACCTTCCAGTGATAGGCGTCTGCGATCCAGCGGTCGGTCAGATCGACGATCCACTCCGGTGTGCCTTCCTCGAACTGCGCCACGACTTTATCTTCCGAGGCGCCAAGTTCCCAGCGCGCCCAAGCGATTATGCGACCGGTGTCTTGCACAAGCTGGTAGCACGCGGCCGTGTCGAATGCCTGCGGCACGCCATCGTCACTTGCTTCCGGCGCAGCGCGCGCCATGGGTATCGAGGCAGCGGGCGACATCAGCGCAAGCACGCCGGCAAGGCCTGCGATCGCACGCAGATGAAGCGGCCTGGCGGCTGGCGTCGGCCGCCACTCGGACTCCTCGACGACTGCGGCCGGGATGGGCTCGCGAGCGCCGTGCGTGCTGGTGCAAAGCGGGGCTTTCATCATGACTCCATAGCGGCAGATAGAGGCAAAGGATGTTCTGCAAAGAGCTGCCGCAAGCAGCGTGCCGTAGAGCCTGAAGTCTCACTGCGCACAAATGGGGCACCATGCGTTTCCGTTGGAGCAAGGGCACAACGCAGATCCCCGGTGCAGGCAGGGAGTACGGTGTAGCGGGTAATTCCGGTTCCGGCGGCGCAGCACGCGGCGGCGCAGCGCTGAGCTCTATCGGGCCCGCTGGAGCGAGCGAGCGCTAGCGGCTTGGTCGCCGCCACAGCGCCCGGGAAGGCGCGGCTTGACCTTTTCTTCGGTGCGCTCCGGCGCGCGTCACGGCCGCTGTCCGCCCGGTCGCGCACGTTGGTGGCGTGCGATGGCTCGGAAGAGCGACTCGACGTCCACCGGTTTGACGAAATGCTCGCTGAAGCCGGCCGCCTTCGAGCGCTGCCGGTCCTCTTCCTGGCCATGGCCGGTCAGTGCAATGAGAAGACTGTCGGAGGTCTGAGGCAGCTCACGCAGCTTGGAGGCGACCTGGTAACCGTCCATCCCGGGGAGACCTATGTCGAGCAGCACCGCGTCCGGCGAATGCTCGGCCGCCAGCGACACCGCGCTGTGGCCGTCGAACGCGAGCCAGGTCTGGTGCCCGGAGAGTCGAAGCAGCAGCGCCATGCTCTCGGCCGAGTCCCGATTGTCGTCGACTACCAGGATGCGAGGCAGGCCGGAGGCACTCGGCACTCCAGTCGCAACCACCGTGTGGTCAGGCAAGGCCGGCGCGGGAATGCTCGAGCGCAAGCACGGGAGCCGAACCGTGAACTCGGCTCCCCGCCCGGGCCCCTCGCTCGAGGCAGCGACGCTGCCCCCATGCAGCTCGACCAGCTGGCGCACCAGGGTGAGGCCGATGCCCAAGCCGCCGTCGGAGCAGTCGACCGGCCGTTCCGCCTGCATGAAGAGGTCGAACACCTTCGACAGCAGGTGGGTCGCGATGCCGACACCGTTGTCCCGCACTCGGATGACCGCAGTATCGCTCTCCCTGCGCAGCGTGAGGACGATCCTCCCGCCGGGCGGCGTGTACTTGGCAGAGTTGTGCAGGAGGTTTTGCACGATCTGCGCAAGCCGGGTGAGATCGCCGTGGACCGCAATCGGCTCCTTTGGAACATCGATCTCGAGCATCTGCTGGCGTGCGTCGATGAACGGCCGCACGCATTCGGCGGCACGGGACACGGCTGAGGCCACATCGATCGGCCGCTTCTGCAGCGCGACCTTCCCGCTCGTGATCCGGCTGACATCGAACAGGTCATCGACCAGCCGCGAGAGGTGCTCGACCTGCCGCTCGATGATGTCCCTGCAGGCACGCAGCTGCTCGTCACCGGGCTCGCGAATTCGCATCACGCTGACCGCATTGCGTATCGGCGCCAACGGATTGCGCAGCTCATGGGCGAGCATGGCGAGGAACTGACGGGTCTGGCGTCCGGCTTCCTCCAGCGCTTCCAGCCGTTTGCGATCGGACATGTCGCGCGTCACTTTGGCAAATCCGCGCAGGCGGCCGTTCTCGTCATGCAAGGCGGTTATGACCGTATTCGCCCAGAACCGCGAACCGTCCTTACGTATGCGCCAACCCTCGCCCTCGAACTGTCCTTGCCGTGTTGCCGCGGTGAGCTCGCGAGCCGGCTTGTTATCCGCCAGGTCCTCGGGAGGGAAGAAGCGCGAGTAGTGCACGCCGATGATCTCGTCGGCGCGATATCCCTTGATGCGCTCTGCACCCGTATTCCACGTGGAGACGCAACCGTCCGGATCGAGCATGAAGATCGCATACTCCTTGACCCCTTGTACCAAGACACGGAAGCGCTGCTCGGACTGGCGCAGCAGCGACTGGGAGCGGTTGCGAACGATGTATTCGCCCAGGTGGTTGCCCACGCTCGTGAGCATGTGCACGAGCTCTGTGTCCGGCCTTTGCGCCGCCTTGTTGAAGCACTCCATCACACCGAGGACTTGATTGCCCGCGATCAACGGAAAGGCGAATGCGCCGTGCAAACCCTCCCGGCGCGCGCTATGCACCCGCAGGAAGGTCGGATCCGCAGCCACATCCTCGATCCAGACGACGGTCTCCCGCTGCCAGCAGCGGCCCGGGAGACCCTCGCCCCGCTTCAAGCTCAGGGGTCTGCTCTCCGCCACGAACGTCGCGGCGCTCGAGTCCGGGGGCCAGGAGAACGCCGGCCGCATGCTCTCGGCACCCGGATCGACCTGCCAGGTCTGGGCAACCACCCAACCTAGGCCCTCGCATATGCTGCGCATCGCGCTCACGATCGCTTCCTCCGACGACGATGCGTCCAGCAACGCCGTCGTGACCCGGATCTGGACCGCTTGGACCTGCTCTACCCGGGTGGCCCGCGTCACGTCCAGGCACGCGCCGTACATGCTCGCGATATTCCCTTGCGCGTCAGTCAGGACTTTCCCGAGCGTCTTCAATACGCGAACCGTTCCATCCGGCCGCAGGATCCTTTCGGTCAGTTCCCATGGTTCGCGTTCCTTCAGCGCATGCTCCACTGCCTGGCTGACACGCTCCCGGTCGTCGGGGTGTACCCGTGACAGGTAGTCGGCAACGGTTCCGCCAAACTCCTCGGGCGAGATTCCGTAGATCCGGAACAATTCGGCCGACCAAGTCACGCGATCAGCCTGCACGTCCCAATCCCAAGAGCCGACATGGGTGATGGCCTGCGCTTCGGCCAACTGCGCTTCCCGTGCCTGGAGAGCCAAGGCGAGCCGCTCCTTCTCGGCGATATCCCGCGCCAGATCCTCGTTCTTGTCCGCCAGATCCCTGGTGCGGTCCGCCACCATCGCCTCGAGCTGGTTGCTGCCGTGCTGAAGGGTGGCAATGGCATCCCTGCGCTGCCGCGTCAACGCACAAAGGACCAGGCCCATCAACGCGACCGTGGTGATGAATGCCTGCAAAGTGAGCAGAGCTTCGTTCCGAGTGAAGAACTGGAAGGGGCTGCGGTTGTTGATGGTGGCCAATACGGCCACTCCCGTAACCGCCACGATGGTGGCAGTGACCGTCCGTTGATCGAACCGTAAGCCTGCCCAGGCCATGAAAGGGATCAGCAGGAAGATGAGGGAGCGGGCGATATCCGTGCCGACCCACCAGCCGAGCGCGAATACGGCAGTGAAGGCGAGGCTGAACAAAACCCCGAAGGCGACAACCTCGCTCGGGCGGCTGTGCATCCCGCGCCGCTCCTCGCCACTCAGCCAAGCCAGCAAAAAGGGTGCGACCACGATAATGCCGCTCAGGTCACCCTGCCACCAGGTGTACCAGTTCCCATGCAGCTCGCCGGGCTCGATGCGGCCGGACAGGTAAAGCGCAACAACGCCGACGGTGGCCGCGACGCAGCTGCTGATTGCGGCGATCAGCGCAAAACGAAATACCGATTCGGCCCGCAGGAACTCGCGTGCCGCATCCAGGAAGCGCTGCGCGAGCCAGGCCGCCAACAGCGCCTCCAGCGTATTCCCGCTCGCGATCGCAACGGCCAGGCCCGGGGAGTGGTTGATCGCGAAGTTGGCCAGCAGTGCGCCCAGCCAGACGCCAGGCCAGACTCGGGCTCCAAAGAGCAGCAGGGCTGCCAACGCGATTCCCGATGGAGGCCACACCGCGGTGGCATACCCCGGAGGAATGGCGAGCAACAGGGAAGCCGTTGCGGCCACGAAGTAGCAGACCGCGAGCGCGCCCGTCTTCGCCAGATAGCCGGGTTCCAGGATGCGAGACAGCATTTGCGGCATTCGAACGCGACGACCCTCGCGCGATGGCACCCGATGACAGCCGGATATGAGACCTCTCGCGGATTCGGACCGCGACACAACCATTCTAGACCTCCCAGCGGCTGTTTGGTGAAGCCTCGGCGGCTCACGCGCTTTTCGGGTTGCTGCGATACGCCGCGGAGGGCCACACAAGTCGATTGTTCGAGTGATCCCGCTCGGAGCGGCCTACCCTGACCCCCGATTGCGCGCACGGCCCAATGCCAGTTCCTCGAGCACCTCGCTCACGCGATCGTAGTCCCGCGCCTTGTCGAAGAAGTAGTCCGCGCCAAGCTGCATGCTGCGGTCCCGGTACTCTTTGGAGGCAAAACTCGTCAGCACGATTACCGTGACTCTCGGCCGATCGGACGGCGTTCTCAGGGCGGCGAGGACATTGAATCCATGGCCAGCCTTGAGCTGCAGGTCCAGCACGACGGCGTCGCACGCTACGCGCCGCAAGGCGGACAACGCATCAGCGGCGGTGTCCGCGTGGCCGACGATGTCGACGCTATCGAGGTCGGAAATCGACTCGATCAGACGCTCCCGGATCAACGGCGAGTCCTCAACCAGCAAAACCCGCAGACGACGCTGCGGCCGATGTGGCGTGGGTTCGATCGCGCGCTCGTTCACGATGACCGGCATGGGATCTCCGGATGCACTACTGGCTACAGTTGTACCTATCATGCGCGCTATGCCCTATCCACGCTATAAGCGCAATCCTGATTGTGCTGTCGGGCACAGTCCTAC
>DAIQQA010000038.1:0-6195 GCA_036787045.1 Burkholderiales bacterium | reverse complement strand
TGGCGGGTTCTTCTCGGCGTCACCGGCTCATTCGTTGCCGTGACCACAGCGCACAGCGAAGCTTCGCCGGGGTATGGGCTTGCGGCGGCGGCCCAGGAGATCACCCAGCTGTTCTGGCTGGCGGACACGGCCAGCGTATGTGGCTGGGCGAGCGAGGGCGAAGCGGCGAGGTTCAAGCAGTTCTCAGTGCGGTTTCTCAGCGCGCATCTACCGGACAGACAGCGTGTGGCGCTGCTTTCTCTGGTGCAGAGAAATGGTTACGAAGCTCAGGTAAAGCGCACCGCTCAGGAGACGGCACCGGACAGCTGTGCGAGCCACCGCTGGAAAACCGGATGGGTCGCCTACAAGGCCGCTGCCGAGGTCCACGACGCGGAGTTCTGAAGGAATGGCTCATAGGTGGTATCCAGAGGACGTGGCTCTGGGCGCTTGGCGGGGTTTCGTGAGGAGATCGAGCATGTACCTGGAAATGCAGATTGTCGACGATACAGCCGATCAAGACGCCGACAGCAAGGGCTGCAGATCAGTGGGGTCTGTGGAGTCGGTCTCCGACACCGAAGACTGCCAGGAACGCTTGGTTGCGCTTCTGCAGTGCGCCTACTGCTGGAGCCGCATGCAGGCCCTGCAGCAAGTCGCTCAGTGGTCGGAGCTGGAAAGCGACGAAGTCCAGGCACCGAGGGTGCCAAGAAACATCTCCGGTAGTGCGAAAAGCTGGTGGCGGTTGGCCAGCGTTGGCTGCATTTCTTACATGGTGGCTTGGCTGTACCTGGCTCGATGGCGCATCTCTTGACGAGGCCATCAGCAATAGCAGTCGTTGCGCGCTTGACGCTTGAGGACGGACCGTGAGGCAGGCCGCGAAGGCGGGAGCGATTGCGTTCGATATGTGCCGCCGGGCATGGCGACCGCCACGCTCTCGGCGGCAATTGCTGTGTCTTGGAGACATTTGCTGTGCGCTACCTCGCTCTCGCAGTGGACTACGACGGCACCCTGGCAAAGGATGGACGAGTGGCGGACACCACGGTCGATGCGCTCGAGCGGGTCACCGCTAGCGGTCGACGATTGGTCCTTGTCACCGGACGCGAGCTGCCGCAGCTCCTCGAAATCTTCCCCGAGATCGGGCTGTTCGATCGCGTGGTGGCCGAGAACGGGGGTCTCTTGTATCGACCCAGTGCGCGCGAAACCGAACTGCTCGCGCCACCTCCTCCGGAGTCCCTGTTCCTGGAGTTGCAGCGGCGCGGCGTCTCGCCCTTGTCTGTCGGGAAATGCGTAGTCGCGACAGTCCGACCTCACGAATCGACGGTGCTGGAGGTGATTCGAGACCTGGGACTGGAGCTTCAGGTCATCTTCAACAAGGGGGCGGTGATGGTCTTGCCGCCGAACGTGAACAAGGCTTATGGCCTGATGGCTGCGCTCGGCGAGCTCGGACTGTCGCCGCACAACGTCGTGGCGATCGGCGATGCCGAGAACGACCATGCCCTGCTGCAACTGGCCGAATACTCTGCGGCTGTCGCCAACGCGGTTCCGGCCCTGAAGGAGATCGCCGATCGCACCGTTGCGAAGGCACATGGCGAAGGCGTCACGGAGCTGATTCGGGATCTTCTGGCCCACGATCTCGAGGACGTGCCGCCCCGGGCAGCGCGCAGAACGATTCTCCTGGGCACCCGCGGTAGCGGTGAACGGGTAGGCATAGCCCCGGCCGGCGAGAACCTCCTGCTGGCCGGATCGTCGGGAAGCGGGAAGTCGACGCTCGTGACCGGCATCCTGGAACGTTTAGTCGAGCAGCGGTACCAGTTCTGCGTGGTGGATCCGGAGGGCGACTACGCGGAGTTTCCCGACGCCATCGTCCTGGGCAGCGTGGAGCGCGCGCCGAGCATGCCGGAGATCTTGACCGCGCTCCAGAAGCCAGACGCCAACGTGGTCGTCGATCTGGTGAGCCTCCCGCTGCAGGATCGACCGGCGTTCTTCCTCGGTCTGCTGCCGAGGCTGCTGGAGCTGCGTGTAAAGACCGGACGGCCGCACTGGATCGTTGTCGACGAGACGCATCATCTGTTGCCCGCCGACTGGAAGCCGGCACAGATGATTCTGCCCGAGGCGTTCACCTCGATGCTCTTTGTCACCGTTCATCCGGACTCGGTCGCCCATGCCGTGTTAAGCAATGTCGACGTCATAGTCGTTACCGGCAAAGCTCCCCAATCGACGATCGGAAAGTTCTGCAGCGCCGTGGGAGCGCTCGCTACATCGATTCCCAAGACCAACCTGGAGCCCGGTCAGGCCATTGTCTGGCCTTTGCGCCGGCGCGAAGAGCCGTTCATGCTGCAGATCGCGCCACCTCAGACTACTCTGCGGCGCCATCGCCGCAAGTACGCAGAGGGTGAGTTGCCATCGGATCGCAGCTTCTATTTCAAGGGACCGGAGGAGAAACTCAATCTGCGTGCGCACAACCTCATCATGTTCATGCAGATCGGCGATGGCGTTGACGACCAGACCTGGGATTATCACTTGCGCAAGGGCGATTACTCGCGGTGGATCGCGGCTGCCATCAAGGACCAGACGCTCGCCGGCCAAGTGCGCGAAATCGAGCGTCACACAGCGCTGTCCCCGTCGCAGAGCCGGCAGGAGATCCGCGCGGCGATCGAGGCGCGCTACACCCTTCCTGCGCGTGTCGGCAGGTCGGGAGCGAGCAAGGCATGATCCGGAAGCTTGCTTCGAACCCGTATCGCCTGCACGCGCGCAAGCCGGACCCGCGGACCGCAGCTGGTGGCGACCTTGGAACCTTCCTCCGCGCCGGGAAGCCGAGCGGCACGAGCGTGCCGCCAGGTTACGATCCAATGACGCCTTACGATCCAATGACGCTGCACGCGATGCGCTCGCCGCCGCCACCGAGCTTTTCAGGCCTGTCGGAGTAGTTGTCCCCGCCCGCGTGGATCATCAGTGCGCGGCCAGCCAGATCGGTCATCTTCAATCGCGACGCGATCACGGGGGAGGTTGCCTTCCCGCTGAGATCGACCCTCAGTGCCGGCAGGTCGCCAAGGTGACCGTCACCCATCGGCCCCTTGTGCTGGCCGGACTTGCGGGGGTCCAGGTGGCCGCCGGCGGCTTGTGCCGGCATCACCTTGCTTTTATCCGGATCGATTGCCGGATCGCAGCTGGGTTTCTCATGAACGTGGAAGCCATGCAGTCCGGGCGGCAGACCATCGAGGGTGGGTGTGAACATCAAGCCACCCGCTGCCTCGGTAACCGTGATGATGCCGATCGACTCGCCTACGCCCGCCGTACCAACCAGACGCATCGGTACCTGCAGAGTCTGGGCATGAGCAGCACAAGCTGCAGTGGCTAGAGCAGCGGCTGTCAGCAACTTCGTAACGGAGCGCATCGAGCTAGTTCCCCTGTTTGCCGTTACCGGCCCGCGAGGGCGTCCTGCGAGGCGACGCTCTTCTCGGGGCCGCACGCTTAGTGGAGCTCCCGGCACGAGCCCCCCCGCGCTTGCCGCCTGTCTTCGAGGGAGCTGGGTTTGCCTTTTTTCCCCGGCCGCTGCCGCTCTTCTTTCCGCCGCCAGAAATCTTGTTCACCGTCGCCCAGGCGCGGCGCTCGGCTTCCTCTTGACCCAGGCCGCGCTTCTCATAGCCTTCCTCGATGTGCTCGGCCTGCCGCTTCTGCTTGTCCGTGTACGCTTGCTTGCTTCCCTTGGCCATGTGGGCCTCCAGACGTGGTTCAACACACAAGTGATCCAGCAAGCAGAGTGCCGCACGCGCTGGGCGGAAGATGACCACGACTGCCTATGCTGACGTAGTCCCGCCGCTCGCGCGGTGGGAGCTTGACGCCGGAGCGAAGGGTGAAGGCAGTGCTCAGCGAGTGCAAGGATTGCGCTCATTGCGCGCGGCGGGAGGGTTGCAGGAGGCTGTCCACCACCCTGAGGGATGGCGCACTCAAAGTCCTCCTCGAACCGTAGACCACCTGTTGTGCCGACCGCGGCGAGCGGCCCCCGTAGCTCCTGTCGGGGCCGCACTCGGACCGAGCACTGGCATGCGCTCCCCGGGCGGGTCGAGTCAATCGCCCTCCTGGACAGCTTGTGTCACCTTGCTATCCTCCTCCTTAGCCTCCTGCATCGCCTCCGGCTCCAGTTCCTCAGCGCTGCGATTCAGCCGCACGAACACACCCCATGCGGCCAGAAGCGTCGCCGCCATGAATCCGATCAACCCCGCGAACGGCAATTGCTCCGGCGCCTCCCGGCCCAGACGGAAGACCAACACCAATGCCTCAATGGACAGAGCGACAACCAGAACCACCATGAAGCGCGACAAAAAGCGGCGGACACGCGTTGGCGCACTCATCTGCGCTTCCCGCTGCACCTCTTCCTCGAGGAGGGTCTGGCCCAGCTCCAACGCTGCAACTGCGACAGTGAGCAAGGCGATGCTCTCCAGGATGGCGTTGATGCGTTCGCTGGCAAGCGAATCGCCAGCGGGTTGAATGCCCTGCCAGAGCTCGAGCGCGGCAAAGACCATGAGCGCCAACGCGCCAGCGACGAACATCAGACTGATGATGAAGTGGCTGAACGGGAAGACTCGGTGGATGGCTTTCAGCGCCTGCGTGCCGGCCTGTAGTGGTGCGGCGGTGCGTTTTGCGCGCGCCACGTGGGAGACTCCGGTCACTGGAATCTGCTCGGCAGGATTGGCCGCAAGCTTAACCTTGTAGGCTGCATTGGTTGGCCTCGCTTCGTCCGCCTTTGTCGAGCGCGCACGCCTCAGGGGACCGCCTCGGCCGACGACACGGCCCAGATCGTATTGCCGACATCGTCTGCCACGAGCAGCGCGCCGCGCTTGTCGATGGCCACTCCCACCGGGCGCCCGTATGCCTCGCCGTTGGCGTTGACGAAGCCGGTCAGTACGTCGGACGGCAATCCCGATGGCTTGCCGTCCCGGAAAGGCACAAAGACCACCGAGTAACCGCTGAGCGGCCGGCGGTTCCAAGAGCCGTGCTGCCCGATGATCATGCCGCTTGCGTAGCGGGACGGCAGCGCGGCACCCTCGGAAGTCGTGAGGCCGAGGGGCGCAACATGCGTTCCTATCGCGTAGTCCGGTTTGATCGCCGTAGCCACGAGGTCCGGCCGCGGTGGCTGGATGCGGGCATCGACGTGCTGCCCCCAGTAGCTGTAGGGCCAGCCGTAGAACCCGCCGTCGACCACCGAGGTCAGGTAATCGGGCACAAGATCGCTGCCGAGCTCGTCCCGCTCGTTTACCACCGTCCACAACGCCCCGGTCTTCGGCTCCCACGCCAACCCGTTCGGGTTGCGCAGCCCGGAGGCGAACGGGCGCTTGGTTCCGGCCTTCGCGTCGACCTCCCAGATTGCAGCCCGGCCTTCCTCGGCGGCCATGCCGTTCTCCCCCACGTTGCTGTTCGATCCGACGCTTGCGTAGAGCCGGGTGCCGTCGCGGCTGGCGAGCAGATTCTTGGTCCAGTGATGGTTGACGCCCGCCGGCAGGTCGACCACTTTCACGCCAGCCCGCGAGTTCACGACACCTGCGCCCGTGGTGTACGGGAAGCGTACGATGGCGTCTGCGTTCGCCACGAACAGGTCGTTGTCTATCAGCGCCATACCGAACGGGGAATGCAGTCCCTGCAAGAAGACCGAGCGCGTCTCGGCTACCCCGTCGCCGTCCGCATCGCGCAGCAGGGTGATGCGATTGGCGCTCGGCACCGCTGCGCCGGCACGCGCCATCACCCGCTTCATGAGCCATTTCCTGAGGCCTCCGCGGTTGCTGCCTTCTGACACGGCCGGGCGGTTGGTCTCGGCCACCAGGACATCGCCGTTCGGTAGGACGTACAACCATCGCGGGTGATCGAGCCCGTTAGCAAACGCGACCACCTTTAGACCCGCGGCGGCAACCGGTGTCATGCCGGCGGGCCATCCCTTCGCCGGTGCGATGTCGACCGTCGGAATCAGCGTCTTGTTCGGCTGTGGCAGAGCTGGTTCTGCCCCGACACCCGCGGCGAACGGCAGCTTCGCGGATTCAGCGCAGGCGCCCACCCCGGCCGCTGCCAGGCAGATGCAGGCGAGCGATCTCAAGCTCATTCAGATCTCCGCGAGCTGGCTTGGACGATGCGCTTGCTGCAAGCCGCGTAGGTAACGCCGCTCCGGATCCAGAGCCTCGAGCACCCCTCCAGAGGCATGCCGGGCACAGTGTCGTTGTCGCCGTCCGC
>DAIQQA010000141.1:0-12540 GCA_036787045.1 Burkholderiales bacterium | reverse complement strand
GACGGGCGCTGCGCCGGCTGCCAGTCGCCCTCGAACACCCAGTAGCCGAACTCGCCGCGCACCGACAGGATGCGCCCGAAGAAGCCGCTGTCCACCAGCATCTTGAGCTTGCGCAACCCCGGCACCCACAACTTGTCTTGCACGACACCGTGCTTCACACCCGCCTTCTGCGCAGCTCGATAGAGATCGAGAGCCGCCGTGACGTCGGTGGCCACGGGCTTCTCGCAATACACATGCTTTCCGGCGGCGATGGCACGCTGGAGCAGGACCGGGCGAAGTTGTGTCGTGGCGGCGTCGAAGAAGATCTCGTCACGCGCGTCCGCCAGCGCGCCGTCCAGGTCCGTGGTCCAGCGCGCGAGCCCGTGGATGCGCGCCAAGTGCTCGAGCTTGTCCGCGTTGCGCCCGACCAGGATCGGATCGGGCATCAGCCGCGTGCCGTCCGCGAGCGCGACGCCGCCCTGCTTGCGGATCTCGAGGATCGAGCGGACCAGGTGCTGGTTCGTTCCCATGCGGCCGGTCACGCCATGCATGATGATGCCGATGCGTCGTTCGCTCATTCTCCGCTCTCCCACAACCTTCCGGCGCCTCGCGCGTCGCCTGTCGGGTGCGCTCAGACTCTAGCACAGTGGAGCGGACTCACCCCGGCCCAGGCCCTGCGCAGACCGCTCGTGTCAAAAGTCAACGGTGTAGAATCACCTGCGGTGGATGTTTCACGAGTGCGCGTCAGTTGCGTCTCGCGGCATTCATCCCATGAACGTTCCAACGGTCGCAGGGAGGAGCAACTATGAAGAAGACTGAGCATTATTCCATTGCAGGACTCGCCGCCATCCTGGCAGCGATAGGCTTATCGGCTGCGGCTGGCGCGGCTGAGGTGACCCACGAGCGGCTGATCAACAGCGAGCGCGAGCCGCAGAACTGGCTGAACCACCACGGCAACCTCGAAGCGCACCGGTTCTCCGGTCTGGACCAGATCAACCGGGACAACGTCAGAGTCCTGAAGGTCGCCTTCACTTGGGCGATGGGAGGCACGCAGGGCGGTGGCAAGGAAGTGATCGTGTTTCCCTTCGCCGGTCTGGAGGGCACGCCGGTTGCCGAGGACGGCTATCTGTACCTGACGACCGGCTGGGGCGTGGTCACCAAGCTCGACACCCGCGGCGGTGTGCCGCGGATGGTCTGGCAATACGACCCGGCGCCCGATCGCGACTACGCCACCACCGTGGCCTGCTGCGGGATCAACAACCGCGGTGCGGTGCTCGCCGGCGACATGGTGATCTCCATCGTGATCGACGGGCGCGTGCTGGCCCTGAACAAGACCGACGGCACCAAGGTCTGGGAAGTGCAGGTGGCCGATCCGGGCAGAGGCGAGGTCTTCACCGGCGCACCGCTGATCGTGAAGGACATGGTGGTCACCGGGATGGCGGGCGCCGAATTCGGCGTGCGCGGCTGGATCGAGGCCATGGACCTCAAGACCGGAAAGCGGCGCTGGCGCACCTACACGATCCCGGGACCGGGCGAGCCTGGCCACGAGACCTGGAAGGACAACTACGGCGCATGGAAGACCGGCGGTGGCAGCACATGGGTGACGGGGTCCTACGACCCGGAGTTGAACCTCATCATCTGGGGCACCGCCAACCCGGGGCCGGACTGGGACAACGCCTATCGTCCGGGTGACAACCTGTGGACCGATAGCACGCTCGCGCTCGATGCCGACACCGGCAAGATCCGCTGGGGCTTCCAGCACACCCCGAACGACCCCTACGACTACGATTCCATTGCGGAAAACACCTTCGTCGATACCAACATCAACGGCAAGTTCGTGCGGGCGACACTGCATGCCAACCGCAATGGATTCGCCTATGCGCTGGACCGCAAGACCGGCGAGTGCCTGTGGGGGACCCAGTTCGTCGCCGAGCTGAACTGGACGCCGGGCCTGGACGCCAAGTGCAAGCCGCTCGCATACGACCCCAAATCGGACATTCAAACGTATGCCAAAGGCACGGCAGCGGCACGGGGCAAGGCGACCAAGGGGCGTGGTGAGATCGAGGGGACGCTGCGCCCGGGTCACATGGGTGGCAAGAACTGGCCTCCGACGACGTACAGCCCGCACACCAACCTCTACTACATCCCGACCATCGAAGGCTGCAACAAGGCGTATGCCGAGGTGGCGGTTCCGGGCGAGCACAAGCCGCGTCAGTTGTTCCTGGGCGGTGCGCCGTTCTCGACGTTCGACGATCCCAATTGCGGCCGTATCAGCGGCAGCATCACCGCCATCGACGTGCGCACCGGTAAGGTCGTCAAGAAGCACTGGACCCAGCACCCGCAACTGGGTGGCCTGCTCTCCACGGCGGGTGGTCTGGTGTTCGCCGGCTACGCTGAGGGCCAGGTCGTAGCACTCGATGCCGAGACGCTCCAGGAGCTGTGGCGCTTCGAGACGGGGTCGGCGATCAACGCTCCGCCGATGACGTATATGGCCAACGGGAAGCAGTACGTCGCCATCGAGGTGGGGCTGGGCGGTGCCTGGCCGCAGTGGTTCGTCAGCGCCACACCGGAGCTGAAGGCTCAGGTGCCCAGCAACGTGTTGTACGTGTTCGAGCTTCCGTAACCGGGCCGACAGCAAACACTGACCGGCGCGCTGGCGTGCGTGCCGGTCTGCGCGGCTTTATCGGTGCCGCAGGATCGCTGCGCGGTCCTGCGGTGAACACTTGCGGCCGTTGGCGCGGCTGCGTTCGGCGGCCGGTCGCCCGGGTTCGCGGTGCAGACGACTCGTGCGATACGTAATCAATCGAATAGTCGGGATGGCGAAGATCGAAATGAGGAAGGGGTGGATCGGTGTTCCGGCACTGCTCGCGCTCGTGGCGCTCGCGGGGTGGAATGTCCTGCCCGGGTCTGTGCCGGTGGTGCAGGCGCAGGACGATGACCGGCCGGTAATCGTGGTTCCCCGAGCAGGCGGACGGGAGCTGTTCCAGAACTGTGTGCTCTGCCACAAGTATGACGGCAGAGGCGGGCCCAGCGAAGGCGGCTATGGTGCGGACCTGCGCGTAACCAAGCTCACGCGCGAGGAGGTGATCGATGTCATCACCAACGGCCGGATGTCGAAAGGCATGCCCGCGTTCAAAGGGATCCTGGACGAGTCCAAAATCCAGACGCTTGCCACCTTCATCAAGCAAGACTTGCGGCTGAAGGAATAGCCGCTGACACCGTCCACCCGCGGTTCGACCCCGGATCGCGGGACCTGCGGACGGCTAGTTGCTGGTCAGCTCCTTCGCCTTGGCGAGCTGCTCCGGCGTCATCTTCTCCGTCAGCATCTTGCGCCATGTGACGAGGTAGTCGCTGCCGCCTGCGATGGCTTCGCTCAACCACACGTACGCCTGCACGTAATCCTTGTGTGCGCCCCAGCCTAGCTGCATATGGACCATCTTCAGCAGGCGCTCTCCGTTCTTGTCGCCCGTGACTGCCAGCTGGCGCGACAGGCGCAGCGCTTCAGAGAAGTCTCCGGACTCGCGGGCGCTGTCGTAGGCATCCCTTCCCAGCACGTAGATCGCCATCCGATCGCCGGCCGTCGCCTTGCACTGCACCCACTCGTCTCCCTCGGGGCACGCGGCCTCTTCGGCAGCGGACAAGCGTGCGATGCCGCCGAACCACGGCGCGGAAGCGAACGCGAGCAGAATCGCAAGGCCGATGCGCGAGCGGTTCATCATCACTTGGCTGGCGCGCTGCCCACCGCGAAGTACTGTCCCAGCTTCGCCGTATCGAAATAGAAGCTCACCGATTCGAACTTGCCGCTCGAGGCCAGCTCCAACACGGCAGCCATGTCCACCTTCAGAGGTATGCCGGAAGGTCTGTGGACGGCCTCCCACTCGAATACCACTGCCGCGGAACGACCGCTCACCACCATCTTCTTCGTGATCCACCGCGCCCGGAAATTCTCGAACTCCCAGCGATAGTAGTCGGAAAACTCCTGCTTTCCATGCTGCTCCGACTGGGGGCCGTGGCGTCGCACGTTGTCGGTGAAGTACTTGAGCCACCCGCCCGGATCGCCCGCTTCCATCGCCTGGTTGTATTCGTCGATCGAGATGGTAACGATGCGCTCCACCTGCATCTCCACCGCCCCGGCCGCGAGAGCTGTGCGTGCATGGAATGACGAAAGGCAAAGCAGCACGATGAAAACATGGGTCGCCACGGCAACGAACCTGCTGATAGGGCTTGTCCTGTTCATGTCGTCGGTTCGGTCGTGCTTCGAATGGTCAGATTTAGCGACAGTGTCTCTAGACGATATCACGCCCCTCCAGAATGGCTCAAGGAAAGGTTCGCGTTTCGCCTCGAGCCCACCTCCGAACGGGCAACGGGGCGACATGCCGGGCGTTACGCCGCCTGCTTCATGCGCACATGCGAGACGGAAACACCCCGACCATCGAGGGGTGGCATGATACTCCTCCTCCCATGACCAGCGACGCCCGGCCGCGAGGAAGCTTCACGCCGTCGTCCTATGCTTGTAGATTAGGCTGATCCCGCCCCCGTAACGGGTCAGAGCCTGCCCCGCAATGCCATCTCGCTCGTTCCGTCACGCTTCGATGCCGCGCACCGCCATCGGGCAGATCGTGTTGCTCGTGCTCGCATGCGGGGCGCTGGCGCTTGCTTCAGCTGCCGAACCGACCGCGGAATACCCGGTGGTGCGACCGGGTGTGACGTTGTCGTTTCCCCGCGACCACGGCGCGCATCCGGCCTATCGCACCGAATGGTGGTACATCACCGGCTGGGTCCGGGACAAACAGGGCAACGACCTCGGCGTGCAGGTCACCTTCTTTCGTAACCGCCCGCTGCTCCAGGAGGACAACCCCAGCGCGTTTGCGCCCCGGCAGCTGCTGTTCGCGCACGCCGCACTGGCCGATCCACGCCGCGGCCGCCTTCTGCACGACCAGCGGGCGGCTCGCGAGGGATTCGGGCTGGCCTATGCCGGCGAAGCCAACACTGACGTACGCATCGACGGCTGGTCCCTGCGCCTGGAAGGCAGCCGCTATCTTGCGCGAATTGGTTCGCGCGAGTTCGATTTCGAGCTCGCTTTCGACGCGCGGCAACCGCTCCTGCTGCAAGGCCCTGGCGGGTTCAGCCGCAAGGGCCCGCGGCCGAGCCAGGCCAGCTATTACTACAGCCGGCCGCAGCTCGCGGTCTCCGGAACCATTCGCGCCGGCAGTGACGCGCTGCCCATAACCGGCACAGCGTGGCTCGATCACGAATGGTCGAGCGAAATCATGGCCGAGGAGACGGCCGGGTGGGACTGGATCGGCGCCAACCTCGACGATGGCAGTGCGCTCATGGCGTTTCGCATGCGCGACAAGCGTGGGGGCGTCCTGTGGGTGGCCGGGACTCTGCGTGATGCGAACGGACGCGTACGCACGTTCGCACCTGCGGAGGTGTCATTCACGCCGCTGCGGCGCTGGCGCTCGCCGCGGACCGCAGCGGAGTACCCTGTGGCCATGCGTGTGCGTGCCGGGAACTTCGAACTCGAGCTCGAGCCGTTGATGGACGATCAGGAGCTCGACTCCCGCGCGAGCACGGGCACAATCTATTGGGAGGGCGCGGTACGGGTGCTGCGCGACGGCCAGCGCGTCGGGCGCGGTTACCTGGAGCTCACCGGATACTGGAACCCTGTGCGGCTTTGAGCACCAAAGCCTGGGCAATACCGCGTGGGGTCTGGGGTGTAGCACTGGAATCCTGGAAGCACTGACGACCGCCCAGCCGATGGAGGGTACACCGTGAACCGCAGGAATATCTTGATCGCCGGCGCGGCCGTGCTCGGCGCCGCAGGCCTCGGCTGGCACGCCGCACGGCGCGGCGTTTTCAGCAGCGGCACGGGCCCTGCCTACGCCGCCTGGCGGCAGTGGCCGCCGCTGACGGAGGAGGGGGCCGCGGGGCTGGTGCGTGCTGCGGTGCTCGCGGCCAGCCCGCACAATACGCAGCCTTGGTTGTTCCGCATATCCGATTCACGCATCGACCTGTTCGCAGATCCGGCGCGCAACCTCGGCACGATCGACCCCTTCCTGCGCGAGATGTATATGGGCCTTGGCTGCGCGCTGGAGAACCTGGTGCTCGCCGCGCGCGCCGCAGGCTACCGAACCGCGCTCACGCTTCTTCCGGCCGGCCCCGAAGCACCGCATGTGGCCACCCTCGAGCTCGATGGCGGCAATCCCGATGCTTCGCCGCTGTTCGCGGCAATCCCGCACCGGCACACCAACCGCGGCGCCTACGACGCTGCGCGCCCGGTTGGACAGGAAGTGCTCAAGGCGATGGCAGCGCTGGGGCTCGATCTGCCGGATGTCGCGGTGCTCTGGTTCACCTCCGAGCAGGAGCGCGGCAGGATCGGAGAGCTCATCGTCGCGGCTACCCAGGCGATCATCGCCGACAGCCAACAGTCGGCGGACAGTGCGCGCTGGCTGCGCATGTCCTGGGACAAGGTGCAACGCCACCGTGACGGCATCACGCTGGATGCCGCGGGCGTGCCGCCGCTCATCCGCGGTGCAGCCAAGATGCTGCCGGAGCTCTCGCATGAGGAAAGCGATGCTGCGTGGCTGAAGGCCACTCGGGAGACGCACGTGAGCACCGCCATGGGTTATGGTCTGCTGGTGGCGCGGCGCGCCCATGAGAACGCCCAGCGGCTGCAGGGTGGACGCCTGTGGCAGCGCATGCACCTGTGGGCCGCGGGCCACGCGCTGGCCGTCCAGCCGCTCAACCAGATGCCCGAACGGGCCGACCGCGAGGCAAGCTTGGGCGCTGAACCCGTGTACGGCGCGGCGCTGCGCGATCTTGTCGGCGACCCCGCATGGGAAGCATTGATGCCGTTCCGAATCGGCTATCCGATGCGAGAGGCTTTGCCGAGCCCGCGCCGAGCCGTCGAGGATGTGCTGCTGAAGCAAACCAGCTGAACCACGGAGGACACGGGGGACACGGAGGACGGCAAGATTCTCTCGCGTGGGAGCATAGGGTATGTCACCTCCTCGATGCTGTGGCCTGCATCATCACGTGGACCCTGCTGACTCGCTGCCAAACACAAAGCGGAGGTAGGATTTCCTCCGTGTCCCCCGTGTCCTCCGTGGTTCGGGCATTCCCAGCCTGCGCACGAAGGTGCGGCCCGCTCAGTTGAAGATATAGCGGAATCCCACCTCGAAATTCCAGTTGTAGACGGGCGGGAGATTGTCGCCCCAAAGACCGACACCGGGACGCAGGTACAAGCCCAGACCCTTTGTGACGAAGCGGCCCAGCTCGGCTTCCAGCGTAAACCCGGTCCGCCCGTCGCGTTCCCAGTCGACATACAGGCTCGGTTCGACGAACGTATAGGTGCGCTGGGGCCAGCGCGTGAGCAATCCGGTGCGCAGGAGCGTGGTGTTGATATCGACGTCGGTGGTGCCGCCGAAGGTCCAGAACTGCTGGATGTAGGGGAACAACACCGAGTGGTATCTGGGCAGGTCCACCGCGGCGTAGGCCAGCGGCTGGAATATGTACCGGCCAACCCCCAGCTGCGGTTCCTGCGCAGTGTCGAGGCTGAACTCTGCGGCCACCACGAGCGCGAAGTCGGGCGTGCGCAGCGCTCGCCACTGAGCGCGGGCGGTGACGTCGCCGAGCCCCGATTCCTGGCTGGTTGCGGGCCGGTCCGGATCGACGCTGACGTAGGGCACGTCCACGCGCGCTGCCAGCGTACTGCTGAAAGCGTACTCGAACCGCGGCACCAGGAGATTGCGGCTGCCCCCGTCCTGCGGCGACTGGTACTCGTTGCGCAGCTCGACGCGGCTCTTGAAGTCGGTGGGGTCGACCAGGCGCTTGAAGGATTCTGCCGCCCCAGCAGGCGCCTGCTCACTGCTCTGGGGAAACGCCGGTGCGGTGGCGAGCGCGGGGAGAATGAGCCCCATCACCCATTCCCGGCGCAGCTTCGTCACTCTGGGTTCCTTTTTGTTGTTGGATGCCTGGAGGGCAGGGCCAAGGGCGCGCATCCCTCGCGCAAAGCGTGCGAGTGTAGTCGAACCGCGCGGCCGGGCACTACCGCGACCGCTTTGGCGTCTGCCGACCGCGCTCGGAATGCCGGTCAGCCGACCGCAGAGCGCAGCTTGGCGAGGAAGATGCGGATGCGCTTGGCGTTCTGCCCGAGATCGCTGCGCCCCACGCGCGACTTCGAGCGCACGTCCACTCGCGTGCCTTCCGGGGTCTGGGCGATGCGCACGACGACGTCGTCGGTGAAGCCGTACCAGAAGCTCTTCTGCGTGGCTTCGATCCGGCCGGCCGCCGGGTCGGCGTCGCTGAGCGTCAGGCCCATGGCGAGCAGCGTTGCCTTGGCGGCCTCGAACACCCGGTCCTGCGGCGCCTGGACGACCAGCGGCGCAAGGTCGGGATAGGCTTCCTTCTGCTGTGCGGCCACTTCTGGTCCGTCGTAGGTGATCGGGTGGTCGTCGTCCTTGCGCAGCCGGGCCGCGGCGACGAACTCCGGCGGGTTGTCCGTGTCCGTGGTGATGTCGTGGATGTACGGCAGGCTGTCCACCGTCTGCTTCCACTGCCACGGCACGTAGGCGAAGGCCAGCGCGATTACCAGACCCGCGACCCCCGGGATCAACGCGCCCCTGCCGAACCTGGCCACCATCAGTCCGAGCAGCGAGAGCGCTGCCGCGGCCAACGCCCCGAAGAACGCCCAGCGCAGGATCAGGAATCCGGTGCGAAAGTGCCACAGGCCCAGCTGGTAGCCGAACCCCGAGCACGCCGCCGCGAGGACTGCGAGGAGTGCAAGGGCGAAGCCGATCTGGGCGAGGCGGGTGCCGAGCCCTCGCGGTGGACTGCTGGCCGATGCGCTGCTGCCCGCCATTGTCGTCTCCTCCCGGATGTGTGGCAGGAGGCCGGTCAGAACCCCAGCTCCCGGCGCAGGAACTCGTGCATGTGAACCATGCCGTCCTCATGCGGCGAGTGATAGGGGCCCCGGTCCTCGTCGCCATTATAGTAAAGGGTCTGGCGGCCCTTCTGCAGCCAAGTGCAGATGGCGCTGTCCTCGGCCGCCGACTCTGCGTACGCGGCCTGGTGGGCCTCGACCAGCTCGCGCTCGAACAGGGCGACCTCCTCCGGGTAGTAGAACTCCACCACGTTCAGGGTCTGGTCGGGCGAGACTGGCACCAGCGTGCTGATCACCAGCGAATAGGGATACCACTCCAGCATGACGTTGGGGTAGAGGATGCACCACAGCGTGCCGTATTTGGGCAGCTTGCCGTCGCCATACTGCAGCAGCGCGTTGCGGTAGCGCGTGTAATGCGGCGAGACCTGGGTCTTGAGCTCATCCTTGATGCCGAGGATCTGGTAGGACCAGCGCTCGCCGAAGCCCCACTGGTAGTTGCCCGGATCGACGAAGTACTGCAGTCCGGGGTGGAACGGCACCACGTGGTACATCTCGAGATAGATCTCGAGGAAGTTCTTCCAGTTGTAGGGGCACAGCTCCGCCTGAATGCGCTCGAACACGTAGCCGCTGAAGTCGTACTCGTGGGCGAGCGGGAAGTCGGCCAGATCCTTGGCCACGTCGCGCTTGCCGGCGAACAGCAGCCCGTGCCAGTTCTGCAGAGGCGTGGAGATCAGCCCCATGCCGGGGTTCTCGTCGAAGTCCGGTGCGCCCATCAGCCGCCCGTCCAGGTCGTAGGTCCATTTGTGGACGGGGCAGACGATGTTGTGCACGTTCCCGCGGCCTTCGAGCAGCAGCGACTGGCGGTGGCGGCAGACGTTGGTGAGGAGCTTCACGCCCTCGGGGCTGCGCAGCAGCATCCTGCCGTGCTTGTACGCCTCCAGCGTGATGTAGTCCCCGACGTTGGGCACCATCAGCTCGTGGCCGGCGTAGTGCGGGCCGTGAGCGAACACCGTCGCCATCTCGCGCTCGAAGATCTCCCGGTCGAAATACCAGGACATGGGCAGCTGGGGTGCGCTGGGCTTGAGCTGGGCAGGCGTGAGTACGTCGGTCATGTCACACTCCTCGCAGACCGCCCCAAGGCGGCGAAAGCAGGCGCGCATATTAACGCCAAAGGCCTGGCCGGGGTTGATCTGCGTCAGCACCGGGCGCAGCCTCCAGCATATGTGAGGACCGCCCGCACCCCGAGTTCCCTCGCCTGCGGCGCCGAGCGCGCGCTGAAGGCGGGGATAGAGAGCCCTTGCCCTCCTTCGGAAGGAGGGGAGAGACCAGGTGCTGCGCAGCAGGTGGGGTGGTGGGAGCCTGCCCGCGGAGGGGCCTGCGCGGCAGGCGGGGTGGTGGGAGCAGGCCTCAATCGGTCCAAACCCGGATCCGGCCCCGGGTTTAATCTGGATCAAGGCGGCGTGCCGTGGCACGGCTTAGCCTGCCGGCGTCTCCTGAACTGGCACAAGAGCGAGCAATGAGTTTGATGGAATGGACTGACGCCCTGACCCTGGGCGTGGACAGCATGGACGCGATACATCGCGAGTTCGTCGAGTGTCTCAACCTCCTGGGCGCCGCGGCCGACGAGGAGATGCTGGCGCGATTCGATGCGTTCTATGCGCACACCGTCGCGCACTTCGAGCAGGAAGCGCAGTGGATGCGCTCGACTACATTTCCCCCGATCCACTGCCACGAGGCGGAGCACGAGGGGGTGCTGGAGGTGATGCGCGAGGTGCGCGGGCATCTGGAGCAGGGCAAATTCCAGGTCGGGCGTGTGCTGGCCGCCGAGATGGCGGAGTGGTTCCGCGGCCACGCGGCGACCATGGATGCCATGCTGGCCCATTACCTGAAGGCCCGCGGGTTCGAGGGGCAGGCGCCCGCTACGGTGGCGTAGCCCCCGTTCCTTCCGGGGCACCTCACCGGAGGCCTTGCGCAAGTGAAACCTTGCATCGCCCAGAGCCCCCGGTAGCGAGCCGGGGCGCCCGGTTCAAACGACTTCCAGCACCCGCTCGGGTGGCCGTCCGATCACGGCGCGATCGCCTCTTACAACGATGGGTCGCTCGATCAGGATCGGATTGGCGGCAAGCGCGTCCAGCCACTGCTCGTCAGTAAGGGTGCGGCCCTTGAACTTCTCATTGTACACGTCCTCTCCCTTGCGCACGAGCTGCTCGGGCGCAATGCCCAGCTTGGCGACCAAGGAGCGCAGCTCGCCCCGGCTGGGCGGCGTTTTCAGGTATTCGACAACCGTCGGCTCGATGCCCTTCTCCTGGAGCAGAGCCAGTGCGCTGCGGCTCTTCCCGCAGCGAGGGTTGTGATAGATGGTGACGGCGTTGCCCATGTCGCGCTCCGGAAGCGACGTCGAAGTGAGCGGAAGGATAACCCACGCCGCGTGCAGGTACACTGCAGTCGGGCTGTAGGATGGCCTGCCGAGGTGGTTGAGCGGTGGAACGGAGAACGGGAGGGATCGATGAGCAGCGGAATGCTCCAGGCGGGCCTGAGGGGCCGCGCGGAACTGATCGTGGGCGAACAGCACCTCGCCTCTGCTGTGGGCAGCGGGCTCGTGCCCGTGTTCTCCACGCCGATGCTGATCGCGCTCCTGGAGAACGCGGCGGTCGATGCGCTCCGGCCGGTGTTGCGCGAGGGGCAAACCAGCGTCGGGACGCGGTTGGACGTGCGTCACCTGGCGCCCACGCCGCCCGGCATGCGGGTGCGGGCCTTTGCCGAGCTGGTCCGGGTGGAGGGTAGGGTGCTGACCTTTAACGTGTGGGCCGAAGACGAGACGGAGAAGATCGGTGAGGGTGTCCACGAGCGTGCCGTGATCGATCGCGCAAGGTTCGACAAGCGCGTCCGGGAGAAGGCCGGGGGCTAGCAGCCTATGCAATAGTGGCTTCGCGAGCGCCTCTGCGCTTCCCGGTGGCGCACACGCGCGACAACTCCTTGATTGAGCGGAAGCGGACATTGGTTCAGCGGCTTGATCGGAGTGCAGCGCTGCGTTTTGCATCACGCTGCTAGCCCAGCGCGTGCTGGAACTTCGGCACGGTTGTCGGCACTTCGACACCTCTGCGGCCATACCCGTCGGCAGTGCGTGCGGGGCGAAGGGTTGTCTGTCAGGCGCTTAGCCGATGGCGCCTACCGCTCATCGGCCGACGAGCGCGCCCTGGAATTTCGGCACGCCGCTCGCATCTAACGAGTCATGAAGATCCTGACTCGCACCAGGCGACGGTCGCCGACCGCAACACGGGTTCCTGCCCTGCGCGCTGTAGCGCCCGAGGGCCAGGGCAACGCCGCGCAGCGGCGGCACGACGGAACCGAGCGGCGCTTCCAGCTGCTGCTCGCAGCGCTGCGTCCGGCCGCCGGCTGACGCCGCCGCGCTCCGGCCACCCCTTGGCCGGTGGCGGGAAAGACTTGGCCGCGAGTGGTGGTACTGCGGCGAGATCCGCTGCAACGTCAGCGGCTGCAACTACCCCCGAGGGCCAGCTTAAGACTTCCTCCCCCTCAAAGATGAGGGCTGGGGTCGGAATGGGTCTGAGCGCGAACACCACCCAGCCCCTGGATCAAGTCCGAGGCAGGCCCACTGCCAGGCGCCCCTCGGGGCTCCCGCCACCTCGCCGCTGCGCAGGCAGCCCTTCTCGGACAGG
>DAIQQA010000293.1:0-3523 GCA_036787045.1 Burkholderiales bacterium | reverse complement strand
TCGGGCTCAGGCGCAACCGGCTGCAAGCTCGCGCGTGAGCTCGGCGGCGGGAATTTCCTTGCAGCCGCTCGCGTTCTGACCCGACCACAGCGGCGAGAAATCGCCCGAGCCTTGTGCCTCGGCCTTCGCGCGCAGCGGGGCGATGCCCGAAGTTGCCAAGGGGAACGCGGGAGCCGCATCGCTCATAGGTCCCAGCTCTCGCATGATGCGATTCATGATCCCGCGGGCCGGGCGACCGGTGAACAGGTTGGTGAGCGCCGTGTGGCGAACGGCGTCGCTTTTCAATGCCGCGCGATGCACAGCGGTGATGGTGGCTTCGGGGCAAAGCAGGTAGGCCGTGCCGATCTGCGCCCCTGCAGCGCCCAGCGAGAGCGCTGCGGCCACGCCGCGTGCATCGGCGATCCCTCCCGCGGCAATCACGGGCAGCTTCACCGCGCGCACGATCTGCGGCAGGAGCGCGAAGGTCCCGAGTTGGGTGGTCAGATCGTCCGACAAGAAGATTCCGCGATGTCCCCCGGCTTCCAGGCCCTGTGCGATGATGGCGTCGACGCCTCGGGCCTCCAGCCACAGCGCCTCAGCGACAGTGGTGGCCGAGGCAAGAATCCTGGCCCCCAGGGTCTTTACTCGGGCGAGCAACTGCGGCGAGGGCAGACCGAAGTGGAAACTCACCACTCGGGGCCGGAACTCGTCGAGCAGATCGGCGGATTCGTCGCTGAATGGGTTGCGCCCAGGTCCGGCGGGAATCGCACCCGGATCGATCCCGTGCTCCTGGTAATAGGGCAGCAGCGCGCTCCGCCAGCGCGCCTCGCGTTCGGCGCTCAGCGTTGGAGGGATGTGACAGAAGAAGTTGACGTTGACGGGTTTGCTCGTTTGCGTCTGCAACGCTGTCAACTCCTTGCGAATGCCTTCCAGGCTCAGCATCGCGCAGGGCAGCGACCCCAGAGCGCCCGCGTTAGAGACCGCGATCGCCATGGCGCTCGCCTGTACCCCGGCCATGGGCGCTTGAATGATCGGCAGCTCGATGCCGAGCAGATCGGTCAGTGTGGCAATAGCACGGGACATGGTCGTCCTCGCTCCGTGGCGGTCGGGAGACTAACTGCGCAGGGGTGTGGCGGTTGGCTAACCGTCAGTCCCGCCTTCCGCCTTGATCATCCGCACCGCCTGCCGGAACGCGTCTATTGTCTGCTCGATCTCGCGATCGCCGTGGGTGGCGGACACCGTCCCGCCCGGCGCACCCATGATGTCCACCCCTGCAACCAGCATGGCGAGCCGCAGCTTGTTGGCAAGGCCTGCGCTCTTGCTGCGCTTCAGACCGTCGAATCCGAGCGCCAGCGGATCGAAGCGTTTAGGGTCGATCGCCAGCCCATGCGGATTCGTGAACACGTGGAACAACGAGTAGTCGCCGTACACGGCCCATGGCACGCCTTCGCGGGTCAGCACCTCGTTCATGTCCGTGCGCAGCTTCGCTGTCGCGCGGCTGGCGCGGGCGCATGCGTCGGTGCTGGCGACTTTCTCGAGCGTTGCGATGGCGGCAGCGGCCGCCAGCGGGTTGGCGTTGTACGTGCCTTGGTGCGCGACGCGTTCCCGCCCCGACGCCCTGGCAGCAGCGAAGTCGAGCCCCTCCATGATGTCGCGTCGCCCGGCGAGCGTGCCGCCGGGCAATCCGCCGGCGACGATCTTGGCCATCGTGCATAGGTCGGCCGTGATGCCGAAGGCCTGTTGCGCGCCGCCGGGGCTGAAGCGGAATCCGCTGATGACCTCGTCGAAGATCAAGACGACACGACGGCGCGCGGTCGCTTCGCGCAGCGCCTGAAGGAAGCCGGGCGGCAGCGGGACCTGACCCCAGTTGGCCCCCGAGGGCTCGATGATGACCGCCGCGATATCGTCACGGGCATCCAGCAGCGAGACGGTGGCTTGCACGTCATCCGTGGGCATGAGGATCGTCGCTTCGACGATGTCGGGCAGCACGCCGATCGGGCGCGTCCCGTCATAGTGGGAATTGCTGCCGGCCGCGACATGGTCGTGCCAGCCGTGAAAATGCCCGAGAAAGCGGACGACCTTGTCCTTACCCGTGAAGGCGCGGGCCAGGCGCAGCGCGAGGTGGGTCGCTTCGGTACCCGAGGAAGTGAAGCGGACGCGCTCAGCGCCCGGCACGAGACTCTTGATCAGCTCTGCCCAGCGCAGCTCGAGCTCGTGCGCCGACCCGAAATGCGTGCCGAGCGCCACCTGTCGTTGCACTGCCGCGACGACTTCCGGCGCGCAGTGGCCGAGCAGCAAGGCGCCGTGCCCACCGAAGTAGTCCACGTACTCGTGACCGTCGACACACCACTTGCGGGGGCCTGCGGCGCGCTCGACGAAAAGTGGATAGGGATCGAGGACGCGCGAATCGTGCGTGAGCCCGCTCGGGAACGCCGCTTTTGCACGCTCGTAGAGCGCGGCCGATTTCGGGGTCTTCGCGCGATAGCGCTCGTGGATGGACAACGAGGTGGTGGCTTCCATCTGCATTGCGGGCTCCCTTCGTGAAGGCTGACGGTTCGTCGTCGGCCGCCAGGCCTGCCCTCGGCCGTGATCAGGGGACGCCCGCGCACCCGGACCCTGGCGTGTCGTTGGCTATCGCGCCCTCCAGGAGATCAATGGCTCGAGAGGACCTGGCAGCTCAGTATACCGAAGGCCCGGCCGTTCTCGGTGCCGGTCCTGCCCATTATCGCCAGCGCAGAAGCCTCTTCAGCAGGACGGATCTGGCGCTGCGCTTGATCCTGCTCGCTGGGAATGGGAGACTTTTTCGGTATTTCGCCGACTCGCCCTGCCGGGTGTTGACCTGTGCCCTCGATGGGCATGAAATACCCTGCTTGCGGCAGCAGATGCGAGGACAGCGGATGCAACTATTGGCGGGTACGAGCGGGTACTCGTACAAGGAGTGGAAGGGCACCTTCTACCCGGACAAGCTGCCGGCCGATGAGATGCTGCGCTTCTACGCCCAGCGGCTGCGCACGGTGGAGATCAACAATACCTTCTACCGCATGCCGGCCGAGTCCGTGCTGTGGCAGTGGTCGGAGCAGGTCCCGGCCGATTTCGCCTTCACGCTGAAGGCGCCGCAGCGGATAAGCCATGTCAAGCGCCTGCGGGAAGCCGATGCGGACATCACTGAGTTTCTCCGGCGGGCGGCGGTGCTGGCCGGCAAGCTCGCCCAGGTGCTGATCCAGTTGCCGCCCCAGCTGCGCAAGGATCTGCCGAGGCTCGAGGCGTTTCTCGCGCAGCTGCCGGAGCACCCCCGCTTCGTGTTCGAATTTCGCCACGCTTCGTGGCAGGACGAGTCCGTGTACGAGGCGCTGCGCTCACGCGGCGCGATCCTGTGCATCGCCGACACCGACGAGGGCGATACCCCGCTCGTGGCGACCGCCGACCGCGGATACCTGCGCCTGCGGCGCGAGCAGTACGACGACGAAGCGTTGCGGGGCTGGATCGAGCGCATCGCTGCGCAGCCGTGGAGCCATGCCTTCGTCTACTTCAAGCATGAAGACGC
>DAIQQA010000007.1:0-72242 GCA_036787045.1 Burkholderiales bacterium | reverse complement strand
GCATCGCTGCGCAGCCGTGGAGCCATGCCTTCGTCTACTTCAAGCATGAAGACGCAGGGCTGGGTGCGAAGTTCGCTCAGCGCGTCAGCGATCTGTGGAGCGCGGTGCAGGGCGGCACCAGTGCTGGGACACACTAATTCCACCTCTCACCACGAAGGCACGAAGACACGAAGGAAACCGGAACGAGGGGCTATTCAGGGCTTCCGGCGCTCGCCATCTCTACCATACGATGTTTCGCAACCAACGTGTCTCTGCACTGGTGGACTGTGACGACCGGTTCGATACTGGATGCTTGCCCCCACCCTCCCCCCGCCCGCGGGGGAGGGAGAGGGAGGGGCGGGCGCCGCCCATCTGACCCATGCGGATCACTGCGCGCAGCATTGCACTCGTGCGTGCTGAGCGATGATCCGGCACGCATATCGTGAAGACCACTGATCGCACATCCAGGCGCCGTCGCGGGCAGACCGAGGCGAACGAGGTCGACAAGCTCCGCGACTACGCCGGCAAGCGCGCATTCGAGGGGACTCCGGAACCGCCCGCGCGCGAAGCGGCGCAACGGCACGGGCCGCTGCTGTTCGTGGTGCAGCAGCATTCCGCGCGGCGCCTGCACTACGACTTCCGCCTCGAGCTGGATGGTGTGCTCAAGTGCTGGGCCGTTCCGGAGGGCCCGTCGCTCGATCCGAAGGTCAAGCGTCTGGCGGCGCCGACCGAAGACCACCCATTCGACTATGCCTCATTCGAAGGCGTCATCCCCCCCAAGCAATACGGGGCCGGACAGGTGATCGTGTGGGACTGCGGCCTGTACTCGCCCGACGAGGGCCAGGCGTACTCGTTCGAGGATCGCGAGGAGGCGCAACGGCGCGTGCGCGCGGAATACGAGCAGGGCAAGCTCAGCTTTTTTCTTCTGGGGGAGAAGTTGAAGGGCTCGTGGACGCTGGTGCGGATGAAAGACAAGGACTGGCTGCTTATCAAGCACAAGGACCGCTTCGCCCGCAACGACCTGGACATCCGCGACCGTGCGACCTCCGTCTTGTCCGGCTACTCGGTCACCGACCTGAAGAGCCCCCGGCGGCTCGAGCCGGTAAGGGCCGAGCAACTGATCGCCTGCGGGCCCCATGAGAGCGTTCCGACGAAGCTGGCACCGATGCTCGCCGCGGCAGCCGATGGTCCGTTCAACGATCCGGCATTCCTCTACGAACCCAAGCTGGACGGCTATCGTTGCCTGGCTTTCCGCCGTGACGGCAAGGTGCGACTGCTGTCACGGCGGGGGCTGGACCAGAGCGCACAGTTCCCCGAGATCGTGGAGGCCTTGCAGGAGCAAGTGCTCGACAGCTTCATCCTGGATGGCGAGATCGTCGCCCACGACAGGAGCGGCAAGCCGTCTTTTCATGCGTTGCAGACCCGCGGCCAGCTCAAGGGCGAGCACGAGATCCGGGCGGCGCAGAAGAGCACGCCCTGCGTCCTCTACGCGTTCGACCTCCTGCATTTGTCCGGGATGAACCTGCGCGGCGCGGACTACCGCTCGCGCAAGCGCTGGCTGGGGCAGTGCCTGCTGCCGTCTATGCATCTGCAGATCCTGCCCGCGACGCAGGTCGACGGCGAGCAGTTCTATGCAGCGGCCCTGGAAGCCGGGTTCGAAGGAATCATCGCGAAGCGCCGCGACAGCCGCTACGAGACGGGCGTGCGCTCGCCAGCCTGGCTCAAGGTCAAGCCCACGCAGACCGGAGACTTTCTCATCTGCGGGTACACCGTCGGCAAGGGGCATCGCGGCAGGACCTTCGGCGCGCTGGTGCTGGGTTATCCAGGCGAGTCCGGCAAGCTCGTGCCGGCCGGCAAGGTCGGCAGCGGCTTCGACGACGCGGCGCTGGAAGCGCTGGCCCATCTGCTCAAAGGCCTGGAAACGAAACGCCAGCCTTTTGCGGAGAAGCCGCAGATCGGCGAAGAAGTGGTGTGGCTGAAGCCGGAGCTGGTCGCGGAGGTCCGCTTCGCGGAATGGACCCCGGACGGCGCACTGCGTGCGCCCGTGTTCGTGCGGCTCAGGGACGACATCCCAAAGGACGACATCACTCCCCCGCAGATCGTGCATGTCGCCGACCACAAGCCGGCCCCGAGCATGCGGCCGGCGAGCGGTCAGGTCGCTCAAGTCCTCGAGCAACTCCAGGGCGGCAAGACAGAGGAGATGCGGCTGCAGATCGGATCGGAGCAGGTGCGCCTGACGCACCTGAACAAGGTGCTGTGGCCAGCACATCCGAAGCTCCGGCAGCCTGCCTTGACCAAGCGAGATCTGCTGATGTATCTGGCACGGGTGTCGCCCCACATGCTGCCACATCTGGCGGATCGCCCGCTGACCATGATCCGCTTCCCCGAAGGCATCACGGGACATCAGTTCTTCCAGAAGCACTGGGAGCACAAGCTGCCGGAGTTCGTCGAAACCATCACGGTTTACTCCGAGAGCAACCAGGAGAACGGCGAGTATCTCTTATGCAACAACCTGCCTACGCTGCTGTGGCTCGGCCAGCTCGGCACCCTCGAGTTCCATGTCTGGCATTCGCGCGGCAGCCTGTATCCCGATGCGCAGTCCTCCAGCACCGAGTTCGCCGACAGCGAGGAAAACATCGACGCCTCCATCCTGAGCTACCCGGACTACATCGCCTTCGACCTCGATCCGTACATTTACTCCGGCAAGGAAGTGCCCGGCGCCGAGCCCGAGCTGAATACTCGGGCGTTCGAGAAGGGCAAGGAAGTCGCTTTCTGGCTCAAGGCGCTGCTCGAACAGGTTGGCCTGCAATATGCCTTGGTCAAGACCTCCGGCAAGACCGGCTTGCATATCTTCGTGCCGATCGTGCGCAGCGTTACCTTTGCTGCGGCGCGACAAATGTGCGAGACTTTGGGCCGCCACCTGATGCAGGAACACCCGGATGCGATTACCATGGAGTGGAGCATCGCTAAGCGGACGGGCAAGATCTTCATCGACAGCAACATGAACGTGCGCAGCAAGACCTTGAACGCGGCCTATTCGCCGCGCGCGCTGCCCGGTGCTCCGGTGTCGATGCCGCTTACCTGGGACGAGCTGGCCAAGGCCCATCCCATGGATTTCCGGATGTGGAACGTCTTCGAGCGCCTCGAGCGGCAAGGTGACGTCTGGCAGGACGCTATCGCGCTCAAGACCGACCTGCAGCGCATTTTCGGGTAGCGCTGTTTCGTTTTTTCCAGTCGCAGTCAAAGGAACGACTCATGGCACGCTCCATCGCATCGGCGACGATCTCCTTCGGCATGGTCTCCATCCCGGTGGACATCTATCCCGCCACGCAGAGCAGCAGCGGGATCTCCTTCAACCTCCTGCACAAGGACTGCGGCTCGCGGCTCAAGCAGCAGTACACCTGCATCAAAGAGGGTGTGGTGGTGGAGCGCGCCGACATGGTGAAAGGCTACGAGTTCGCGGAAGGCCGCTACGTCACCTTCAGCAAGGACGAGCTCAAGGCGCTGGAAGAGCCCTCCACCCAGATGGTCGAGATCACCGAGTTCGTCGCGGCCGACGCGATCGATCCGATCTACTACGACAAGGCCTATTACCTGGCGCCCGGCAAGGGCGGCGCCAAGCCCTATGCGCTGCTGCGCCAGGCGATGCACGACGCGCAGCGCTTCGGCCTGGGCAAATGGGCCGCTCGCGGCAAGCAGTACATCGTGCAGCTTCGCCCGGTCGATGACGGCATCGTGCTGCAGCAGTTGCTGTACGCCGACGAGGTGCGCAAGATCACCGAGATCGACATCGACAAGGGCGAGGTGCGCCCGCCGGAGCTGAAGCTGGCGATGCAGCTCATCGCGCAGATCTCCTCCGAGAAGTTCGACCCGACCGCCTACGTCGACGAGGAGAAGCAGCGCATCGAAGCGGCGATCCAGAAGAAGATCGAAGGCGAGCAGATCGCCGTCTCCGAGGAAGCGGTCCAGGGCGGCGCGCAGATCATCGACCTGATGGAGGCGCTGCGCGCCAGCCTGGAAAAGGGCGGCAAGCAGGCGCCCGCGCGGCAGCAGCCGGCCGTGGCCGAGCGCAAGCCCGCCAAGCGTGCCGAGCAGGCGAAGCCCTCGCAGAAGGCCAAGGTCGCGAGGAAGTAGACGCCTCGCCGACAGCAGCCGCCGTGAGCGACTATTCGATCCGCGACGTGCAGCGGACGCTCGGCCTGTCGCGCAGCATGATCCGGGGATTGATCGAGTCCCGGTATGTCACGCCCAAGATCGGGCCGCGGCGCGCCTACCGCTTCAGCTTCAGCGACCTGGTGGTCATGCGCACCGCGCACGACCTGCTCGCGGCCAAGGTCCCTGCTCGCCGCGTTTCCCGGACCCTGAAGCGACTGCGGGCGCAGCTGCCCGAGGATCTGCCGTTCGGTGCGTTGCGCGTTCGTGCGGTTGGGGACCGCGTCGTCGTCCAGGATGGCACCAGGCAGTGGGAGGCCGGCAGCGGACAGTACCTGCTCGACTTCTCGGTCAGCGCAGAAGGGGCCAAGCTGCGTGTGCTGCCGACTGCACGCCCGGCCGGCGCTTCCGCGGAGGAGTGGTTCGCCCGCGCGTGCGACCTCGAGGAGAAGGCCGATCCCGCGGCCATAGGCGCCTACGAGCACGCCATCGAGGCGGATCCGAGGTTTGCCGATGCCTACGTCAATCTCGGACGCCTGCTCCAGGAGCGCGGCCGCCCGCGCGAGGCCGAGGTGATCTACCGGAAGGGCATTGCGCAATGTCCTTCGGAGGCTCTGCTGCGTTACAACCTGGGGGTGCTGTTGGACGAGAAGGGGCAGCGGCCGGCGGCGCTGCAGGCCTACCAGGAGGCCTTGGCGCTGCAAGACGATCTGGCCGATTGCCACTACAACATCGCCCTGCTGTACGAAGCAGCGGGCCAGACACGAGCGGCGCTCCGGCATCTGAACGCGTACCGGAGGCTGCAGGCGCGCTGAGCCGTTCCGTTGCCATGCCAGACAGGGACGCCACTTGTCGTAAGCCTCGTAAGTTGCGTTAGCCGTCACTTCCGTGCGCGCGTATGGCTACTCCCACCCTTGCGCTGAAACCCCGCCCTCTAGGGCAGAGCCATTCGCCGGTGAACGTCACCTTCTATGGAGCCGGCGTTAGACCCACAGGTTGCGCGAGTCACAGGGTTGAGAGTAGTCTGAACCTATGGAAAAGCCAGTTATGTCCTGCAGCCCAGATGTGATGGGGGCACCCCGGGTTTTGCCGGCACTCGGGTGCCGGTTCAGACGTTGCTCGACCACCTAGAAGCTGGAGAGTCCATCGACGACTTTCTCGGCGGCTTCCCTTCGGTGACTCGAGAGCAAGTCATCAAGTTCCTCGAGCAAGCGACGGACCGTCTGGTCGCTGCCGCCTCGTGAAGGTACTGGTCGACGAGTGCGTTGACTGGCGACTCTGCCGCGACATCGTGGGGAACGACGTGAAGACGGCGCGCCAGATGGGCTGGTCGACCATCAAGAGGCCTTCGCTCATCCACGAGCCGGACGGCAGCGGACACCTCAGCGCTACCAATGCCAGATCTGATCGAACTGGGCGAACAAGCCGGGCAGCTTGCTGCGTGGGATCGTCCGCACCCGGCTGATGAGCGCGGACGGTTCGACGTTGCGCTCCACCGCGTCCTCCTCCACCAGGGACACGGCCACACCTTTGTCGATCAGTTTGACGACGTCCTGGCCCAGTTCCGGCGGGTTGGTCTGCTTCCGCCCGCCGAAGGACAGCCCGGACGCATCCTGCCCGTGTGTGACGTAGTTGATCGCGTGGCCGCGCAGCAGCACGGTCAGATCGGCCCTCGCGACTCTCCGCGGTGCTCGGTCAAGCGGGCGACGACGCGGACGCGCCGGAGTTTGCAGAGGCGCACCCTGCTGGACAATGCGGGCTAGAATCCCCGTTTGCTCCGCCCAAGACCGCCGCTGGAGAGTCCCTCGCGATGTCCACGAATCTCGACCCGATCGCCTTCGAACTGTTCAAGAACGCCATTTTCTCGATCGCCGACGAGATGGCCCTTACCGTCATGCGCACGACCTATTCCGGCGTGCTCAAGGACAACATGGACTACTCGACGGGCTTCGCGGACGCCGGCGGGAGGTTGGTGGCGCAGGGGCTGACGCTGCCCGGCCACCTGGGGTCCGTGCCCACGGCGCTGCAATCGATCATGCGGCACTACGGCGACGACATGGCCGACGGGGACGTGTTCATCATGAACGACCCGTTCGACGGGGGCATGCATCTGCCCGACATCTTCGTGTTCAAGCCCCTGTACATCGATGGCGAGCGTCTCGCGTTCGCGTGTACCGTGTGCCATCACACCGATGTCGGGGGTCGCGTGGCGGGTTCGAACGCCTCCGACTCCACCGAGATCTACGCCGAGGGCCTGCGCATTCCGCCGCTGAAGTTCTTCGAAGCTGGCAAGCGCAACGAGACCCTGGTCGCCTTCATCGAGAAGAACGTCCGGCTCCCCGTCAAGGTCTTCGGCGATCTGCGCGCGCAGTTGGCGGCTTGCCACATCGCTGAGAAGCAATTCCGCGAGCTGGTGGCGAAGTACGGTCCGGAGCAGACCCGGCTCTACATGCAGGAGACCATCGACTACGCCGAGCGCCTCACGCGCGCAGCGCTTGAGAAACTGCCGGACGGCGAATGGAGCTTCGAGGACTGGATCGACGACGACGGCATCGACTACGGCCAGCCGATCCGGCTATTCGTGACGCTGAGGAAGAAGGGCGGCCATATGATCGTCGACTGGACCGGCACCCATCCGCAGGTCAAAGGCGCGATCAACAACACGCTGTCGTACACCAAGGCGGCTTCATATACGGGTGTACGTTCGGTACTGCCGCAGGGCATCCCGAACAACGAAGGCGTGTTTCGGGCGATCGAGGTGATCTGTCCGCCCGGCACGGTAGGCAACGGGGTGCTGCCGGCCGCCTGCGCCGCCCGCGGACTTACCGGCTTCCGCATGACCGACTGCATGTTCGGGGCGCTGGCCATGATGCTTCCCGACAAGGTCAAGGCTGCTGGCGATGGTGGGAACACCGGAGTTTCCATCGGCGGGTACTATCAGGACCGCTCGCCGTTCATCTACGTCGATTTCACCTGCGGTGCCTGGGGTGCGCGCCCCTGGGCAGACGGGCTCGACGGCAACTCGCACATGTTCGCGAACATGGCCTCGCACTCGGTCGAGGTGACCGAGGCCGAGCAGCCCATTCAGCTGCTCGCCTACGAGTTCGTTCCGGACAAGGCCGGTGCCGGCAAGTACCGCGGTGGGGTCCCGTTCCGACGCGATTACCGGTTCCTCGAAGAAGAGGCCGTACTGCAGGTACGCTCCGACCGCCGCACGCATCGGCCGTTCGGGCTGTACGGCGGCAGCCCGGGGCAGCCCTCGGAGAACTATCTCAACCCCGACAGCGAAAACCGGGAGCTGCCCGGCAAGTTCACCATGACGATCAGGAAAGGCGAGGTGTTCCGTCACGTGCTGGCGGGCGCAGGGGGCTGGGGCGATCCCTTGGAGCGCGATCCGGATGCAGTGTTGAAGGACGTGCGCAACGAGCTGTTGTCGCCGGCGAAGGCGGCGGCCGATTACGGTGTGGTCATCGACCCAGCAACGCGGACGGTGGACCGAGCTGCGACCGAGCGGCGCCGCGCCGATATTCGCGCCCGGCGGGGCTGGCGCGAGGTGCCGAAGGTGCAGTGGCTCGATCCGATGTCGGAGCCGCAATCCGATACGGTGCAGCGGGCTTCCGAGCCAGTCCTCAGCAAATGACCTCGATATGTTGGACCCGCCTGGGATGTCGCTCCCGGCGAGGAGAAGGTAATGGCCCGAGCATGGGGGTGGCAGCAGTGCTAACCCACCCCCATCCTGTCCTTCCCCCTGAAGGGGAGGGACCCTGCGCGTAGTGCGAAGCGTGGGGTGCGGCTCCCTCCCCTTCAAAGGGAGGGCTGGGGTGGGGATGGGTTGGCGGACAGGCAATTCCAAAGTGTGTTCACGCAAGCGGCGGAACTCACGTCGCTCGCGTACCGGCTCAGATTATCAACGTCGATCAACATGCCGCAGATGACCACCTACCGCATCGGCGTCGACATCGGCGGCACCTTCACCGACATCGTCCTGCTCGGCTCCGACGGGACCATTCACACCAAGAAGATCTCCTCGAGCGTAGACAACTACGCACGCGCCATCGTCGAGGGCCTGAAAGAGCTCTTCGCTGAGACCGGGCTGGCCGGAGATGTCATCGAGGAGATCCGCCACGGCACGACGGTCGCCTCGAATGCGATCCTGGAATACAAGGGCGCGCGCACCGGGCTCATTACGACCAAGGGATTTCGCGATGTGCTCGAGATCCGCACTTTGCGCATGCCCCGGCTCTACGATCTCACCTGGACCAAGCCGGTCCCGCTGGTCGAACGCTATCTCCGGCAAGTCGTCGACGAGCGCATCGATGCGCATGGCAACGTTGAGCGGGCTCTCGACCCGCAGGACGCCGAACGCGCCGTGGCAGCGCTGCTGGCCGAACGGGTCGAAACCATCGCCGTGTGCCTGCTCCACTCCTATGCCAACCCGGTCCACGAGCTGGCGATCCGCGACATCATCAAACGACGGGTACCGGACATGCCGGTAAGCATCTCGTACGAAGTGCTGCCGGAGATCAAGGAGTACGAGCGTACGTCCACGACGGTGATGAACGCCTACGTCATGCCGGTCGTCGCGACTTACTTGGCTGCACTGCGCAAGGGTCTAGACGCCGCCGGAGTTCCGGCTCGCCTGCTGCTCATGCAGTCGAATGGCGGACTGACCACGGACACTGCAGCAGCCGGCCGGCCGGTGGACATCATCGAATCCGGACCGGCGGGTGGCGTGGTGGGCGCACAGGCGCACGCGCGTGCGAGGCAACTACCCAACGTCATCACCTTCGACATGGGCGGAACGACCGCCAAGGCCTCCGTCGTCGAGAAGGGTGAAGTCACTCGTGCTGCCGAGTACTCGGTCGGCGCCGGGATCATGATCGGCTCCCGCCTGCTCACCGGTGCAGGCTACACGCTCAAGGTGCCCGCGATCGACCTCGCCGAGGTCGGTGCCGGAGGCGGCTCGCACGTGTGGATCGATCCGGGTGGAAGCCTTCAGATCGGCCCCGAGAGCGCTGGCGCCTATCCCGGTCCGGTCTGCTACGACTTGGGCGGCACTACACCGACAGTCACGGACGCGAACGTCCTGCTCGGTTACCTCAATCCGCACTACCTGATCGGTGGCGCAGTGAAGCTCAATGCGGAGAAGGCGCGGGCCGTCTTCGAGCAGGCTATTGCCCGGCCAATGGGAATGTCGATCGAACGGGCAGCGCACGGGGCGCATCTAATCGCGGCCTCCAACATGATCCGTGCCATCCAGGCCGTGTCGACCGAACGCGGCCGCGACGCCCGCGAGTTCGCGCTGTTCGCGTTCGGCGGGAACGGCCCGCTGTTCGCCTGCGGCATGGCGGAGGCACTGGGCATGAGCCGCGTGGTTGTCCCGCCGTGCGCTGGGCTGTTCTCGTCCTTCGGTCTCCTGTACGCCGATGTCGAGCACCACTACGGGAGAACTTTCCGCCGCTTGCTGCGCAGGTGCGACCTCGCTGCGGTCGAGCGCGCATGGGCAATGTTGGCTCGGCAGGCGACCGAGCAGCTCGCGGCCGAGGGCTTCACCGGAGCGCGCGCCCGATTGCGTCGCAACGCGGCGCTTCACTATCAAGGGCAGACCTACGAGCTGACCGTGCCTGTGCCCGAAGGCCCCGTCGATCAGGCGATGGTTGCGTACCTCGAGGAAGCATTCGGCCGGGAGCACGAGAGGACCTACGGCCATCGAGCAGGCCCCGATGAGCCGGTCGAGCTGGTCACGATTCAAGTCGTGGGCCAGGGGATCGGTACCGGCGCGGGCATCCACGAACGCGTGAATTCGAGTCGATCGGAGCCGCCGCCTCCTCCGCCGCGGCTAGCCTACTTCGGAGCGCAGAAGGGTTGGATGCAAGCGCCGGTGCTCCGCAGGTCGGAACTGTCGACCCCACGCTCTGGGCCGGTCATCGTCGAAGAGTACGACGCCACCTGCGTCATTCCACCCGGCTGGCGTGCCGGGCTCGACACGGGCGAGAACATCGTCATCGAGCTGATGTGAGGCCGCCAATGCCGCCGCGCCTGCTGTTGCTGTCGCAATCAGCCACCGGACCGGATCGGCGGCTCCTTGTGTTGACGTCTTTCTCGGTCTCGCGCCATCGCGATGCACTCGATCGGCAGCCGCGCAGGGGTGCCGGGCTCTGCCGAGGTCTCCCCGTTGCAGCCGCAGATCATCGGGCGCATCATGGCTAGACGGTTGGGAGACCGCGTCCCCCGATGCCGATCGAGAGCCGGATAAGGAGACCCTTATGCCGCGACCTGCCCATCTGGCAGTGATCCTGTTCGCTACCCTCCTTGGACAGCCTAACCCGGCAGCCGCGGGCTGGAACTACCGCATCGGCGAACCCGCTCCGCAATTCCAGCTCGAGTCCCTGGACGGCACCACCTACCGCTCCGCTGACCTCAAGGGTCAGTGGGTGGTGGTGAGCTTCATGACCACCTGGTGCCCATTCTGCAACGCCGCCGCCCCGCACTTCGAGAAGCTCACCCAGGACTATGGCAAGCGCGGCGTCAAGGCAATCATTGTCGACGTCTCGGAGAATCCCGACATCGTTTCCGGCTGGGTCAAGAGGCACAAGCTGAGCTGCCCGGTACTGCTCGATGGCACGGGAGAGGTGACCACCAGCTATGCTCCGCCGCCGGACTTCGTGCCCGACCTCAAGCGCGAAGAAGTGATGATCGCCTCGTTCATGATCATCGACCCTGGAGGCACAATCCGCTTCCTCGCGCTCAACGAGGACGTCACCAGTTTCGATGCCAGGCTGACCAAGCTGCGCGCAACGCTGGACGGGTTGCTCCCGAGCCAGTAGATGCCCCGGCATCTCGCAGTGCTCGCCGTCCTCACGGCGCTCGGTGCCACGCCGATCAATGCGCGCGCGATCGAGGTTGTTACGGTGCTGCCGCCATCCAATGTCGTGGTGCAGCCCGGAGCGGACACCCACGTCGTGCTTCAGGTCGTGGTCAAGGCCGGCTACCACGTGCAGGCAAATCCCGTGGAGAACCCGGACCTGATCCCGCTCACGCTCAAGATCGATGCGGCGGGAAGCGTGTCCGTTGGGGAACCGGTCTACCCGGCTGCCAAGCGCATGCGGCTCCGCGGGGACAGCCAGGATCTGGTGGTGTACGACGGCACCTTCGCCATCGCCCTCCCGATCAAGGTTGCGCCCAACGCGACGGCTGGCGAGCCGGTGACCTTGAAGGGGACGCTGCGATACCAGGCCTGTGACGACAGGTACTGCCTGTTCCCGGTCACGCTGCCGGTAGCCCTTGTCATCACGATCGGGAAACGTTGATCGCCATGTGTGCGACGAATCGCGTCAAACAGACCCGGCGGCACGAGGTAAGCGCCGCGATCCCTGGGCTGCTGTGCCTTGTGCTCACCATGAGCGGTCGGGCGGCGAGTCCCGAGGATCAAGCGCTCCAGCTCGAGCGTCGGCTTCTGGCGCTCGCGCCGACTCTGGGGCCGCCGCCGGAGAAGAGCCCCGACGCAGTGCCCCAACCCGTTCAGGCCATTCTCGCGACGGGAGATTGGCAGTTCAGCCTGAAGTTCGCGAGCCAGATCGGCAATGAGCAAAGCAGAGTCAACACGCTGGTCGCGATACTGAACAAAGCAAGGGAGCTGCTGGATCGGCCCCAGGCGCATGCCGTGCTGGCCCAGGTGCTGAATGCCGCAGGCAAGGTCGGGAGCGACACCGGCAAAGCACGCGTTCTGGCCGCCGGTGCAGCGGCTGCCGTTACGCTGGGCGATCCGGCCAAGGCGCGCGATCTGCTTGCCCGGGCACGGCACGCCACCGGCAGGATCTCCGAGGAATCGTCGAAAGCAAGCGTACTTGGCAGCCTGGCTGAAACCGCCGGCAAGGTGGGCGATGGCGCTCAGGGGAGCACTTTGCTGAACCAGGCGCTGGATGCGGCAGACAGGATCGCGGCGGACTCGACGAAGGCCCTGGCCCTCACCCAGCTTGCGCAGGTCGCCGCCACGCTCGGCGACACAGAGCAGGGGCGCGGGCTCCTGGTCGGTGCGTTGCAGGCTGCGGACCAGATGGATGACGACCTGGCCAGGGCTCGTGTCCTCGGCGTTGTCGCCCAGGGTGCAGCGAGGCTCGGCGATCCCGCGCAAGGGCGCGTGGTCCTGGAAAGCATCATCGGGGTGACAGACAACGTGGCGAGCGATCTCGGGAAGGCACGAGTCCTTGCCAGTGTCTCCGGAGCCGCAGCGGACCTGCGGGATCCTGCTCAGGGTCGCGCGGTGCTCTCGGCGGTCTTCGAGGCTGCGGACAAGATCGGCAGTGAATTCGCCAAGGACCGCTGGCTCCTGGTCGCACTGGTCGAAGCCGGAGTCAAGCTGGGAGACGCCGCGCGGGTTCGAGACCTGGCGGAGCATGCCCTGCGCTCGGCCGAGGCTGTGGGTAGCGACTTTGGCAGAATCCGGGTACTCGAGAGCGTTGCCTGGGCTGGCGCAAAGCTAGGCGATCCGGTCGAGGCGAGGAGCCTGATGTATCGGGTGCTGCAGGAGACGGACAAGGTTGCAGACGCCTCGCTGAGACCTCGCGTGCTCATCAGTGTCGCCCAGACAGCCGGGAAGCTCGCTGACCCCGCGCAGGGGCGTGCGATATTGGAGGGCGTGTTGGCAGCGGCAGAAAAAAGCCGCGGCGAGGCAGAGCGAGCCGCTCTCTTCCTTGCCGTTGCCGAGGTCGCTGCGAAACTGGGTGACCCGGCCCAGGCGCAGACCTTGTTGAGCAAAGCGGCGCAGGAGGCCGCCAGGATCGGAAGCGACCCCGCCAAGTCCCACGCCGGGGTCGCGCTTGCGGAGACCGCCTGGAAGGTGGGGGACCGCAGTCGAGCCGAAGCCGCGCTAGAGGACGTGGCCGCGATGCGGCAACGTTCGGGAGCACAGGCCGTCTCCGATCAGGACTTGGTGCGTGCCATCGCAGTCGCGGCGTCGCTGGATCAGTGGCAATGGGCCATATCCCTCTCCGATACGTTGGCCACCGACGACGCGAAGCTCGATGCGTTGTCGCGCATGTTCGCTGTCTTGGGGAGGCGCGCGGGAGCCGCTGAGCTTGGGGGTTGAGCGTCAGCACGCCAGGGCATGCCGTGGGCTGTCAGCGCCTTTTCACCTACGCGGCCACACAAGCGGGAACTCATCGTTGATCATGCGATCGCCATCCCCGAAGGCGAGCGATTCGGGGCGGAGCAGGGCGCGCACCTTGGGGTTCTCCATGAAGGTCCCCGGGCGCGCGTCGAACCAGGCGTCGTCCCCGAGATAGCGCAGCGCCACGGCGCGCCGGCGCAGATCGCGGCGTGTATTGCCCTCCGAGAAATGCAGCGTGCGGGGATGGTGGACGATCACGTCGCCCGGCTCCGTCTCCCACTTTAGGATCCTCTGGCCCTGGAGCAACTGCTCCTCGGGCGGCATCTGCTCGAAGCCGGACTTCGCATACATGTCGCCAAAGCCGGTGTTTTGACCGAAGGCCTTGGGTGCGAAAAGCTTGCCCCACTTGTGCGAGCCGTATACGTACTGGACCACGCCGGAATCGAAGCGCACCGGATCGAACGGCACCCAAACCGACATGATGTGCTCGCCCTTGACCGGCCAGTAGGGCAGGTCCTGATGCAGAGGTGTCGGCTCTTGCGTGCCGGGCTCCTTGACCAGGAGCTGATCGTAGAAGAACGACACCTGTCTGGCGCCCATGAGCTGGGCCGCCAGCTCCGGCAGCGGCGAGTCCATCATCAGCGCCTTGAAGTCGGGATCGCGCAGCCAGACGAAGAAATCGCCGTAGTAGCGGCCTTGCTTCTCTTTGGGCGTGTATTCGACCGAGGCACTGCCGGGGTTCGCCAGGATCCGGTCGACCGCACGCCCCATTCTTTCCACCCATTCGAGCGGCAGGATTGCGCGGATGACCACCGCGCCGCCTTCGCGGTAGTCGGCGATCTCCTGGGCGCTAAGCGGTCGGGGCAGTGTGCTCGCGAAAGCTGCCGATGCGTTCAAGCTCAGCTCCATCCCGTTCTCCCCTGCCAGGCCGTCCGGCTCAAGCGCGCGAAACATGCCGCCTCGCGGATTCTCGCACACGCCGAGCTGAAGTTGCGTTCGTCGGCTCGGACGAGCCTTCACCCGCAAGCGTCGAGGAGCGTCGTCGATCAGCAGGTGCGGCGAACCGGGATAGGATAGCGCTATGCAGTGGGCGATCCTGATACATGGCGGCGCGGGCGAATGGCAGCCGAAGGACGAGGCGGCAGCGATCGCGGGCGTGACCGCCGCAGTACGCACCGCGGCGGATATCCTCGCGAGAGGCGGCAGCGCGCTGGACGCGGCGGTGGCGGCCGTGGTCGTACTCGAGGACGATCCATTGTTCAACGCCGGCACGGGGGCAGCGCTCAACCGAGACGGGGATGTCGAGATGGACGCTTCCGTCATGTGCGGTCACGATCTGCGCTGCGGCGCGGTGGCGGGCTTGCGGCGCGTGCGCAATCCCGTTCTGGCGGCGCGGTATGTGATGGAGCGCACGCCGCACGTGATGCTTGTAGGCGAAGGTGCGCTGCAGTTTGCTCGCGCCGAGGGTTTCGTCGACTACGATCCGTTCACCCAGCGCGCACGCGAGGCGTGGCTGCGCAAGCGCACACCGCCGGCGGGAACAGTCGGGGCAGTCGCGCTCGACCGCCATGGGCACCTCGCCGCAGCAACCTCCACTGGCGGCGTGACACTCAAGCTTCCGGGCCGCGTGGGCGATTCGCCCATCCTGGGTGCCGGAAACTATGCGCACACGGCCGCAGCGTGCTCGGCAACCGGGCACGGCGAGCTGATGATGCGCGTCGTGGCAGCCAAGGACCTGTGCGATCGCGTCGCGCGCGGGGAGCATCCCCAGGCCGCATCCGAATCGCTTCTGCGGGAAATGGCGGCCGGCGTCGGCGCGGAGGCCGGCTTCATCCTGTTGTCGCGCGCAGGTGATATCGGCGTTGCTCACGGGACCGCGTCGATGCCGCACGCCTGGTGGCGCGAGGGGGAGCCGGCGCCGAGCGCGCGCGTCCGCTGCTGAATCCGGAGCAACCGCAGCGGGGGTAGCGCTCAGGAACAAAGCCGTGGCGCCTGTCGATGGTGGCAAGTGCGATTACATTGGCAAGCGCCCCTTACCGGATCACCTCGTCGGCGCGCAGCAAGACGGAATCCGGGACCGACAGCCCCAGCGCCTTGAGCGCCTTGAGGTTGACGATGAACTCGAACTTGTTGGGTCGGTCGATCGGGAGGTCGCCGGGCTTGGCGCCGCGCAGAATGCTCGCCACCAGCGCGGCGCCCCGCTCGATGGTTTCGGCCTGGCTGGGGCCGTAGCTCAGCGTGCCACCCGATTCGGCGAACTCACGGAAGATCGAAATGGCAGGCAGCCGGTGCTTCATCACAAGCTCCGCGATGCGCTTGTTATTCGCGTACATGATTGGCGATGGCAACAGGATGACGGCCTGCGGGCGTCCGCGAAACTCAGAAAAGGCCCTGTTCATGTCCTCCGGCGTCCGCACTTCTAGAACCTGGACCTGAACTCCGAAAGACCGGGCGGCACCTTGGACTGCTCGCAGGTGCGCTGTCCCCGGGCCGGGATCCCAGAGCACCGCGATCCGCGACAGTCCCGGGACGATGATCTTCATCCACTCCAACCATTTGGCGGCGAACTCGGGTGCATCCAGGAATACCCCGGTGACGTTGCGACCTGGACGGCTGTAGCTTTCGACATAGCCAGCCGCGACCGGGTCCGTGGTGAGGTCCATGGCGACGATCGGAACGGCGCGCGTTGCCGCGTATGCTGCGCGGAGAGCCGGCGCACTCCAGCAATAGATGACATCGCTGTCGAGCTGCACCAGCTCTTCGGTGGCCTTGGCAATCTGCGCCGCATCGCCACCGGTGACGCGGTATTCGAGGGCAACGGTCTTGCCCTTGATCCAGCCGCGGCTGGCGAGCGCCCGCTCGAAGACTTCGAACATCGGATCATTCTTGAGGTTGGCCACGACTCCAATGCGTGGAAGCTTGGTTTGCGCCCACGCTTCAGGTCCCCACTGGAGCGTTCCCAGCAGGGCCGCGGTCAGGACCAGCGGACCACGAACTCTATGCGTCATGGTCTTTCCCCGTCCGCCTCGGATGAGCTTGGTGATAGCGGAGGCGTCACCGGATCACCTCGTCCGCGCGCAGCAGCACCGAATTCGGGACGGACAGTCCCAGCGCTTTCATGGTCTTCAGGTTGACGATGAACTCGAACTTGGTGGGCCGTTCGATCGGCAGGTCGCCCGGCTGGGTGCCGCTTAGGATCCTTGCAACAAGCACACCACAACGCTCGGCCATGGCGGCCAGGTCGGGGCCATAACTGACCGCGCCACCTGCTTCGGCGAAATCCCTGAAGATAGAAGTCGTAGGCAGTCGCTGCCTCATCGCGAGTTCGGCGATTCGTTTCTTGTTCACGTACATCATTGGCGAAGGCAGCACGATGACGGCCTGAGGTCGTGGGCGGAACGCAGAGAAAGCCTTGTCGATCTCTTCCGGTTTACGTACTTCCACGACCTGCACTTCTACTCCGAGGGACCGGGCGGCACCCTGGACTGCTCGCAGATGTATCGCGCCCGGGGCGGGATCCCACACGACGGCGACGCGTGCGAGTCCCGGCACGATGGTCTTGAGGAACTCGAGCCACTTCGCGGCAAACTCGGGTGCATCCAGAAAAACGCCCGTGACGTTGCGGCCGGGCCGATTGTAGCTGTCGGCATAGCCGGCTGCGACGGGGTCTGTCGTGAGGTCCAGGGCAACGATTGGAATCGCGCGCGTTGCCGAGTAGGCCTCGCGAAGCGCTGGCGCACCCGTGGAGTACATCACAGCAACGTTGAGCCGTACCATCTCTGCGGTGGCTTGGGCAATTTGCGCCGCATCTCCGCCGGTGATGCGGTACTCGAGCGTTATGCTCTTGCCCTTGACCCAGCCGTGATCGGCGAGCGCCCGCTCGAAAACCGCGAACGTCGGATCACTTTCAAGATTGGATACGATTCCGACGCGTTGAGGCTTTACCTGCGCACTGCTCTCGGCCGGCCACTCCGGTGTAGTCAACAAGACCGCAGCGAGGGCCAGCAAGGCATGTGCTCCTCGTGTCATTGTCTGTTCCCTGGCCGACTCGCCCTACCCGCGCCCTTGAGCCGAGTTGGACATTGCAGTCCGGCGGAACTAGCCGGTGATACCGCCTGCGACTGGTTTCCGATCATCACATCCCGCCGTTCACCACCAGCGTCTGCCCACTTACGTAGTCGCTATCCGGACCGCAGAACAAATACACCGCGCCGGCCGCCTCCTCCGGCGTGCCGCCGCGGCCGAGCGGGATCATCTGGTTCAGCACTGCCAGCCGTTCGCCCTGCACGCCGACTTTCACAGTTCGGCCCTGCACGTCGATGGTTCCCGACTCGCCCGCCTGCAGCGGTTGCGTGAGCCGGGTCTGGATTAAGCCGAAGGCGACCGCATTGACCGTTACGTTGTAGCGCCCCCACTCCTTGGCCAGCGTCTTGGTCAAGCCCATGATGCCGGCCTTGGCCGCCGAGTAGTTCACCTGGCCGGGATTGCCGTTGACGCCGGAGACGGACGAGATGTTGACGACCTTGCGCACCACGCGCTTGCCTGACTTCTGCTCGGCTTCGACCGCCGGTCGCAGGTGGTTGACGAAGGCGCGCAGGATGCGGAAGGGCGCAGTGAGATGCACCTCGAGGATGGCATACCACTGCTCGTCGCTCATCTTCTGGATCACGTTGTCCCAGGTGTAGCCGGCGTTGTTCACCAGGATGTGGCAGCCGCCGAAGCTGTCGACGGCGGTCTTGACGATGCGCTCCCCGAAGTCGGCCGCGGTGACGTCGCCGTTGCATGCTGCCGCGCGTCCGCCGAGCGCCTCGATCATTGCGACGGTCTCCTTTGCTGGGCCCTCGTCCAGGTCGTTGACCACCACACTGGCGCCGTCGCGCGCCAGCCGCAGCGCGATCTGCTGTCCGATGCCGCGGCCGGAGCCGGTCACGATTGCCACCTTGCCGTCGAGTTGTCCCATGCGTCCCCCTTTTCGATACTGCGACGCGCCGCTTACACGGCACACTCGGCCAGCCTGCCGTTCAAGGCTGCCGGTCCGCCATCACGACAGTTCCACTCGCGGCAAACATGCCACCCACACCGTGGCAGACCGCGACGTGTACGTCCTTTACCTGCGCGGGTGCAGTGCCGCGCACCTGCCGCACGCTCTCCTGCAGCGCGAACATGCCGTACATGCCGGTATGGGTGTAGCTCAAACCTCCGCCGTTGGTATTCAGCGGCAGCTTGCCGCCGGGCGCGGTGTTGCGCTCGGCGATGAACGCCGCCGCCTCGCCGCGGCCGACGAAGCCGAGGTCTTCGAGCCCGTACAACGGCAAGTGCGCAAACGCGTCGTAGATCATCAGGTGATCGACGTCGGCATGGCGGATGCCGGCGCTGTCGAACGCCTCTTTGCCAGCGACTCGGAACGCGCGCGATGAGGTGAAGTCCGCCATCTGGCTGATCATCGGGGTCTCGACGCTTTCGCCGCTCCCGAGGATGTACACCGGCTTCTGCGGGAAGTCCTTCGCGCGATCGGCGGAGGTCAGGATCAGCGCGCCGCCGCCGTCGGTGACCAGGCAGCACATGAAAAGCCTGAACGGGTAGGCAATCATCCTGGACCCGAGCACGTCGTCGACGGTGATCGGATCTTTCATCATGGCGCGCGGGTTGCGCGCCGCCCATTCGCGCTGCACCACAGCCACCATCGCGAGCTGCTCCTGGGTGATCCCGTAGGTCTTCAGGTAGCGCAGGACCGGAATGGTGAACATCGTGGGCGGGCCCATTATGCCGAAGGGCGCTTCGAACTGTCCCTGCAGGGTTGCGGGGGGAATGGTCCGGGGCAGGGCACCGATGCGCGAGCGGCCGCTCTCGCCGTGTGTGATCAGCACCGTCTTGCACAAGCCGGCGCTGATCGCGGCTGTCGCGTGCCGCACGTGCAACATGAATGAGCAGCCGCCGACCGCGGTGCCGTCGACCCACTTCGGCACGAGACCGAGGTAGTGGGCGACGTTGGTCGGCACCTCGCCGGCGCAGGCAACGCCGTCGATATCGGACGGCTTCAGCCCCGCATCGCGCAAGGCGTTCAACGCCGCATCCGCGTGCAGCTGAATCTGCGACATGCTCGGGATCACGCCGAGCTCGGTCGTCTCGGCGGCGCCGACGATTGCGATGCTGCCGGGCTTCATGCGGCGCTCCCCGCGGGGCGGAACAGCGGCAGGGAGATCTCGTCGCTCATCCGCTGAAAGACCACTTCGAGCGGCATGTCGAGCTGCAGCGCTTCGGGCGTCTGCTCGACCTCCACGATGTTGGTCATCATCCGCGGACCCTCCTCGAGCTGCACCACGGCGATCGAGTAGGGCGGCACGAAGCCCGGCGCCGCACGATGATGGATCACATAGCTGTACAGCGTGGCCCGGCCGCTGGCGCGGAACACGCCGACCTTCTGGGATGCGCACTGCGGGCAGAATGGCCGCGGCGGGAAGTAGACGTGGCTGCAGGTCGCGCATCTTTGCAGCCGCAGCTCCCCGGCTCGGGTTCCGTCCCAGAAGTGCCGGGTTTCCGGTGTGATGGCCGGAAGCGGTCGCTCTGTCATTCTGCTGTCTCCTCTCTGATTCACGCCAGAGGCCGGCGGCATTGCTGTCCGTTAGCTACGGCCTCCGCCTGCGTCAGTTCCATCACCCGCTCCTCGGTGTAGCCGAGCAGATCGGTGAGTACCTGCCGGGTGTGCTCTCCCACCAGATGTGGCGCCGGACCCGCGGGCCCGACCGGCTGCCCATCGACATGAAACGGTGTGGCCGTCACGCGCACGCTGCCGCGCGCCGGGTGGCTGACCTGCGGAAACGCGGCTCGCGCGGTCATGTGAGGGTGATCGATCAGTTCCTCGGGCGACAGCATCGGCACGCAGGGTACCCGGCCCGCCGAGATTGCAGCGACGGCCTGGCCGACGCTCTCGAAGCCGTTGAGCCATTGGCGCAGGATTTCCAGCAGGTCTCCCCAGTTCGCACGCCTGGCGATCGGGGTCGCGAAGCGTGCGTCGGATGCCAGCTCGGGTCTGCCGATCAGGGCCACGAGACGGGACCACAGATGCGGGGCGCCGGCCGTCTGCAGAGCGACATAACCGTCTCCGATCGGATGCACCACCATGCCGACACGAGGCTGGCGCTGGACAGCCGCGCCATTGAGCGCCGCAGTGTAGGTGATGTCGTCGGCACACACCAGGCACTCGAGCATCGAGACGTCGAGAAAGGCTCCGCGGCCGGTGCGAGCGCGGCGCACGAGCGCGGCACAGATCGACCCGAAGGCATGCGCGCCGGCGAGCACATCGGCGGCCTGCAGGTACGACACGCGCGGCTGAGTTCCACCGCCCCGCTCGAGGTCCATGATCCCGGACACCGCGTTGATCAAGTGAGCGTACGCCTGCATCGAGCTGAGCGGGCCGGTCTGGCCGAAGCCCGAGATCGCGCAGTACACGAGGTCGGGACGCACTTCCCGCAGCGTTGTCTCGTCCAGGCCATAGCGTGCCATCACGCCGGGCGAGAAGTTCTCGACGACGACATCCGCCATGCGCACCAGGTCGAGCGCCACTTCGCGGCCCTGCGGATGTGCGAGGTCGATCGCGATCCCCTGCTTGCCGACGTTCAGGCGCACGAAGTAGCTGCTCTGATCGGTGCGACCGGGCTCCAGTTGCAGCACCGTGTAGCGCACTTCGTCGCCTTCCCCAGGCCGCTCCACCTTGATCACACGTGCGCCGAGGTCTGCGAGCAGGCGCGTGCAGTGCGGGCCGGCCAGAACGCGCGTGAAATCGAGGACAGTGAGCCCGGCGAGAAGGGGCTCGCCGGCGGCGGCAGAGGTGGCTGGGTTCATGAGCGATGTGCGGAAGGTGTGCCGTCTGGTCGCCGGCAAGAGTACAGCATCATGGAGGCCTAGTCTTTCCGGAAGCTTGCGCTCTCAGCTCTTCCGCCTCGCCCGCGTCCTGCAGGCGAGACGGAGGGGGAGCTTCGTTTCCATACCCTCCCGGGTCCCCGCCGAGAAGCGAATCCTGTCAATCCTGGAGAATCCTGATCATCCTGTCGATTGACGCTCGAACACGCCCTTGACGTTGCCGAACGGCGTGGTCCAGGTCCTGACCGCTGCGAAGCCGTGTGCGACGACCAGCCGCTCCAACTCCTCCTTCGTGTACAGGCACACCGGCTCGCGGACTCCGTGTTTCGCCTGCATCGCGCTCGCAAGCGGCGCAAACCGATCCTCCATTGGCACTGTGGCGTCGGCATATCCGCTCCCGAGCTCGCTGCCCAGGCCGGAGGCGGAGAGGAACAGCCGGGCCTTCGCGCACAGCCGGCCTGCCAGCGATCGCAGTAGGCGAGACGCCTCGTCGAACCTAAGATAGTGAATGAACCTCTGCGAGTAGGCCACACCAGCGTCGGCGGGAAAGTCCTCGGGTGTGGCCTGCCGCAGGTCGAGCTTCCTGAACTCGAGCGCCGTGATGTCCAATGCCTGTCTGATCCGCTCGATCCGCTCACCGATGTCGACGATGTCGTAGAGGAAGGAGCGACAGCCGAGCACCGCGAAGCGGATGCCTTGCGTGCCGAGGCCGCATCCGAGGTCCATTGCGACGCGCTTGGGGATCTTCGGCGAAACCACGAAGCGCAGCGCCTCCAGGTCCAGCTCGTCGGTCCATTGCGAGGCGATGTCGACACCGTGCGACGCGGTAGTCATCGGCCGCCTGAGCCTTCAGCCAAGCCAGCCCCCTCACCTCTGGTACTGCAACACACCAAACTTCCACCTCTCACCACGAAGACACGAAGGCACGAAGAAAACCGGAACGAGGGGCCAAAAGCGCTTCCGGCGCTCGCCGGCTTTACCGTCCGATGTTTCGAAACCAATGTGTCGCTGTACTAGCTTCTCCCGCCAGGGGGAGAGGCGACCGGTTCGCGCGGACGTCCTCCTGCGAGTGCCAAGCCCACGACGGTAATCGTCTTTGCTCCGCGTCCTCTGCGTCCTCCGCGGTTGACGCGTTTATCAGTAGCTCCCGGAGAACGCATCCCGCCCCGGCACGTAGGCGACGTTGGTCTGCGCCGGGTTGCGGTTGGCCAGCGGCCGCGCGTAGAGCGGATTGTCGAGGCTGCGTACTTCGTGCTCGATGGTGAACAGCAGCCGGCCGGTGTCGAGGTCGACGATGTCCCGGAAGCGCCACTCGTGCTCATTGGGCTGCCGTGTGATGAGCTTGCGCTCCAGCAAGAGACCGTAGGGGCCCGCGAAATCGGCGATGTAGATCTGGACGTGATGACCGTCGTAGGGCGGAATCGCGTCGGCGTTCTCCCGGAACCACAGGCGCTGATGCTCACCCGCATATACGCAGGCCGCGGGCATCCCCGCCCGCGTGAGGACCTCTGTGTTCGCACGCAGGATCGCCGAGTAGAAGCGGGCAATCCCGGCCGCGGTCCCGGCAGGGACGTCGAGCTCGACGTAGGGCATTGCCAGCTCGGCGCTTCCGAACTCCGCGGCGGGTGCGTGGCAGCGGAAGCGGTTGCCCCAGGGGCAGGTCACGGCGACGAAGGTGCCGTGGTCGGCGAAGGCGAACTCGGTTGCAGCCAGATCCGGCGCGACCCGCCGCAAGCGTTCCTTGAGCAACGACAGATCCGGAACTACCAGGCCGATCGTGCCCCTGAGCCGCTGCGGGCGGCTGGTCGGCAGATGCATCTGGCTGCGGCCAATGTTGATCCACATGTTCTCCACGCCGACCATCAGGTAGGGGTCGCGCGTGAAGCCGAGGCCCGACACGTAGAACAGCGTGGCTACGCGCTGGTCTGGGACGGTGACATTGACGTGCTCGAGCAGCACGATGTTGCTCGTGCTCTCGTGCGTTCGATCGTCTTTGCTATTCACGGTTGCCGCCCGTTGCCAATCAAACTCCAGAACCCATTCTAGACTAGGGGATGCGCAGCCGGTTGAGCGAAGGACAGGATGGACCTTGGCCCAGATCAGCTCGATTCTCGTGAAACGGACCGGCCGGCAGCAAGTCGCCGGCGCCAGGCCGCTATCCCGTTCTCATCCCGTCTGCGTCCTGCATTCCGTCGCAGAACGCTTAGAATAGCCTCACGGATGGTTTGAGGAATCACCCTTCGTATCCGGCTTGGAACTTGGCTCGCCATCATCCCGAGTCCCTCGTGAGTTATCCAGGTTGGGAGCTGGCGATGCGGCCTGAATTGCTGGAGCTCGCCTCCGGGCTTGCGGCGCGCGGGGAAGGGTTCGCCCTGGCTACCGTAGTCAGAAGGGAGCCACCCAGTTCGGCGCACGTCGGCGATACTGCGCTGGTGACCGCATCCGGTGACGTGCACGGCTGGATTGGTGGGGGTTGCACCCGATCGACGCTGCTGCGCGAGGCCCTGCGGGCGATCGCCGACGGCGAGCCGCGGTTGCTCAGCCTGTCGCCCCAACCGGCCCTGGAGGCGCGCCCTGGTCTCGTCGCGTTGCCGATGACCTGCAAGAGCGGAGGTACCGTGGACGAAGTCATCCGCTAGCTGGCAGCTCCAACCGGACGAAGCGCCGGTTGGCCCATCGGCCCGGCTTTGAGCGGGCAGCCGGCTTCAGGCACAATCGCGTCATACACGACCAACCCGACGGGGAACGGTGTCCTTCTTCAACCTGTACAACCACAACTTCGTCCGCGCTGCGGTCGCCATTCCCGAGGTGCGGGTGGCCGACCCGGAGTTCAACGCGACGCAGACCGCTGCTCTCATTTCGCAGGCTGCCGACGCGCGCGCTGTGCTCGTCGTCCTCCCGGAGCTCGGGCTGTCGGCGTACTCCTGCGAGGATCTGTTCCACCAGCAGGCACTGCTGGATGCGGCGGTGGCCGCGTTGGGCAAGGTGCTGGACGCTACGCGCCATCTGCCCATCGTTGCGGTGGTGGGCGTGCCACTACAGGTCGACAGCCTGCTATACAACTGTGCCGCGGTCATCTCGCGCGGCAAGATCCTTGGCGTCGCGCCAAAGACCTATCTGCCCAACTACCGCGAGTTCTACGAGCTGCGCCAGTTCACTCCCGGCGACTACGCCACCCGGGAGACGATCGATCTGTGCGGCCAGCCCGACGTGCCATTCGGCACGCGCCTGCTGTTCCAGGTAGAGGAGCAGCCGCTGTTCACGTTCTTCGTGGAGATCTGCGAGGACCTGTGGACGCCGGTACCGCCCTCTTCTCTGGCCGCGCTCGCCGGCGCGGCGGTGTTGATCAACGTGTCCGCATCCAATATCACGGTCGGCAAGGACGAATACCGGCGCCAGCTCGTGTCGAACCAGTCGGCCCGCTGCATCGGCGCGTACCTCTATTGCGCAGCCGGCTACGGCGAGTCCACCACCGACCTGGCCTGGGACGGCCACGGCATGATCTACGAGAACGGCTCGCGAGTGGCGGAGACGGCACGCTTCACCTACGAGCCCCACTTGGTCACCGGCGACCTCGATCTCGACCGCATCGCGCAGGACCGCATGCGCACCAACAGCTTCGGGCAGGCGTTGGCCCGCTACCAGGACGCGGCGCGACAGTTTCGTACAGTGCGCTTCTCGCTGCCCATGCCTTCCGGCGAGCAGCTCAAGCTGCTGCGGACCTACGAGCGCTTCCCCTATGTGCCGGCAGACCCGCTCACACGCGACGAGCGATGCCACGAGATCTTCGAGATCCAGGTCCAGGGGCTGGTCAAGCGCCTGCGTGCGATGCACGTTGACCGGGTCGTGATCGGAATCTCCGGTGGCCTGGATTCGACGCACGCGCTCATCGTCTGCGCGCGAGCCATGGATGTGATGGGGCTGCCGCGCAAGAACATCCTCGGCTATACCATGCCGGGCTTCGCCACCAGCGAACGCACGCTGGACCAGTCGCGCCGGCTGATGGCCGCGGTGGGATGCACGGCCAACGAGATAGACATCCGGCCGAGCTGCATGCAGATGCTCAAGGACATCGGACATCCTTTCGCGCAAGGCAAGCCGGTGCACGACGTCACCTTCGAAAACGTGCAGGCCGGCGAGCGTACCAGTCATCTGTTCCGGCTCGCCAACGTGCACAACGCGCCGGTTGTCGGGACCAGCGACCTGTCCGAGCTGGCGCTCGGCTGGTGCACCTATGGCGTGGGCGACCACATGGCGCACTATCACGTGAACGCCAGCGTGCCCAAGACGCTGATCCAGTATCTGATCCACTACGTGGCGAGCACCAGTCAGCTCGGTGCAGCGGTGGGCGCCGTGCTGCGGGACGTGCTCGACACTCCGATCAGCCCCGAGCTGGTGCCGGGCAAAAGCGAGCTCGAGCCGGGCCAGAGCACCGAGGCCGTGGTGGGGCCCTACGAGCTGCAGGACTTCCACCTGTACTACATCCTGCGCTTCGGCTATCTGCCCACCAAGGTCGCCTTCATGTCCTGGTGTACCTGGCGCGACCGCACCGTGGGCGAGTGGCCCGGGATACCCGAGGACCGCCGCCGCGAGTACGCGATCGGCGACGTCAAGAAGTGGCTGCGCGTGTTCGTGCGGCGCTTCTTCCAGTTTGCCCAATACAAGCGCAGCGCCATCCCCAATGCGCCGAAGGTCGGCTCGGGCGGGTCGCTCTCCCCGCGCAGCGACTACCGCGCCCCCAGCGATAGCGAGGCGACTGCCTGGCTGGCCGACGTGGAACGCATCCCCGAGCAAGCTCCGTGAACCTGCCGCTCCCGTCCGGGGTGGCACGGGCCACGAAACTGTCTGTAGAATAAGCGCCCGCTCACGGGGAGGCGCCCCGTCAACCCATCCCGGAGGAACCCATGAGTACGGATGACAAGCCCGCAACGCCCGCCGGCTACAAGTTCGAGCAATGGCACGAGGTTGTGGCGGGCGATACGTTGTCCAAGATCGCAAAGAAATACTACGGCGATGCCAGCCTGTACATGAAGATCTTCGAAGCGAACAAGAACATCCTGAAAGACCCGGACCTGATCAAGGTCGGTCAGAAGCTTCGCATTCCCTGAACCACGCGCTTTTCCCACACGAATGGAGACCCCATGAAGCTCTGGAAGCACCTCGCAGTTCTCGCCCTCGCAATAGCACTCGTTGCGTGCTCGCCCGACAAGGGTCCGGCCGAGGAAGCCCTCAAGCAGGGCGCCGCTGCCGTCGAGCAGATCCGTGGCGACGCCTCGAAGTTCGCCAGCGAACAGTTCGCTCAGCTCGAGGGGCAGCTCAAGGCGGCGCAGGACGCGTTCGCGAAAAAGGAATACAAGCAGGCGCTGGAGGCGGCGGGCGGGCTGGCTGCCAAGGCGCAGGAAGTGGCCAAGGCTGCGGCAGACAAGAAGGCCGAGTTGACTGCAAGCTGGGACGAGCTGCAGGCCGGCATACCGCAGATGATGGAGGCGCTGAAAAGCCGGCTCGATATTCTGGCGCAGGCCAAGAAGCTGCCCGCAGACATGACCAAGGAAAAGCTCGCCGAGCTGCAAAGTGCATACGACGAGGCAGCCAAGCAGTTCGAGGAGGCCAAGACGGCGGCGGGCGAGGACTTGGCTAGGGCAGTCGAGGCTGGAAATGCCATCAAAGCCAAGGCGATGGAGATCGCCGCCTCGCTCGGCCTCACGCCGGCAGGCCAGTAAGCGCCTGGTCCGCGGCGCGCGCCAGGCCCACCCTGAGGTGGGCCTTGTCGTCTTGGGGCCGGAACAAGACTCAGCGGAGAAGAAAGCCCGCCGATCGGCCCGGCGCGGACCTCGTTGGGCCGACCACGCCGGCAGCGCCATCGCACGTAGAGTCGTGCTCGTTGTTGCCGTCGCAACGTTCGTCGTGTCCATGGCATCGAGCGCCGCGCAGGACGGCCAAAGCATCGATGCAATGGAGGCGGGCTGGCGCACGATCCGCCAGTTCGACTGTGCGCGTTGCCACGGCGGAAACTTCGAGGGCAGCGTGGGTCCGTCGCTGGTGGAGGCAGCCCGCAGCCGCACGCGTGAGGAGTTCCTGCGCGGCTTGCTGGATGGAAACCCGGAGCGGGGGATGCCGGCCTACCGCTCGGTTCCGCGCGTAGCGGAGAATGCAGCGGCGATCTACGCCTACTTCAAGGCGCGCGCGGACGGGCTGCCGGTGCCCGGTGCGCGATGACCCCGCTTTGTCGCCCGCCGCGGAAGCCGCAGGCGACAGGCGCGGCTACCTCGGATACCCCACGGTCTGAGCCAGCATCACACGCTGGTCGCGCCGCAGCTTCAACGACCGGCCCAGTGCGTCGCGATCGACCCAGCCGCGCACGACAGTGGCCAGCCCGGCCGCCGCGCAGTAGAGGTAGGCATTCTGCGATACGAAGCCGGTGTCGGTGGCAGCATAGAACTCGCCTCCGGCCGCGCCGACCTTCCCGAGGTCGGCCACGTACACCAGATTGACGGGCGCGCTGCCGGCGAAGTCTTGCATCCCCGTCTGGGCGCGTAGGTCCTCGGCGACTATGAGCGACAGCGCATGGGCCTTGGCGTCGTAGAGATACGCGCCTTCCGCGAGGGCCACATAGACATCGATCTCCTGCCGGTTATGCGCCGAGGGCGCGGTTCGCCCACCGGTCTCCGGGCGGTTGACGCCGAGGGTTGCCCACAAGAGGCTGGACAGCACCTGCGCCGGCAGAGGGCGCTGAGCGAACGCGCGGGTCGAACGCCGCGCTCTCAGCGCCTGCATCAGCGGGGCCGGGTCATCGAGCTGTGGCGGCGGGAGCGGAATCGACTGGGCCGCGCGCGCGTTGGCGAGCGCGGCGGGAATCAGGAGCATGCCAATAAATTGGCGACGATCGACCATGGCGCACCTCGGATGAGACGTCGAGGGTGCACCTTAGCGGGCGTAGACGGGATGGGCGTTGATCTAGCGCAACACCCTGTAACCGCAGAGGCGCAGAGACGCAGAGGAACGCAAAGCAAACGCTGGACAATTGGTTCGGCTGAAACGAAATCATGGCAACGCGGAGCACCATGATCAGGTCACTGCGACAGCATCGGTCCGTTCAGCGATCCGATACTTCCCCCAGAACCACGCGGCCTGTCTCGCCCCGCGCACTTGTGCGCAGGCTAAGCGCAGGAGTGGTGTAGGTCTTACACGTCATCAGTTGCGGGTCCAACGAGCGAGCAGTGCGCTGGCACCGCGCTGCAACAAGCGCAGACGCAAGCCGGGGCGGCCGGACGATCGCGGGGAAGGCGGCGGATTGTTGCCCGCGGACGGGCGGTTGCGCATCGCGGCGTACGAAAAGAACCCGTAGCCGCCGAACACACTTCCATGGGGCGTGTCGTCTTTCATTTCGACCTCCGTTTACATTCTGCCGCGACAGCGCGCGCTCGATCGATTTCGAGCATCACTTGTGCCAGACCAGGCGACCGGCGTAAACCTGCGGAACCTCATATCGCCTTAGGCAGGGAGGCTGTGGAGAGGGTTCCGGCCGCCTGCCGCCTGGGGGCGGAGGGGAGTGCTGCGCTGCTGGCTGGTGCGGCGCGAGACTATGCAGTCCAGGGCGGGCGTGGAGTCAGGGAAGATGCGGTCATGCAGGTCGTGGCTCACCGGGCAGATGCCCTGGAGCCTAGCTAGCCGAAGCGGTTCCCGCTTGACGCTGGCCCCCCTCGGCTTGCAACGACGCGGCACGCCGTAGTGCGATGGCGGTGCCGCCCCGGTTAACGCGTGCCCGGCTCCTCCGCTGCCCGCGCCCGCCGACGCTCGCACCAGCCGAGCAGGTCAGGCGTCCGCGGGGGGGCGAGCAGCCAGCCCAACGCCACTCCCATGCTCCCTGCGACCATGTCCGCGACCTCGAAGCTGCGGAATCCCGTGGTCCGCTGGCCGAACTCGAGGGCGATGCCGAGCGCAACGAGCGAGGCGGCTGTCTGTAATCGGTCGGGAAGCGAGGTCCGCAGCTGGCAGAACCACCACATGAGCACCGCGTACGCGGTCATGTGCTCCCACTTGTCGGTGTGGGCGCCGAGGTCCAAATCGGGCGGGGTCGGGGTGAGGGATAGATACACGACCAGCACGATCCCGATCCACCCGGCGGTCAGCCATGCCTTCCTTACCGAATCCATGCGCAGTGGCATCTCGATCCAATCCTATGCAAGACCAGGACTGGGCAAGCGACGCATGGGTAGTCCTTTCCATCTCGGCCACCTGGCACTCACGTCAGCGGCAGGAGCACGATGTTCTGATAGGCCGGTCGCTGCCTGAGGTTGTCGAACCAGCGCTGCAGGTTGGGCAGCTCCGGCCGGTCGAACTGCAGCCCGTACCAGCGCCAGGCGGCACAGCCCATCGGAATGTCGCCCATCGTCAGGTCGTCGCCCGCAACGTAGGTGCGGTTCTTCAGGTGCGCGTCGAGATAGCCCAGCACCTCGGCGCTCTTCAGGCGGGACTCTTCCATCGCCTCTGCATTGCGCTGGTCGACCGGGGTGCGCACCAGGTTCCAGAACAGCGGCCGGAAGGCCGGCCAGAACGTGGTGAGCATGAAGTCCATCCACTTGTCGGCCACTCCCCGGATCTTCAGATCTTCCGGCCACAGCTTGCCGGAGCTGTGCTTCGCGGTGAGGTAGCGCACGATGGTGTTGGACTCCCACAGGACGAAGGGCCCGTCCTCGATGGTGGGGACCAGCCCGTTGGGGTTGAGCGCCCGGTACTGCGGCGTGTTGACCACGCCGAACTGCCCACCCGCGTCGATGCGCTCGTACTTCACCCCCATTTCATCGCAGCACCACAGCACCTTCTGGACATTGACCGAGTTGTTGCGTCCCCAGATCTTGAGCATGGCCCCTCCTGTAGGAAAGCGAGCTAGTTGGTCACAGCCTTCTCGGACCGGATCTGTGCGATGGTCGCGTCGATCAGCCGGCGCGCAATGCTGATTCTGTTGGGCAGCACGGGCAGGTTGTCCAGGTCGAACCATGCCGCCGCCTCGATCTCGCCCGGCTCGGGCACGATCTCGCCGCCTGCGTACTCGCAGGTGAATGCGATCATCAGGGAATGCGGGAAGGGCCAGGGCTGGCTGGAGAAGTAGCGCAGGTCGGTCACTTCCAGGCCCACCTCTTCCCGCACCTCGCGGCGAAGGCACTGCTCGAGGCTCTCGCCCGGCTCGACGAAGCCGGCCAACGCGCTATGCATGCCGGGCGGGAAGTGCGGCGAGCGCGCCAGCAGGAGCCGGTCGCCCCTGCGCACCAGCGCCATCACGGCGGGTGCGATGCGCGGGTAGTGAGTCTGCCCGCAACCTGGGCACTGCCGCGCGAGCTCCCCGGTCTTCATCACCGTAGGAGTGCCGCAGCGCCCGCAGAACTGGTGCGAGCGGTCCCAATCCATGATCTGGATGGCCCGGCCGATCACCGCGAACAACCTGTCGTCGATGGCGCCGAACAGGCTGCGCAGCCCGGCCCAGCTCAGCCCTCCCGGCGCCGGCACGTCAGCGGCAACCTCGCACGAAAAGCAGTGCTGTCCGGCATACTGGCCGATGTACTGGACACGGATCGGCTCGACGCCGATCTCGCGAATATGGGTACCGACCGGCAACTGCGCGCGCGTTTCCTCGCGACGCACCAAAACCTGGTTGCCCTGGAACGCGAACCAAAGGGCCGGCTCAGCGATCGATGCCGGCGGGACGATCAGAGGGATGAACAGATCTGCCATGCCGGATTCCCCGCGTCCTCCTGCGTCCGCTGCGGCTCGGCGTCTCACCGCTTTGGCATGTACAGATCGGTGATGCTGCCGTCGGCGATCTCCGCCGCGAAGAAGACCGTCTCGGACAACGTCGGATGCGGATGGATGGTCAGTCCGATGTCCTGCACCTCTGCTCCCATCTCCAGCGCCAGCACCGTCTCGGCAATCAGCTCGCCGGCGTTGGGGCCGACCATGGCCGCACCCAGCAGCCGGCGCGTGCTCTTGTCGAACAGCAGCTTGGTGATGCCCTCGTCGCGCGCGGTGGCGCGCGCCCGGCCGCTGGCGGCCCACGGGAACACACCTTTTTCGATCTCCAGGCCCTGGGCCTTCGCCATCGTCTCGGTGAGACCCATCCATGCCACCTCCGGATCGGTGTAGGCTACCGAGGGGATGGTGCGTGCGTCGAACGCCGCCTTGTGCCCGGCAATCACCTCCGCAGCGAGCTTGCCTTCGTGAGTCGCCTTGTGCGCCAGCATCGGCTCCCCGACGATGTCGCCGATGGCATAGATGTGGGGCACATTGGTGCGCATCTGATTGTTCACAGGGATGAACCCGCGCTCGTTGACCTGCACCCCCGCGGCCTCGGCATTGACCGCCTTGCCGTTGGGGCGGCGCCCCACCGACAGCAGGATGCGGTCGAAAACTTGCGGAGCCGGGGCGCCTTCGCCCTCGAATGTGGCGCGCAACCCCTCCGGCAGCGCCTCGATGCGGGTAACCTTGGTTTTGAGCAGGATGGCTTCGTAATGCTTTTCGATGCGCTTGTGCAGCGGCCTGACGATGTCCCGGTCCGCCCCGGGAATCAGGCCGTCGAGCAGCTCGACTACAGTGATCCTCGAGCCCAACGCGTCGTACACCGTGGCCATCTCCAGGCCGATGATGCCGCCGCCGATAACCAGCATGCGCTTGGGGATGTCCGCGAGCTCCAGCGCGCTGGTCGAGTCCATCAGGCGCGGGTCGTCGTAGGGAAAGCCGGGGATCCGGGCTGCCTGCGAGCCGGCGGCGATGATGCAGTAGTCGAAGGAGAAACTCTTCCTGCCGTCTGCCGTTTCGACCTCGACCGCATGCGGGCCGGTGAACTTGGCCACGCCCGTAACGACCTGCACTTTGCGCTGCTTGGCGAGTCCCGCCAGGCCCCTGGTCGATCGTGCGACGACACTGTCCTTCCAATCGCGCAGCTTGCCCAAATCGATGCTGGGGCTGCCGAACTGTAGGCCGAAGTGCGACATCTCCTCGGCTTCCGAGATGACGCGGGCGGCGTGCAGAAGCGCTTTTGAGGGGATGCAGCCGACGTTGAGACACACGCCGCCGAGCGTGGCGTAGCGCTCGACCAGCACGACCTTCTTGCCGAGATCGGCCGCGCGGAACGCGGCGGTGTAGCCGCCGGGCCCGGAGCCCAGTACCAGGACGTCGGCATGAAAGCCGCCGGTGGCAACGGCTGAGGCTTGAGGGGCGGGCGCCAGGGCGGTCGGGGGTGTGGAGGGCGCTGCTGGCGCAACCTTGACGGCGGCGGCCTCAGCAGCGGGCGCAGGTGCGGCCGCACCTGCGCCCGCTGCCTCCAGCGTCAGGATCACCGTGCCCTCGGAGACCTTGTCGCCGACCTTCACCTTGAGCTCCTGCACCAGTCCGGCCTCGGGCGAGGGCACGTCCATGGTGGCCTTGTCCGATTCCAGCGTGAGCAGGGACGTTTCCTTTTCGACACGATCGCCGGGTTTGACCAGCAACTCGATGACGGGGATGTCCTTGAAGTCCCCGATGTCGGGGACCTTGACCTCGATGACGTTGCTCATGGCCCGATCTGTTTGTTCTGGTTGTCATGCCTGCCCGCGGCGAGCGGGTATGGCTACGAGCGGATTTGGCCGTCGCCCAGCACGATGTACTTCTGCGAGGTGAGCCCTTCCAGCCCGACCGGGCCGCGCGCGTGCAGCTTGTCGGTGGAGATGCCGATCTCGGCGCCCAGGCCGTACTCGAAGCCGTCGGCGAAGCGCGTGGAGGCGTTCACCAGCACCGAGCTGGAGTCCACTTCGCGCAGGAAACGGCGGGCGCGCGTGTAGTCCTCGGTGACGATCGCGTCGGTGTGCTGGGAGCCGTAGGTGGCGATGTGCTCCATGGCCTGGTCCAGCCCGTCCACCACCCGTACGCTCAGGATCGGCGCGAGGTACTCGGTGAACCAGTCCTCTTCGGTGGCTTCCTTCATCTGCGGCACGATCTCGCGTGAGCGGGCGCACCCACGCAGCTCCACGCCCTTCTCCGCATAGATCTTCGCCAGCGACGGCAGGACCGCAGGGGCAATGTCCCGATGCACCAGCAGCGTTTCCATGGTGTTGCAGGTGCCGTAGCGCTGCGTCTTGGCGTTGTCGGCAATGCGGACGGCCTTGTCCGGGTCCGCGCGGTCGTCGATGTAGACGTGGCAGACGCCGTCCAGGTGCTTGAGCACGGGGATGCGCGCCTCGCTGGACACGCGCTCGATGAGACCCTTGCCCCCGCGGGGGACGATGATGTCGACGTAGTCCTTCATGGTGATCAGCTCGCCGACTGCGGCTCGATCGGTGGTTTCGATGACCTGCACCGCGGTCTCGGGCAGCCCGGCGCTGGCGAGCCCCTCGCGCACGCAGGACGCGACGGCCTGGTTGGAGCGGATCGCCTCGGATCCGCCGCGCAGGATGGCGGCGTTGCCCGCCTTCAAGCACAGGCCCGCGGCATCGGCGGTGACGTTCGGGCGTGCCTCGTAGATGATGGCCACGACTCCGAGCGGCACGCGCATGCGTCCAACCTGGATACCGGTTGGCCGATAGGCCAAATCGGTGATCTCGCCTACCGGGTCGCGCAGCTGCGCGATCTGGCGCAAACCCTCCGCCATGGCAGCGACGCTCTTGTGCGTGAGGGTCAGCCGGTCGAGCATCGCCGCCTCGATGCCCTTGGCGCGCGCCGCATCGACGTCCTGGCGGTTGGCGTCGAGCAACCGGGCGCCGTCGCGCTCGATGGCTGCCGCCATCGAAAGCAATGCGGCGTCCTTGGCCTGCGTCTGCGCGCGCGCCATCTCGCGCGCGGCCCGGCGTGCCTCGCGCCCGACGCCATGCATGTAGGATTGGATGTCCATGTGCGGATTGCGACCGACTATCGAGCGATTCTACCGCGATTCCCTCTGGCGGGCCTCGCGGCGGGCGCCGGCATGAGACGCAGCCCGAGGCGCAGCAGCGCGTCCCAGACGTCGCCCCGCACCAGACCCTTGCTCATGCGGTCAGCGGCCGCGGCCTCCAGCAGAGCGTCCTCGAGCTCGCTGGCCTGCATACGCTGCAGCGCCCGCGGCAGCAGCTCGGCGCGCGCACCCCAGACCCGCGCCTCGCGCAATGCAACCTGCATGGGACGCCGCTGCGATACGGCGGTGGACACCCTCAGCAGCGCCCGGATCTCCTCGGAGATCGCCCACAGGACCAGGGGCGGGGCCACGCCTTCGCCCTTCAGCCCGTCGAGCATGCGCACGAAGCGCGCGCGATCCGCCGACAGCAGCGCCTCGCCGAGCTTGAACACGTCGTAGCGTGCCACGTCTGCGATCGCCGGCTCCACTGCTTCCAGGGTGAGCATTCCGGGCGGGAACAGCAGTGCGAGCTTGTGCACCTCCTGCTGCGCGGCGAGCAGGTTGCCCTCGACCATGTCCGCCAGGAATTGCAGCGTCTGCGGGTCGGCCTGCTGGCCCTGCTGCTCAAGGCGGCCCGCCAGCCATTCGGGCAGGCGGGCGGGCGACACAGGGTTCGTTGCCACGGTGACACCTGCCGCATCCAGCGCCTCGAACCAGGCGGTTGCGAGCGTAGCCTTGTCGAGCTTGGGCAAGAGGACCAGCGTAATCGTGTCCGGCGGCAGATCGGCGGCCAACCGCTTGATGGCTTCGGCACCCTCGGCGCCGGGCTTGCCATTGGGGATGCGCAGCTCGAGGATGCGGCGCGTGCCGAACAGGGACAGGCTGTTGCCGCTCATCGCCAGCAGCGACCAGTCGAATCCCGACTCCACTGTCAGCACTTCGCGCTCCGAGTGCCCGGCTGCGCGTGCCTGCGCGCGGATGCGGTCGGCCGCCTCCAGCGCCAGCAGCGTCTCGTCACCGTAGACCGTGTACAGCGGCTTCAGTGCGCGCCTGAGGTGCTGGCCGAGCTGCTCCGAGTCGATGCGCATTAGCGGGCTGCTGCAAGAGTGGCTTCGCGGCGCGCCTCCGGGCTTTCTGGTGGGATCCGTGGAGGGCGGAGCAGGTTCCGCCGGCCTTGGCCGGTGGATGCGACCCCGCAGCGGATCGAGCGGGCCGTTATCACCGCGTCTCTATGCGCGCCTCCGCGGTCGGATCCCCGCAAGCGGGGCCCCTCCTCCACGCTCCGGCGCGCACCCGCGCAGCAACTCCTTGATTGAGCGTTCGCATGCATTGGTTCAGCGGCATGGTCGGAGTGAGATCTCGCATTTTGCATCATGCTGTCAGAAGCGGCTCCTGTGTGCGCGGAAAACGTACTTCGCAGCCTTCTCCCGGTCTCACGCAGCATGGGAAAACCGAGGACCTTGGACGTGGGACGTGGAGAATCTCTCCGGCGCCGCTCATCTGTCGCGCCGGCGGCGTCCGCCCGGGCGCGCCGGCACGTGCCCGCCGCCGCGATGTCCTACGTCCCACGTCCTAGGTCCGCCGTTCTCGCTTTCAGGCATTCATCTTCTCCAGCAGGCCCTGCAGCTTGTCCGGCTCCTCGGTCTTCAGCATCCTGTTGGCGAGCTGGGTAACTTCCTCCAGGTCGGAGCGCAGCACCTGTTGCTTGATGCTCAGCAGATGCGCGGGGTGCATCGAGAACTGCCGCAGTCCGAATCCGAGGAGGACCCGGGTAAGCTTGACGTCACCGGCCATCTCGCCGCACACCGCCACCGGCTTGCCCGCCTTCTGCGCACCGCGGATGATCTGCGCCACCAGGGTCAGCACGGCCGGGTGCAGCGGGTCATACAGATGCGCGACCGCGTCGTCGGTGCGATCGATGGCGAGCGTGTACTGGATCAGGTCGTTGGTGCCGATAGAGACGAAGTCCAGCCTCTTGACGAACGCGCCCAGCGACAGTGCCGCTGCGGGAACCTCGATCATCCCGCCGACGGGGGTCTCGCTGCCGTAGGCGATGCCGTCCTCGTCCAGGCTGCGCTTGGCTTCGCCGATCAGATGCAGGGTCTGGTTGAGCTCGTGCACCGTAGAGAGCATCGGCACCAGGATCTTGATCTTCCCGTAGTGCGAGGCACGCAGGATTGCCCGTAGCTGGCGATGAAAAAGCTGCGGCTCGGCCAGGCACAAGCGTATGGCGCGCAGCCCGAGCGCCGGGTTGGGCGAGAAGCGCTGGACTCCATTGAGGTGCTTGTCGGCGCCCAGGTCGAGGGTTCGGATGGTGACCGGGAGCCCGTCCATCTCCACCGCCACCTTGCGGTAGGCTTCGAACTGCTCGTCCTCCGAGGGCAGGTCCGTGCGGCTCAAGAACAGGAACTCGCTGCGGAACAGGCCGATCCCGGCGGCCGCGTTGTCCTTGGCCTGGTCGACGTCCTCGGGCAGCTCGATGTTGGCCTGCAGCTCGACCCGGGTGCCGTCCAGCGTGGCGGCACGGGTGGTCTTCAGGCGCTTGAGCTTCTCGCGCTCGAGCTGCCACTGCTCCCGGCGCAGCTCGTACTCCATCAGTACGTTGGCATCCGGGTTGACGATCACTACGCCGCTGCTGCCGTCGACGATCAGCAGCTCGCTCTCCCGGATGAGCTGGCGGGCGTGGTGGAGTGCGACGATGGAGGGAATGTTCAGGCTGCGCGCGAGGATCGCGGTGTGCGATGTGGCTCCGCCCAGGTCGGTGACGAAGCTGGCGAAACGGTGTTGCTTGAACAGGATCACATCCGCGGGCGACAGATCGTGTGCGACCAGGATGCTGTCTTCCTCGGGGTGGCGTGGCGCGGGAATGGTGCGCGGCTGCCCGGTAAGTGCCTTGAGCACGCGCTCGACGACCTGCACGACATCGGCCTTGCGCTCGCGCAGGTAGGCGTCCTCCATACGGTCGAACTGGCTGAGCAGCGCCTCGGCCTGCTGCGTGAGCGCCCATTCGGCGTTGGAGCGCTGCTTCGCGATGATCTCCTTGGGAGCCTCGGACAGGGTGCTGTCCCCCAGGATCATGTGGTGCAGGTTGAGGAACGCTTCGAACTCCGGCGGGGCATTCTCCGGGATATGCTCCACCAGCGCGGCCAGCTCGCTGCGCGCCGTCGCGATCGCGCTGTCGAAGCGGTCCATCTCCGCATGCACCTCGCTCTCGGCGAGGTCGTAGTGCGTGACCTCCAACCGGGTGTTGGTCAGCAGGTGCGCGCGGCCGATGGCGATGCCGCCGGAGACGCCGATGCCGTGGATGGTGAAGGACATGTGCGTGAGGCGTGAGGCGTTAGGCGTGAGGCGTGGGCCGAGAAGGGCGAGGGTTCAGCTTCGGGTCACGGCACTCCATGGGACTGCACCGTACGCCTCACGCCTCACTCGCTCACTCGCTTTCTCCGAACTTCTCCGCAATCAACTGTACGATGGCGTTCATCGCCGCTCCTTCGTCCGCTCCACTGGTCTCGATAATGACCCTGGAACCCTTTGCGGCGGCGAGCATCATCACGCCCATTATGCTCTTGGCGTTGACCCGCCGACCGTTGCGCGACAGCCATACCTCGCACTGATGCTGGCCGGCGAGCTGGGTAAGCTTGGCCGACGCGCGCGCGTGCAGGCCGAGCTTGTTGATGATCTCAACTTCCCGCTGCTGCATTTCCGCGGCTCGCCACCGGCATCTGCGTCACCCCTTCGATGCCGCCCGACACGGCCTTGCGGACCACAACATCGAGCGGTTCCTTGCGGTAGGTGAGGGCCCTCACCAGCATCGGCAGATTCACGCCCGCCACGCCTTCCACCCGGCCCGGGATCAGGAGTTTCGAGGCGAGGTTGGACGGCGTGGCGCCATACACGTCGGTCAGCACGAGCACGCCGTCGCCCTGGTCCAGCTGGCGCACGAGCTTGACGGCCTGAGGCAGCATCTGCTGCGGATCGTCGTGGATGGTCACCCCGACCTGCATGAGATTGAGCGGCCGGGTGCCCAGCATTTGGCTGGCGCAGTGGATGAGGCTCTCTCCCAGGGTACCGTGGGCGACGATGAGGATACCGACCATGCGGAAGTGGTTTGCAGAGATTCGATGCTGCTGATTCTACCCTGCCCGCAGGAGCGAGGCGCGAGACCAGAGCCCCGCGCGACCCTTCAGCGCGAAGGACGCCAAGGTACGCGAAGGAGAATCCGCGAAGCAAATCGGAGCTCATTCCACTGGCAAGGTGCCGGTTTGACCCCAGCTGTCTGTCAGCGGGCGGGATCCGCTACGTCGTTGTTCTTTGCGTCCTTTGCGTTCCTGCCTTTGGGGGCAGCTATACAGCGACACGGTAGCTACGAAACATCGCCTGGCAGACGTGGAACATCGGCAAGGCGCACCTGTCTTCCTCCTTTCGGTTTTCTTCGTGTCTTCGTGCCTTCGTGGTGAGAGGTGGAATCAATGGGTTGAAGTACTAGCGGCCGGCCAGCCGCTCCAGCGCATCGATCATCATCCCCGCCACGCTGAACCCGGTCTGGTCCTGGATCTCGCGCATGCCGGTCGGGCTGGTGACGTTGATCTCGGTGAGATAGTCCCCGATCACGTCGAGCCCAACGAGAACCAGGCCATCTGCGGCCACGGTAGGGCCTACGGCTTCCGCGATCTCCCGGTCCCGGTCCGACAGCGGTTGAGCTACACCGCGGGCGCCGGCAGCGAGGTTGCCGCGCGTCTCGCCGGGCTTCGGGATGCGCGCGAGCGCGTAGGGCGCTGCCTTGCCGTCCACCAGCAGGATGCGCTTGTCGCCCTTGCTGATCTCCAGGATGTAGCGCTGGGCCATGACAGTGCGGCGCCCGTAATGGGTTAGCGTCTCGATGACCACGCCGATGTTGGGATCCTGCCGGTGCAGCCGGAACACGGAGGCCCCGCCCATGCCGTCGAGCGGCTTGAGCACGATGTCACCGTGGGTGTCGAGGAAAGCGCGGATCTCGCTTTCCAGCCGGGTCACGAGCGTGGGCACGGTGAGCTGGTTGAACCGGGTGACGGAGAACTTCTCGTTGTAGTCGCGCAGGCTGCGCGCCCGGTTGACGATGCGCGCGCCCTGCGTCTCGGCGAGCTCCAGCAGGTAGGTGCTGTAGACGTACTCCATGTCGAACGGCGGGTCCTTGCGCATGAGGACCGCATCGAACGCGGACAGCGGCAGCTCGGTTTCCTCGCCCAGCTTGTACCAGGCGTGCTTGTCGCCCGTGAGTGTGATCGGCGCAGCGCGGCCCAGCACCCGGCCCTCACGGAAGAGGATGTGCTCCTGGTGCAGCACCGCCAGCTCATGTCCGCGCCGCCCCGCCTCCTCCATCATGGCGTAGGAGGAGTCCTTGTAGGTCTTGATCGAATCGAGCGGGTCGAGGACGAAGGCAAGCTTCATGATGCAGGCAAAACCTCAACGCAAAGGCGCAAAGAACGCAAAGAAAAACGGAACAAGGATTTCGTGTCGGTCGAGTCTAACCACTTGATCCGGTGACCTCCGTTTGCCTGACAAAGCAATTCGGGGTATGGACCGGCCTTGTGCTATCCGCAGGCGGGCAGTCGCAAGGGATCTTACTTGCGCCCTTTGCGTCCTTCGCGTCTTTGCGTTGAGGTCTGGTGTCGAGAACTAAGCCAGCTTACGCATCCGCTCCGCCTGCGCCTCGTACTCCACCGCCATCTCTTCCAATTCGAGACTGGCAGCGGCCAAGGCCAGGCGCGCAATGACGCCATAGGCATACATCCGATTCACTGCGCAGTCGGGGCTCGCCTCCGGGTCGGGCAGCAGGCAACAGGTGTCGAAGGGCATGGGCTCGAAGTGCATGCCGGGCGCGTTCAGGTTCTCGTCCGGGCCGCGCCCGGTGTGCACCCGATAGAAGCCGCCTACCACGAACTGGTCGATCATATAGATCACCGGCTCGGCCACGGCGTCCTTCACCGTCTCGAACGTATAGACCCCCTCCTGCACCAGCACGTCGGTGACGCTCAGGCCTTCCTTGACCACCGCCATCTTGGTGCGCTGCTTGCGGTTCAGGTCGCGCACGTCGGCTGGGTCCTTCACGGTCATGATGCCCATGCCGTAGGTGCCCGCGTCGGCCTTCACGATCGCGAAGGGCTCGCGGTCGATGCCGTACTCCTTATACTTGGCGCGCACTTTTCCGAGGATCACATCGACCCAGCCGGCCAGGCATTCCTCGCCGGTGCGCTCCTGGAAGTTGATCTCTCCGCATACGCCGAAATAGGGATCGATCAGCCAGGGATCGATGTCGACCAGCCGGGCGAAGTCGGCCGCGACGCGGCTGTATGCTCCGAAGTGGCGCGACTTGCGCCGCGTGGCCCAGCCGGCGAACAACGGCGGAATGACCCGCTGCTCCAGGTTCTCCAGTATCTCGGGGATCCCGGCCGACAGGTCGTTGTTGAGCAGGGCAACGCAGGGGTCGAAGTCCTGCAGCCCGATGCGGTTGCCGCGACGGACCAGCGGTTCGAGGGTGAGCTTGGCGCCGCTCGCCAGATCGAGCTGCGTGGGCGCCGTGATCTCGGGGATCAAAGTGCCCACCCGCACCTTCATCCCGGCCATGCGCAGGATGGTCTGCAGCTGGACCACGTTCTGCAGGTAGAACTGATTGCGCGTGTGGCTCTCCGGGACGAGCAGCACTCCTTTCGCGTCGGGGCAGAGCTTCTGCACTGCAGCCATCACGGCCTGCACGCAGAGCGGCAGGAACTCGGGCTTCAGGTTGTTGAATCCGCCGGGGAACAGGTTGGTGTCCACCGGGGCAAGCTTGAAGCCGCTGTTGCGCAGATCCACCGAGGCATAGAAGGGCGTCTCGTGCTCCAGCCAGTGCGTGCGCAGCCAGTGCTCGATGGGCTGCTGGCTGCGGAGGATCTGCTGCTCCAGTTGCAGCAGCGGCCCGCTCAGCCCGGAGGACAGTTCGGCGGCGATCATGGGAGGCCTGTCAGCGAGTGGGTCAGGGAGGGATTGTAAACAATGACGTATGTCAGGGATACCGACTGAAAGAGTGCTCCTGCGAGACAGCCGCAGGCTTCGCGTTGTTTCCTCAAGGGAAAAAATGTTTCCCACCGTTCTTGACAGCAGGCTCGGCGAAACCCGAAAATATAGGCCGTTCAGTTCCTTACGTCAGACCGTCGCATGCCCCTGGGGTTGCTTCGTTTCGCCCTGAGCCGGGAGTATCCCGAGCCGCGGATGTTCCGTGTCCACGACCGGCTCAAGCCGGCCTACAACGCGGTGATCATCGGCGCGGGCGGCCATGGGCTGGCCGCGGCCTACTACCTGGCGCGCGACCACGGGATGACCAACGTAGCGGTGCTGGAGAAAGGGTATCTGGGCGGCGGTAACACCGGTCGCAACACTACCATCATCCGCTCGAACTACCTGACGCCGGAGGGCGTGGCCTTCTACGACGAGAGCGTGAGGTTGTACCAGGATCTGGCGGAGGACTTCGATCTCAATCTGTTCTACTCCACCCGCGGCCACTTCACGCTTGCGCATACTGATTCCGCGGTCCGCACAATGCGCTGGCGCGCGGAGGTGAACAAGCACCTGGGCGTGAACAGCGAGTTGGTCGGGCCGGAGTTCATCAAGCGATCGTGCCCGCAGATCGATATCACCTGCGGCGGACATGCCCCGATCTTGGGCGCCCTCTACCACGCGCCCGGCGCCATCGCCCGGCACGACGCTGTGGCCTGGGGCTACGGCCGCGGCGCCGATCGTCGCGGCGTGGAGATCCACCAGCAGACCGAAGTTACCGGTATCGAGGTCCGGGGTGGCAAGGTCGCAGGGGTGCGCACCAGCCGCGGGACCATATCCACGCCCAAGGTGTTGTGCGCGGTAGCGGGCTTCACGCCTCGGATCCTCGACATGGTCGGGCTGCGCTCGCCGATCTACGTACATCCCCTCCAGGCCATGGTGAGCGAACCCATGAAGCCATGGCTCGACCAGATCTTCGTGTCGGGCAGCCTGCACGTGTACGTCAGCCAGTCGGCGCGCGGCGAGCTGGTCATGGGTGCTTCGCTGGATCCCTACGAGGTGCAATCCACGCGCTCGACGCTGGACTTCGCAGAGGGGCTCTCGGCGCATATTCTCGACATGTTCCCGTTCCTGTCCACCGCCAAGGTCAACCGCCAGTGGGCGGGCATGGCGGACATGACCCCGGACTTCGCGCCGATCATGGGCAAGACGCCGATCGAGGGCTTCTACCTCGACTCCGGGTGGGGCACGTGGGGCTTCAAGGCCACGCCGGTGTGCGGCAAGACCATGAGCCATACCCTGGCCAAGGACGAGGACCATCCGCTGATCCGGGCTTTTTCGCTGTCCCGCTTCGCACGGTACGAGCTGACGGGGGAGAAGGGCGCTGCATCGGTAGGGCACTGAACCAAGGCGCAGAGCTTTACCGCTCAACGCCAAGGACGCCAAGGACGCCAAGGAAAGCAAAGCTCAATGGAGAGGCAAGGGGCAGCCTCGGCGCGGCGCGCAACCCCGGAGCACGTCGCAGGGGGCCGCAGCACCATTCGCAACGCGAGGGAGCGCGGCAGGTCGTACACGGAAATGATCTTGCTTTCCTTGGCGTCCTTGGCGTTGAGCGCTTCTGGAAGTAGCAGTAGTAGACGAGCGAGGGAAACATGTGCGGCATAGCGGGCATCATGTACAAGCGCAACGGCGCGCAGGCGCAGGTGGGCAAGGCGCTCATCAGCATGCTGGACGGCTGCCAGCATCGCGGGCCGGACTCGACCGGCTTCGCGCTCTACCACGAGACGCATCCCGGCGAGATGCGCCTGCGCTTCTTCGTCGGCACGCGCGAGGAGGCTGACGCGGCCATCGAGAAGATCCACGCCAAGCTGGCAGAGCATCGCGCGCATATCCTCAAGGAGGAGCGCGCGGGAACCAGCTACAGTGTGAACGTCCACTTCGACGGCGACGTGCAGAAGCTCTCCTACGACATGGAGCGCGCCGCCAAGCTGTTCTCCATCGGCGAGAGCCTGGACATCGTCAAGGACCTCGGCGGCGCGCACGACGTCGACGACGCTTACCACGTGCGCGAGTTCCACGGCACGCACGGCATCGGCCACGTGCGGCTCGCCACGGAATCGGACGTGAGCGCCGATGCCTCGCACCCGTTCTGGGCAACCGGCTTCTCCGACGTGGCGATCGTGCACAACGGCCAGATCACCAACTACTACAAGATGCGCCGCCGGCTGGAAAAGCGCGGCTTCGCCTTCAACACCAGCAACGACAGCGAGCTGATCGCAGTCTACCTGGCCGACAAGCTGTCCCAGGGCTGCACGCTGGAGCAGGCGCTCAAGGACTCCATCGAGGACCTCGACGGCACTTTCTCCTTCCTCGTGTCGACCAAGGACGAGATCGGCTTCGCCAAGGATCACCTGGCGGCCAAGCCCATGGTGATGGTGGAGACCGACGATCTCATCGCGATCGCCTCCGAGGAGGTGTCGCTCAACCGTCTGTTCCCGGGCCAGGCCCTCAACACCACCGAACCTCCGCCAGGGACCTACCGCACATGGCGTCGATCGATCTAGCCCAACTGCCGGTACGCGAGGCCAACGAGCTGCTTCGCCGCTACGGCGAGGATGGCGAGGACGTCGAGATTCTCAATCCCGACGCGCGCCACCACATCGGGGTCGGACTCGTCCATCCCATCCAGGTCCGCATCCGCGGCTCGGCGGGCTACTTCTGCGCCGGGCTGACCGACGGGCCGCGCTTCGAGGTCGATGCCAATGTCGGCTGGGGCTTGGCCGACAACATGCTCAAGGGCTCGATCGTGGTCAACGGCAATGCCGGCGCCATCGCCGGTGTGGCCATCCGCGGCGCCGAGGTGGTCGTCAAGGGCAACATCGGCTCACGCGCCGGCCAGGTGATGAAAGAAGGCACCCTGCTGTGCTGCGGCAACGCCAACTTCATGGCCGGCTACATGATGTACGGCGGGCGCATCGTGATCCTCGGCGAGTCCGGCGCGCAGGTCGGCCAGGACATGACCGGCGGCACGATCTACGTCGGCGGCAAGGTGAACTCGCTCGGCACCGATGCCCAGCTCATCGACCTGCCGGCGGCCGAACGGGACGATCTGCTTGCGTTCCTGGACCGCTACAACATCTCCTACAGCGGGTCGTTCCAGAAAATCGTCAACGCCGGGAAGAAGCTGCGCTACCCGCGCACCGAACCGCGCGTACGCCAGGGCCCCTTCTTCATGGCCTCCGGCAGCCAGTCCGGCTACTGGAACCCGAAGGTCCAGGAGGACATCTTCATCCGCTCGCGCATCGGGCGCTACCGAATCCGCGGCTACGGCGCGTCGCGCGCCCTGCCACATCTCACCGATATCGCCTTCCGCAAGGACCTCTCCGGAATCCAGCTCGACCGGGACGTCGTTGCCAAGGTCAACCTCAAGACCGAGGTCGGCGGCCGCACCGGTGCCGTCCCACTGCGGTTGAGCATGCCGGTGACGATCGCGCCGATGAGCTACGGGGCGCTGTCCAAGTCCACCAAGATCGCGCTCGCCATCGCTTCACGCTTATCCGGCGTTTCCGAGAACACGGGCGAGGGCGGGATGTCGGACGAGCAGCGCCGCGAGGCCGATCAGATCATCTACCAGTGCCTGTCCGGCCGCCTGGGGTGGAACATCCACGACATGCGTCGCGCGAACGGGCTGGAGATCTACATCTCGCAGGGGGCCAAGCCGGGGCTGGGCGGTCAGCTCATGGCCAAGAAGGTGACCAAGGAGATCGCCCGCATCCGGGGCATTCCCGAGGGCATCGACCTGCGCTCGCCCTCACGTCACCCCGACGTGCTGGGCGCAGATGACCTGGTGATCAAGGTCGAGGAGTTCCGCGAGGCCACCAGCTATCGCATCCCGGTGTCGGTGAAACTGGGTGCGGGCAGGGTGCGTGACGACATCAAGATCGCCTACAAGGACGGCTTCGATTTCGTCGAGCTGGACGGCCTGCAGGGCTCGACCGGAGCGGCCTCGCACGAAGTGCTGGAGTACGTGGGCATTCCTACGCTGGCCGCCATCCAGGAGGCGATGGACGCGCTGGCCGAGCTGGGCGCGACCGGCAAGATGCCGATTCTCCTGATGGGTGGCATCAAGGACGGCGTTGATGCGGCGAAGGCCATCGCGTTGGGCGCGCATGCCGTGGCGCTCGGCACGGGCGCGATTATCGCCGGCGGATGCATCGCCTGCCTGCAGTGCCACGTCGGCCAGTGCGTGGTGGGCATCGCCACCCAGGATCCCGAGCACGAGAAGCGCTACAACGTGCCGGTCGAGGCGCAGAACATCCATCGCTACCTCGAGTCGGTGCGCTGGCAGCTCGCCGCGATCACCCACGCACTAGGCCATGCGGACGTGCACCAGCTGAGCCGCGACGACTTGGTTGCTCTGACGCCCGAAGCCGCTGCGATCACGCGTCTGCCTTACGCCCCCGAGCTGCGCGAGCAGGCGCCCTACCGGAAGGCTTCCTAAGGCGAGGAGCTACCCCTACCTCTCACCACGAAGACACGAAGAAAACCTCAGTAACAAAAGCTAGACCAAGGAGGACACGGTGGAAGTCAAACGTGGGAGAACAATACGATCGGTGTCGCGCTCGCGGCTCCTAATCGAGGAACGCGCTCTTCTTATTATTAGTGTCTTTCCTTCGTGTCTTCGTGCCTTCGTGGTGAGAGGTTAGGGGTTTCTGCGCTACTGGCACTCGAATGAGCTCCGTTTACGACATCCACCGCATCGACCCGGGCCCCACCCCCGAGGGGTTCAGCGAAGACATCGACGACGTCAACTTCGTCCCGGCACCCTGCCAGGTCGCCTGCCCGATCGGCACCGACGCACCGTCCTATATCGCGTACATCTGGGAAGGCCAGATCGAAAAGGCCTTCGAGGCGATCACCGCCACCAATCCGTTCAGCTCGATCTGCGGGCGGGTGTGCGACGCGCCCTGCGAGCCGGCCTGCCGGCGCACCGACAGCGACGGCCCGATCGCCATCCGCAACCTGAAGCGATACGTGATGGACAAGCTCGGCAAGAGCTATCACGTGCCGCCGGTGCCGGTGACGCGCAAGGAGACCATCGGCATCGTCGGGTCCGGCCCGGCGGGACTCACCGCCGCGCAGGATCTGGCCGAAGCAGGGTTCCAGGTCCACGTCTACGAGATGACCGACCGCCTCGGCGGCATGATGGTATGGGGCATTCCCGCCTTCCGCCTTCCGCCCGGCATCATCGAGGAAGACACCCAGCGCATGCTCAACCACTGCCCGGGCATCAAGGTGCACCTCAACACCGCACTGGGCCGGGATGTGACCCTGGACGAGCTGAAATCGCGCCACGATGCAGTGCTGCTGGCGATCGGCTCCTGGTGGGGCAAGTCCATGGACATGCAGGGCGCCGACGATCCCCGTGTGGTGGATGGCGTAGGCTTCCTGCGCCGGATCAATGCCGGCGAGCGGCCGCACATGCCCGAGAAGGTCATCGTGGTCGGCGGCGGTGACGTAGCGATGGATGCCTGCCGTGCAGCGCGGCGTCTGCCCGGCTGCAAGCATGTCACGGTGGCTTACCGCCGTGGTCCGAAGGAGATCCCCGCGCGCCGCGATGAGTTGGAGGGTGCGCTCAAGGAAGGCATCGAGTTCATCTACAACACCCAGCCCATCGCCGCCCTCGACACCGATCGGGGCTATGCGCTGCGCTGCATGCTGACCCAGCTTGGTGCGCCAGGGAAGGATGGCCGCCGTCAGGCCGAAAACATCCTAGGCAGCGAGCACGACCTGCATTGCGGCCTGGTGATCCTGGCGGTCGGCCAGAAGGCGGAGTGCGAGGAACTGGACAGCCGCGGGCTGATGAACGTCGACCGTGTGCGCACGCAGTGGAGCAGCATGCGCACGTCGGATCCCAAGGTATTCGCCGCGGGCGACGGCGCCTTCGGCGGCTCGACCATCGTGATGGCCATGCAGCACGGGCATCGCGTGGCCTACTACATCAAGGCGTTTCTCGACGGACGCAAGGAGCCGGTGCCCTATCGCACTCCCTACCGCACGCGTCGGGTGGCACCCGCGCAGGACCCGGAGTGGGAGGTGATCAACCGCCAGCACCAGCCCTTCCACGGACTGGGCAAGAACCCGGTGCAGTTCCCGGAGATCGAGTCGACCTACGGCGAAGCGGAAGCACGCGCGGAGGCCGCACGCTGCTACCGCTGCGACGCCGAGACCGGCACCGCCAACTACGATGTGCGCACGCGCGAGGACATCTTCGTGATGGCGCGCACCAACTCGCTCGACGCGGCGACCCAGACTGCGATGCTGCACAAACGCCTCAAGAAGCGGCCCAACCCGTTCCCCGAAGGCCGGCCACCGACGCTCGACGATCTGGTCTTCCTGCCGGCCAACCTGTCGCGTCTGGTGATCGACCCGTATCGGGACGCTTGCACGGTGTCAGTCACACTCGCGGATCGCGTCAAGCTCGAGCTTCCCTATCTGGTCACCGGCTTCGACGATGTCCCCGAGCAGGTGCGCGAGGCAGTCGAGCACGGTGTGCGCGAGACCGGCGTGGCCTACCTGGGCCGCAGTTGCCCGGATGCCGCCACGCCTTGGATCCAGCTGGCTGTGGCGGGCGAGGACTCGCCCGATCCGGATGCGTTGGGCGTCGTGCATGTCACGCCCGGCGACTTCCGCAGCTTCGACCCGCAGCGGGCACGCGCTGCACAACTCTGTGGCCTGGTCGCAGGGCCCGACGATCTCGAGCGCGCGATTCCGTTCGCGCTCGAGCACAAGCTCGACCTGCTGGTGCTTTCCGGGTCGGGCCGGATGGACGAGCCGTGGGGCGAGCTTGGCGGCCATCCCGATCTCTCGGTGATGCGCGACGCCGTAAGGATCCTGCGCCGGATGAACCGCGAGGAGGACATCGACCTGCTCTACTTCGGCGGCATCCGTTCCGGCACCGATGTGGCCAAGGTCGTCAGCCTCGGCTGCAAGGCGGTCGTAGTCGGCGCCGGGATGGGTTTTGCCGTAGGCGGTGTGGTGGAAGGCGATGGCCTGCAGTTCTACTCCGACGTCGATGACGAGGAGCGCCGCGACCGCGCGGCCTCCTACCTGCGCGCGCTGCGGGAGGAGTGCTCGATCATGGCCCGGTGCACGGGCAAAACGAACGTGCAGAACCTGGAGCCGGAGGACCTGCGCTCGATCACGATCGCGACTGCGCGCGCCACCGGCGTGCCGCTCGCTGGAATGAATCGCGTGCCCGATGCTGCCTGACAGCGTTTACACCTCAACGCAGAGGCGCAAAGGACGCAAAGGGCGCAAAGAGAAAACAGAAAGATCTCAATGCAGAGGTGCAGAGGTCCGCAAAGGAAAGCGATCGGCGCTTCCATTAGCCGGAAGCCTGGCAGGCGAGGCGCCCTTTCCCTTGCCGGAGGCGGGGGGTGAGGTGTAGACAAACGAAGGGTGCTTCTCGATCCAGCCCCAGAGCGACCCGCTGAGCCACTCAGGCGGGCACTGTTGTGCCGTGCTGCCGGGATGCGTGACCAGGTGTGTACTGCTCGCAGGCACGGCAGTGACCGTATGGCTTCACTGAACTGCGTTTCCTTTGCGCCCTTTGCGGACTTTGGGCATTTGGGTTGAGAAGTAGTCGACTGAAGTAGTACCAGAATGAAAATAATGACCTGCCCGATCAACGGCCCCCGCCCGGTGTCGGAGTTCGCCTACGCCGGCGAAGTGCGCCCCATGCCTGACCCGGACACCTGCACCGACGAGCAGTGGGCCGACTACGTCTTCAACCGCAACGGCTCGCCCGGCATCAAGAAGGAGTGGTGGTGTCACCTCGCCAGCGGTGTGTGGTTCATCGCCGAGCGCGATACGGCTGCCGATCGGGTGGTGCGGACGTATCTGTGGGGTGAGGGATGAACGACAACCGCTCACCACGAAGACACGAAGACACGAAGAAAAACAGAATGGAGTCGGTCAGCGGGTTGCGTCAAGGATCGCGTGGGCGATTGCATCCGGCGTGTCTACCCGCAACCCAGCCGCATGCGGTGTTTTCTGCTCATCCGTTCTTGTCTTCCTTCGTGTCTTCGTGTCTTCGTGGTGAGAGGTTTGGGGGTGGGGGGCGATGACCAGCCGGCTGCCACCAGTCGCAGGCGAGTGGCTCGACCGCTCGCAGGAGCTCACCTTCCGCTTCGAAGGCCGCACCTACACCGGATTCGCCGGCGACGTGATCAGCAGCGCACTGCTCGCATCGGGCATCAAGGTGCTCGGCCGCAGCTTCAAGTACCACCGTGCGCGGGGGGTGCTGTCCTTGGCCAACCATGACGTCAATGCGCTGGTCGAGGACCGCGCCCACATCAACCTGCGAGCGGACGTCACGCCGCTGCGCGACGGGATGGACGTCTCGGCGGTCAACACGTTCGGCGGCGGGGTGAGGGGCGACCGCGCGAGGATCGTGGACAAGGTCTCCGCAGTGCTGCCTGTCGGCTTTTACTACAAGACCTTCCACAGCCCCAAGGCGCTCGCGCCGACCTGGGAGCGCTTTTTCCGTTTCATGACCGGATTGGGCAAGGTCAAATTCGATGCGCCACGGCTCGTCACCGCCAAGCGCTACGACTTCTGCGACGTGCTGGTGATCGGCGCGGGACCGACGGGCCTCGCCGCAGCGATCGCGGCGGCCAGGGCCGGGGCCACCGTAATTGTCGCCGACGAGAACGCGCACCCCGGCGGCAGCCTGACCTATGCGCGCGGGGGCGCGGCGGATGCGCTGGGCAAGCTCGGCATGCTGCTGCAGGAGGCCCGTTCTCTGCCGACACTGCAGATCCGACCTGGTACCTGCGCGGCCGGCTACTACGCCGACCACTGGGTGCCGCTGGTCGACCCACGGCGCATGACCAAACTGCGCGCGCGCGCGGTCGTCATGGCCGGCGGGGTGTTCGAGCAGCCGGCCGTGTTCCGCAACAACGACCTGCCGGGCGTCATGCTCGGTTCTGCCGCGCAGCGCCTGATCTACCGCTACGCGGTCAAGCCCATGGATGCCGCGGTGGTGCTGGCTGCCAACAGCGAGGGCTACGAGGCTGCGCTGGATCTTCTCCAAGCGGGCGTGAAGGTCGCGTGCGTCGTCGACCTGAGACCCGCAGGCGAGAGCGGTCCGGCCGGGCCACGTGTCGAGCAGGCCGGAATTCGCGTGGTGAAAGGCGCGTGCATCTACGAAGCGATTGGCTCAGGCGCCGGCGTGTCGGCGGCGGTGGTTTGTCCGCTCGGCACGAACGGCGAGGCCAATGCGTCGCGCCGGGAGAGCATCCCCTGCGACGGGATCCTGATGAGCGTGGGCTTCACGCCGGCTGCGAACCTGCTGTACCAGGCCGGTGCCAGGATGCGATACGACAGCGCGACCGAGCAGTTCGTGTCAGCCTCTTTGCCGCCCGGCGTGTTCGCTGCGGGCCGGCTGAACGGGATCTACGATCTCGACCAGAAGCTGCGCGACGGCGAGCGCGCCGGCATGCAGGCGGCGCAGCACATCGGTCTGTCCACCGGACCGCTGCCCTCCACCCGTCCGGAGTCACGCGCACCCACGCATCCCTACCCCTGCTTCGCGCACCCGGACGGCAAGAACTTCGTCGACTTCGACGAGGATCTCCAGCTCAAGGATTTCTTCAACGCGGCGCAGGAGGGCTTCGACAACATCGAGCTGCTGAAGCGCTACTCCACGGTTGGTATGGGCCCCAGTCAGGGTAAGCACTCGAACATGAACGCGGTGCGCATCCTTGCCAGGATCCGTGGCGAGCCGATCGAGAAAGTGGGCACCACCACCGCGCGCCCCTTCTTTCATCCGGTGCCCATGTCGCATCTCGCCGGGCGCGGGTTCACCCCCATGCGGCGCACGCCCATGCACAGCCGGCACGAGGCGGCAGGCGCAGTCTGGATGCAGGCGGGCAACTGGCTGCGGCCGGAATTCTACGCGCGTCCTGGCAGCAGTAAGGCAGAGTGTGTGCGCGAAGAAGCGCGTGCCGTGCGCAGCCAGCTCGGCATCATCGACGTGGGCACGCTGGGGAAGATGGACCTGTTCGGCGCCGATGCGGCAGCGTTTCTCGAGCGGGTCTACACGGGCAAGTTCGCCAACCTCAAAGTCGGCATGACGCGCTACGCCGTCATGCTCGAGGAGAGCGGCGTCGTGATCGACGACGGCGTCGTCGCCCGCCTCTCCGATCAACACTTCTACTTCACGACGACGACCACCGGCTCGGCCACCGTGTATCGGGAGCTTACGCGGCTGAACACGATGTGGGGCATGCAGGTCGGCGTGGTCAACGTCACCGGCGCCTACGCCGCCATGAACCTCGCCGGGCCGAAGTCGCGCGAGGCGCTCGCGCCGTTGACATCCATCGATCTGTCCGGCGAGGCTTTTCCATACCTCGCGGTGCGCGAGGGCACGGCGGCCGGCGTGCCGGTGCGCGTGATGCGGGTGGGCTTCGTCGGTGAGCTGGGCTACGAGCTCCACACGCCCGCCGAGCATGCGGCGCACCTGTGGGACGCCCTGATAGAGGCCGGCGGGGAGCTCGGTATCCGTCCCTTCGGCGTGGAAGCGCAGCGGCTGCTGCGGCTGGAGAAAGGCCACATCATCATCGGCCAGGACACCGACGGGCTGACCACGCCCTACGAGGCTGCCCTGGAATGGGTGGTGCGAATGGACAAGCCGTTCTTCGTCGGCCAGCGCAGCCTGCGCATCATCCAGCCGCAGGTGCGCAAGCAGAAGCTCGTCGGCTTCGCGCTGGACAAGGGATTGTCCGGCGAGCCTCCCAAGGAATCTCATCTCGTCATCCGCGACGGCAACATCGCCGGACGCGTGACGAGCATCGGCTTCAGCGAGAGCCTGGGGCACCACGTCGGTCTGGCCTTCGTAGCCCCGATGCTTGCCAATGAGGGCGCCCGGTTCAATATCCGCGCCGACGCCGGACGGATGGTCGAGGCTGTTGTGGTGAAGACGCCCTTCTACGATCCTGGTGCGGAACACCAGAAATGACGACAGCAACCCTGCGCCGCAGCCCGCTGCACGACCTGCTGATCCCCGAGAGCCCGGGATGGACCGAGATGCACGGCATGCAGACGGCGCTCAAGCTGCCGCGTGACGCTGCAGCCGCTCCCATCATGCTGGCCGACGCAAGCTGTCTCCCGCGCATGGGCGTGAAGGGGCCCAAAGCAGAGGAATGGCTGCGCAGCCAGGGTGTGAGCGTGCCGGATGGAGTGAACACCTGGACGCGCACGCCCGAGGGCGTGACCGTCGCCCGCCTCGCGCGCTCGGAGTTCTTCCTGGAGGATCGACCCGCAGGCAATGCCGTGGAGCGTTGGCGCAGTGTCCTCGAAGTAGCGCCTGGGGTTTATCCGGTCATCCGGCAGGACGCGGCGCTGGCGCTGGCCGGCGAGCGGTTGAACGATCTATTGGCACAAACCTGCAACGTGAACTTCAATGCCCATGCACCGGGCGAGCGCGGCGTAGTCATGACTTCCATGGTTGGGGTGTCGGTGCTGGCGCTCTGGGACGAGGTCCGCGGCAGGCCGTGGCTTCGGATCTGGTGCGACGGCACCTTCGCCCCGTATCTCTGGGAAACGCTGCTCGGGATCGTGCGCGAAGTCGGCGGTGCAGCGGTAGGATTCGGCAAGCTGTTTGCGGACGCAGCGGGCGGCTGATGTTTTTCTGATGGCGCAGGGAGAAGAGGGGAGACCATGACAGCTCAGCAAGCGAGGAAATTCCTCAAGGACAACAACATCAAGTTCATCCTGGCCCAGTTCGTGGACATCCACGGCTCGGCCAAGGCCAAGGCGGTCCCCGTCGAGCACCTGGAAATGGTGCTGACCGACGGCGCCGGGTTTGCCGGCTTCGCGCTTTGGGGCTTCGGCATGGGGCCGCACGGGCCGGATTACATGGCCGTCGGCGACCTCGACACGCTGCAGGTGATCCCATGGATGCCGGGGTTTGCGCGCATGGCCACCTGGGGGCATGTGCGTGGCAAGCCCTACCCGTACGACTCTCGCCTGGCACTCAAGAGCGCGCTCGATGTCTTGGCGAAGAAGGGCATGACCATGTACACGGGTATCGAGCCCGAGTTCATGCTGCTCAAGCGCCGCGCGGATGGGAGCGTCGGCCCATGCGACGACACGGACAACCTCGAGAAGCCCTGCTACGACTACAAGGGGCTGGCGCGCAGCGCCGCCTTCCTGGAGCGGCTGGTCGACTCGCTGCGGCAGGTCGGGATCGATGTGTATCAGATCGACCACGAGGACGCCAACGGTCAGTTCGAAGTCAACTTCACCTACGGCGACGCCCTGACCACGGCGGACCGGCATATCTATCTCAAGATGGCGGCCTCGGAGATCGCCAACCAGATGGGCATGATCGCCACCTTCATGCCCAAGCCGTTCTCCACTCGCACGGGCACCGGCGGCCACTTCCACATCTCCATCGGCGACGACAAGACTAAGAACCTGTTCCACGACGACAAGGACAAGAACGGGCTGGGCTTGTCGAAGATGGGTTACCAGTTCCTGGGCGGCCTGCTGCACCATGCGCGGGCTCTGACCGCAATCTGTGCGCCGACCGTCAACTCCTACAAGCGCCTGGTGGTGGGCCGCGCCCTTTCCGGGGCGACCTGGGCGCCGGCCTACATCACCTACGGCGACAACAACCGCACGTGCATGGTCCGCATCCCGTACGGCCGCCTGGAGATGCGCCTGCCGGACGGCTCTTGCAATCCCTATCTCGCTTCCGCGGCAATCCTCGCGGCCGGCATGGACGGCGTCGCGAAGAAGATGGACCCGGGTCCCCCGAACAACACCAACCTGTACGAGTGGAGCAGCGCCGATCTGAAGAAAGCGGGCATCGGCGTGCTGCCGCAGAACCTCAACGAGGCGCTGGATGCTCTGGAGACGGACGGGGTGCTGTGCGAGGCGATCGGCAAGGACCTCGCCGAGGAGCTCATCCGCCTCAAGCGCATGGAGTGGGTGGAGTACCAGCGCCACGTTTCCCAGTGGGAAGTCGAGCGCTATCTCGAGTTTTTCTGACGCAAGACTCGAACCACAGAGGCACAGAGGCACAGAGAAAACGAGGCCGTTCCCATGCTGGGAGTCGATGCACGCTGGATCCCACTCCGGCTAACTTCAGTCACCGCGCTTCGGGGTTCTCTGCGCTTCTGTGGTGAAGAGAGAGGTAGGCAGTGAGCCGTCCTCCATCCACGAAAAAGGGCCCGCGCGTGGCCACAGAGCGCGCACCCGAGCCGGCGGCCACTCGCTCACTCGAGCGCTACCTCGGCGGGGTGATCCGCGCGCTGCGGCAGCGCGACCACCTCACGATCGCAGATGTCGCGGCGCAAGCGGGCATCAGCCGCGGCATGCTGTCCAAGATCGAGAACGGGCAGGCCGCAACGAGCCTGGACACCCTGTCCCGCATCGCCCAGGCGCTGGGTGTGTCGATGTCGCAGATGTTCCGTGACTACGAGCTGCCCGCGGGCGGCGCGCAGCTCGTGAAGGCGAGCGAAGGGATGGAGGTGGTGCGTCGTGGCACCAAGCGCGGGCACACCTATCATCTGCTCGCCTACGACAAGGGGCCGCGCAAGAGCTTCGAGCCGTTCCTGGTGACGATGGACGATGCCTCGGAGGTCTTTCCAAGCTTCGAGCATCCCGGTACCGAGTTCCTCTACCTGCTCAAAGGCAAGATCGAGTACCGGCACGGCAAGCAGACGTATATGCTCGAGCCGGGTGACGCCCTTACGTTTCGCGGCGACGTGCCGCACGGCCCCGAGCGGCTGATCGAGACGCCCATTCATCTCCTCTCCGTCATCGTCTATGGACCGGAGGATCAGGGCTGAAACACGGTAGCCCGGTGCACGTGCGGCGCGAACACTCAGAGCCTGCTACTGCAGGTAACCGTAGTCGCGCCAGATCGCATAGTTGGCGCGGAAGGCCGAGTACGAGTCGTAGACCTTCTTGAAGTTGGGATTGGCCTTCGATTCTTCGGCGACCACCTCGTTCCAGGTCTCCTCGTAGGCCTTCAGGATGGCCGGCGGCCAGCGCTTGATCTGCACCCCGTGCTGGTCGCGCATCCGCTTCATCGCCGCCCACTGGGTCGCCTCACCCTCGGCCATGATCTGCCGCAGCATATCGCCGCAGGCTTGCTCGATGATGGCCTTGTGCTGGTCGGACAGCCCATCCCAGACCTCCTGGTTGATGAAGAAGTCGAGGATGGAAGCCTGCTGGTGCCAGCCCGGGAAGTAGTAGTACTTGGCCACCTGGTAGAAGCCCAGCTTCTCGTCCAGGGACGGGTTCGCGAACTCGGTGGCGTCGATGGTGCCCAGCTGCAGCGCCTGGAAGATGTCGCCTGGCGCGAGCAGCTGGGTCGATACGCCGAGCCTGTCCATGACCTTGGCCCCCAGGCCGAAGAACCGCATCTTGAGGCCCTTGAGATCGGCTACCGACGTGATCTCGCGCCGGAACCAGCCGGAAGCCTCGGGCGGCGTGATGCCACAGGGAATGGCGTGGATGTGGTGCTGGCCGAACATCTCGTTCTGCAGCTCCAGGCCGCCACCGTAGTACATCCAGGCGAGGAACTCGGGGATCCCCGGACCGAAGGGAACGGTCGTGAAGAAGGCGAACGCCGAGTCGGTGCCCGAGAAGAAGCCGGGGCTCGACCAGGCCGAAGCCACCGATCCTTTGGAAACGGCCTGGATGGTCTCCAGACCCGGCACCAGTGCACCCGGTTCGTAGACCTTGAGGTCGATGGTTCCGCCCGAGGCACGCCTGAGCTTCTCGGCGAGCTTCGGCGCTGCCTCGCCCAGTAGCGTGAGGCTGGTGGGAAACACGCTGGCCATATTGAGCTGAACTGTCTTGGCCGGCTGCGCCTGTGCTGGTGCAGCCTGTTCCGACGGACTGCGCTCCCCGCAGGAGACCAAGAGCAGTGGTACGGCGGCACAGAGCGCTACGAGCGAAACGGTTGACCTCGCTTTCATGCTCTCCTCCTCATTCTCATTGGACGTGTTGTTTCCGGAGCTGACCTCGCACGCGCTCCAGGCGGCCCCGAAATCTTCGTGGGCCGCTCAGTTTGGACCAAAGGATGGGGGCAGGTCTACCGGCCTAGCCCGGGGAGCTGCATGGCGTAGGGCTCGCGGCGTCTCCCGCTGCAGGGCAGCAAGAGGAAGGTGCTGGCTGCATGCTCATGACCGCGTCTGTATGGGCGGAGACTGCTAAACTCCGATCGAGCCACCTGGAGGCGCTCTGCTCAAATGACACTCGACACCAAGACGGTCGAAACGCTTCGCGCAGTCTCGACAGCGACCATTACGACAGTTCTGCTGAAGAAGGGATTGCGCAACGTCTGGATGCGTGGAACCCGGCCGCTGCGATACGATCAGTCGCGGCAAGTGGGCGAGGCGTTCACGCTGCGCTTCGTTCCCGCGCGCGAGGACCTGGCGACGCCGGAGTCGTGGTCGTCGCCGCGATCCACGCGCGCGGCGATAGAGGACATGCCCGGGGGGTGCATCGCGGTCGTCGACGCGATGCGCGTCACCGACGCCGGCATCTTCGGTGACATCCTGTGCGCGCGGATGAAGCCGCGCGGCGTCGCGGGCCTGGTCACCGACGGCGTGCTGCGCGACGTGGCAGGTGTGCTCGCCACCGGCCTTCCCGTGTGGTGCCAGGGTGGGGCCGCGCCACCGTCCGTTGCTGGCCTGACCTTCGTCAATTGGCAGGAGCCGATCGGCTGCGGTGGTGTGGCGGTCTATCCGAATGACGTCGTCGTGGCGGATGGCGACGGCGCCGTCCTCATCCCCGCGGCGTTGCTGGAGCACGTCCTCGCGACCGCGCCCGAGCAGGAACAGCTGGAGGGCTGGATCATGGGAGAGGTCGAGCGGGGCGCGAAGCTCCCGGGTCTCTACCCCATCAATGACGAGAACCGGGCGCGCTACGAGGCCGCGACCCGCGGCAAGAGCGGCAAGGGTTCGGCGTAAGCGCCTGACGCCGACGCCTTCGGCCACCTCGGGCAAGCTCCCACCACCCCGGCCCTTCGGGCCACCCCTCCTCGGGCAGGAGGGGAGGAACTTACTCCTCCCCGCCTCTCACGAGGCGGGGTGGCGGCGCAGCCGCCGGGGCGGTGTGGGGTTCACACGTGACGAATCGAGCTTGCTCACGAGCGCTGCGAGATCCAGGCCTACGTCGCCAGCGTGTCACGATGCCTCCGGATCGCCTCCGCGACCAGATCGGTCAAGCCCTCGCCGCCATGCTCATCGACCCAGGCGAGGATCTGGCTGCGCATGCGCGGGTCCCAGAAGCGCTTGAGATGGCCTGCGATCCCGTTGAGCGCGACGGCGCGATCGGGCTCGGCGCTGAAGAAGGCCCCGATCTGGTTGGCCATGTGGACCAGGCGCTGGGGGTCCATTGCGAGGCGCGAGGTTCGAGACGTGAGGGGCGAGGCGTGACCGCCTTTCAAACCTGGGTGCGCTCGCGCTCCTGGAGCAGCCGGTCCTGCACCTGCGAGAAGCGCGCATAGTCTTTCTGCCACTCGGACGGCTGCATCACCCGGCTGACCTGGACGGCCGTGACCTTGTACTCCGGACAGTTGGTAGCCCAGTCCGAGTTCTCGGTGGTCACGACGTTGGCGCCTGACCAGGGGAAGTGGAAGGTCGTATAGACCACGCCCGGCTGAACACGTTCGGTGAGGGTTGCCCGCAGCACGGTCTCGCCCGCGCGGCTGCGCACCCCCACCCAGTCGCCCTCGCGGACGCCGCGCTGCTCGGCGTCGTGGGGATGGATCTCCAGCACGTCCTCGTGATGCCAGCGGTTGTTCTCGGTGCGCCGGGTCTGGGCACCGACGTTGTACTGGCTGAGCACGCGGCCGGTAGTCATGAGCAGCGGGTACTCCCACGTTGCTCGCTCGTCGGTGGGGATGTACTCGCTGAGGATGAACTTGCCCTTGCCGCGCACGAACTGTTCGACGTGCATCACCGGCGTGCCTTCCGGCGCCTTGTCGTTGCACGGCCATTGGATGCTGCCCAGGCGCTCGAGCTTCGCGTAGTTCACGCCGGTGAAAGTGGGGGTCAGGCGCGCGATCTCGTCCATGATCTGCGCCGGGTGGTCGTAGTGCATCGGGTAGCCCAGTGCGTTCGAGAGCGCCGCAGTCACTTCCCAGTCCTCCATCCCCGACAGCGGCGGCATGACCTTGCGCACCGGCGAGATGCGCCGCTCCGCATTCGTAAAGGTGCCGTTCTTCTCCAGGAACGATGAGCCGGGCAGGAAGACGTGCGCGAACCTGGCAGTCTCGTTGAGGAACAGATCCTGCACCACGAGGCACTCCAGCGCGCCGAGCGCGTCGGTCACATGTTGCGTGTTGGGGTCGGACTGCGCGATGTCTTCGCCCTGTACATACAGGCCGCGGAAACTGCCGTCCAGCGCGGCGTCGAGCATGTTGGGGATGCGCAGCCCGGGCTCGGCATCGAGCGAAACGTGCCATTCCGACTCGAACAGCCCGCGCACCGCAGCGTCGGAGACGTGTCGGTAGCCGGGCAGCTCATGCGGGAACGAGCCCATGTCGCAGGAGCCTTGCACGTTGTTCTGGCCCCGCAGGGGATTGACGCCTACGCCTGACCGGCCGAGGTTGCCGGTGGCCATGGCGAGGTTGGCGATGCCGATCACCATCGTCGAGCCCTGGCTGTGCTCTGTTACACCCAGACCGTAGTAGATGGCGGCGTTGTGCGCGCCGGCATACAGGCGCGCGGCCGCGCGAACCTCCGCAGCAGGTACGCCGGTTATCGGCTCCATGGCCTCGGGTGAATTGCGCGGCTGGCTGATGAACGACTTCCACTTTTCGTACTCGCGCAGATCGCAGCGCTCGCGCACGTAGTCTTCCTTCGTCAACCCCTCCGTCACCACCACGTGCGCCAGCGCATTGATCACGGCGACGTTGGTGCCGGGCAGAAGCTTCAGATGATGGCTGGCCTGCACATGGGGCTGCCGCACCAGCTCGATCGTGCGCGGGTCCACGATGATGAGCTTCGCGCCTTCACGCAGCCGGCGCTTCAGCTGCGAGGCGAACACCGGGTGGCCCTCGGTAGGGTTCGCGCCGATGACCATGATGACATCGGCCTGTTCAACCGAATCGAAGTTTTGCGTGCCGGCCGACTCGCCGAGCGTCTGCTTGAGCCCGTAGCCGGTCGGCGAATGGCACACCCGCGCGCAGGTGTCCACGTTGTTGTTGCCGAAGGCCGCGCGCACCAGCTTCTGCACCAGGTAGGTCTCCTCGTTGGTGCAGCGGGAGGAGGTGATGCCGCCGACGGCTCCGCGGCCGTGCTTGGCCTGGATGCGCTTGAACTCCGCGGCGGCGTAGGCTATTGCCTCGTTCCAGGTCACCTCCTTCCAGGGGTCGGTAATGCGGCTGCGAATCATCGGCTTGATGATGCGATCCGGATGGGTCGCGTAGCCCCAGGCAAACCGGCCCTTGACGCAGGAATGGCCGTGGTTGGCCTTGCCGTCCTTGTTCGGCACCATGCGCACGACCTGGGTGCCCTGCATCTCCGCACGGAACGAGCAGCCCACTCCGCAGTAGGCGCAGGTGGTGACCACGCTGCGCTCGGGCTGCCCGTGGTCGATGATCGACTTCTCCATAAGCGTGGCGGTCGGGCAGGCCTGCACACAGGCGCCGCAGGAAACGCATTCGGAGTCGAAGAAGCTTTCCTTCGCGCTCGGCGAGATCATCGAGGCGAAGCCGCGGCCGTCCACGGTCAGCGCGTAGGTGCCCTGCACCTCTTCGCAGGCACGCACGCAGCGCGAGCAGACGATGCACTTGGTGGGATCGAAGGTGAAATACGGGTTGGACTGGTCCTTCTCGGCTGTCAGATGATTGGCGCCGTCGTAGCCGTAGCGCACCTCCCGCAGCCCCACCACACCCGCCATGTCCTGCAGCTCGCAGTTGCCGTTGGCGGGGCATGTCAGACAGTCGAGCGGATGATCGGAGATGTACAGCTCCATCACGTTACGGCGCAGCTTGGCCAGCGCCGGGCTTTGCGTGCGCACCTGCATGCCTGCGGACACCAGTGTGGTGCAGGAAGCCGGATAGCCTTTGCGGCCCTCGATCTCCACCAGGCACAGCCGGCAGGAGCCGAAGGACTCCAACATGTCGGTCGCGCACAGCTTGGGGATGCTGTAGCCGGCTTGCGTCGCGGCACGCATGACCGAGATGCCCTCGGGTACGCTGACTTCCACACCGTCGATCTCGAGCGTGACCAGACGCTCGGACAGGCGGGCCGGGGTGCCGTAGTCGGTTTCTCGGACGGAGTACATCGTTCCCTCCTAAATCCAAATCTCAACGCAAGGCGTTGGGTGTAAAGGTCTAAGCAGCACGCCGCGAAGCGAGCTTGCGAAAATCCTCGGGGAAGTGCTTGAGCGCGCTCAACACCGGGAAAGGCGTCATCCCCCCGAGCGCGCACAGCGACCCGTGCAGCATCGTCTCGCACAGGTCCTGCAGAAGCGTCAGGTTCTTGTCGCGGCTCTCGTCGGCCACGATGCGGTCGATCACCTCCACGCCACGCGTGGAGCCGATGCGGCAAGGCGTGCACTTGCCGCAGGACTCGATGGCGCAGAACTCCATGGCGTAACGGGCCATGTGCGCCATGTCGACGGTGTCGTCGAACGCAACCACGCCGCCGTGGCCGATCATGCCGTCGACCTGCGCGAAGGCCTCGTAGTCGAGCGGTGTGTCGAACAGCTTCTCGGGAAGGAAAGCGCCGAGTGGTCCGCCCACCTGCACGGCGCGGATCGGCCGGCCGGTGGCGGACCCGCCGCCGTAGTCGTACAGCAGCTCGCGCAGTGTGAGCCCGAATGCTTTTTCGACTAAGCCGCCTCGCTTGATGTTCCCCGCGAGCTGGAACGGCAGCGTGCCGCGCGAACGACCCATGCCGTAGTCGCGATAGAACGCGGCGCCTTTCTCGAGGATGATCGGCAGGGACGCGAAGGTGATCACATTGTTGACCACGGTGGGCTTGCCGAACAGCCCCTGCAGCGCCGGCAGCGGTGGTTTGTAGCGCACCATGCCGCGCTTGCCTTCCAGGCTTTCGAGCAGGGCCGTCTCCTCGCCACAGATGTATGCGCCGGCGCCGCGCCGAACCTCCAGGAAGAAGCGCTTGCCGCTGCCCGCGATGCTCTCGCCCAGGTACTCGGCGCGAGCGGCCAGCTCGATCGCCTCGGTCAGGATTCGCTCGGCCAGCGGATACTCGGAGCGGATGTAGACGTAACCTTGCTCCGCGCCTACGGCGAGGCCCGCGATGAGCATCCCCTCGATGAGCGCGAGAGGATCGCCCTCCATCTGCATGCGGTCGGAGAAGGTACCCGAATCGCCTTCGTCGGCGTTGCAGACGATGTACTTCGGCGTTGCGGGCGCATCCAGCACCGTCTTCCATTTGATGCCGGTCGGGAAGGCCGCGCCCCCTCGCCCGCGCAGGCCAGAGTCGGTGACCTGTTGCACGATCTGCGTGCCGCTCATCGCCAGGGCTGTGCGCAGGCCGGTAAAGCCGCCATGCGCGACGTAGTCCTCGATGCTGAGCGGGTCGATCACGCCCATGCGCGCAAAGCACAGGCGCTCCTGACGGGCGAGGAAGGGGATGGTCTCGGTGGGGCCGTGCCTGAGCACATGTGCACCCCCGGCGAGGAATTCTGCGTCGAACAGCGAGCCGACATCGCCAGGCGCAGTCGGTCCATAGGCGATGCGCCCGGCCGGCGTCTCGACTTCGATCAGCGGTTCCAGCCAGTACAGCCCGCGCGACCCGTTGCGTCTGATCCGGACCGCCTCGCCGCGTCGCTGCGCCTCGGCCTGGATCCCACGTGCGACGTCCTCCGCACCGACCGAGATGGCCGACGTGTCGCGTGGCACCCAGACGGTCGTGCTCACAGCGTCTCCCCCGCGCCCTGCAGCAGCGCGCGCAGCGTGGCTTCGTTCAGGCGGCCATGCACCTGTCCGTCCAGCATGGCTGCCGGAGCGCACGCGCAGTTGCCCAGGCAGTACACGGGTTCCAGTGTGACCGCGCCGTCTCCCGAAGTGCCGCCCAACGCGATGCCAAGTATGCGCTGCGCGAGATCCGCCAGCCGCTCGGCGCCCATCGACTGGCACGCTTCGCCCCGGCAGAGCCGCAGCACGCGGCGTCCGGGAGCGTGGGTGCGGAAGTCGTGATAGAAGCCGACGACACCGTGCACTTCGGCGCGCGAGAGGTTCAGCGCCTGCGCGATGCGTGACAACGCCGCGGGCGGCACGAAACCGAGCACGTCCTGTATCGCATGCAGGAGGGGCAGCAGCGCGCCCGGACGGGGCTGGTGGAGGGCGATGGCGCGCTCGACGGCCTCCTGCTGCGCTCCGGAAAGCGTGCCGCTTTCCGCCGCGGATCGTCCGCCGTCGTTCACCCGTCGCTCCTGTTCGACGCCCGGTAGGTTCACCTCGACATATGCAAAGCAGTGCATATGTCAGGTATCATCAGGCAGGACCTACCAAGCTAGCAGCATGCCTGTCCGGCTTCAATATGAATTGGAGTGCATATGAGGCGCATGGAGATCCGCCCTGCGTGGGTGTTCAGCAACGAGGCCGGAGAGGAGGTCGACCATCGTCTGTTCGACCTGTTGCATGCCGTGCACGAGAGCGGCAAGCTCACGACAGCCGCGCAGCGCGCCGGGATGTCTTACCGGCACGCCTGGAACATCATCGCGCGCTGGTCCGAGTTCTTCGGCTCCGAGCTGGTCCTGTTGCGGCAGGGGCGCGGCGCAACGCTCTCGCCGTTGGGGGAAAAGCTGGTGTGGGCCCAGGCCCGTGCCCGCGCCCGCCTGCTGCCGCAGCTCGAGAACATCGCCTCGGAGCTCAACCTCGAGCTGAGCCGCGCGCTCGCCGAGCACAGCCCGACGCTGCGCATCCACGCCAGCTACGGCTATGCGGTCGCGCAGCTGCCGGAGCTGCTGCGCCGGCACACTCGCATAGGCCTCGATCTGCAGTACCTCTCTGCCGCCGACTCGCTCGCGTCGCTTGCCCGCGGCGCCTGCGACATAGCAGGCTTCCATGTTCCCGAGGGCGACCGCGGCGCGCGTGCGGTGGCCGAATACCGCAGCTGGCTTCGGCCCGCGGACCAGTGCCTGATCTTCCTGGTGCGCCGGCAGCAGGGGATCTTCGTGCGCCCGCACAACCCGAAGCAGATCGATTCGATCGCGGCGCTGGCCCGGCCGGACGTGCGGTTCATCAACCGCCAGCGCGGCTCGGGGACCAGGCTTCTGCTCGAAACGATGCTCGAGGAGCAGGGACTCGATCCGCAGCGGATCAACGGCTGGCCGAACGAGGAGTACACGCATGCCGCTGTCGCGGCGTACGTGGCCAGCGGCATGGCCGATGCCGGTTTCGGCGTGGAGGCGGCGGCGCGCCAGTTCGACCTCGACTTCGTGCCGGTGGCGAGCGAGCGCTACCTCCTGCTCACCGGCCGCGAGACACTGGCCTATCCGTCCGTGCAGGAGTTGCTGCGGCTGCTGCGCGGGCCCGAGTTCGAGGAGCTCACGCGCTCGCTCCCGGGCTATCGCGCCGACCGCGCCGGCGAGATCCTGGAGCTGACGCAGGCGTTTCCGTGGCTGACGGAGGGCAACGTCTCGCGCCCTGGCGGCCGTGCTCTGGAACGTCGCGTCTCGAACCGCGGCGGACGCTGAGGCTGCGACTACGGCTTACCTCTCACCACGAAGGCACGAAGGCACGAAGAAAACATGACGTAATGGAGAACCCCAATCGTTGCCCTTCGCGCGCTTTCCTTCTCAGCCGTACGTCCAACCCACAGATCCAGATCTGCGCAGGGCAGATGAGCTCTTCGATTTTCTTCGTGCCTTCGTGTCTTCGTGGTGAGAGCTTCGCCCTTTTCGTAGCAGGCCGTCCAGCACGCTAGAATGGCGCCCGCGCCCGAGGCAACCACCCCAGGAGCCCCCTTGCTCACCGACATCGAAATCGCGCAGCAGTCGAAGCTGCGCCGCATTGCAGAGCTTGCGCAGGAACGGCTCGGCATTCCCGACGAAGTGCTGGAACCCTACGGGCACTACAAGGCCAAGGTGTCCCTCGACTATCTGGATTCCCTCGCTGGGCGCAAGCAAGGGAAGCTCGTCCTCGTGACCGCCATCAGCCCGACGCCGGCGGGCGAAGGCAAGACCACCACCACCGTCGGCCTGGGCGATGCGCTCAACCGGATCGGCAAGAAGGCGATGATCTGCCTGCGCGAGCCGAGTCTGGGCCCGGTATTCGGCGTGAAGGGCGGCGCGGCCGGCGGCGGCTACGCCCAGGTGGTGCCGATGGAGGACATCAACCTGCACTTCACCGGCGACTTCAGCGCCATAGCACTGGCCAATAATCTCCTCGCGGCGATGCTGGACAACCACATCCACCAGGGCAACGAGCTGGGGATCGACCTGCGCAGGATCACCTGGAAGCGCGTAGTGGACATGAACGACCGTGCGCTGCGCGATATCGTGGTCTCGCTGGGCGGCACGGCCAACGGCTACCCGCGCCAGGACGGCTTCGACATCGTCGTCGCCTCGGAGGTGATGGCGATCTTCTGTCTCGCCACGTCGTTGAAGGATCTGAAGCAGAGGCTGGGCAACATCGTGGTCGCGTACACCCGCGACCAGAAGCCGGTTCGTGCGCGCGATCTCAAGGCCGACGGGGCCATGGCCGTGCTGCTCAAGGACGCCCTCAAGCCGAACCTGGTGCAGACCCTCGAGCACAATCTCGCTTTCATTCACGGCGGTCCGTTCGCCAACATCGCCCACGGCTGCAACTCGGTGATTGCCACCGGGGCCGCGCTGAAGCTGGCCGACTACGTCGTCACCGAAGCGGGGTTCGGCGCGGACCTCGGCGCGGAGAAGTTCGTCGACATCAAGTGCCGCAAGTCCGGGCTGCGACCGGACGCGTGCGTGATCGTGGCGACGATCCGGGCGCTCAAGTACCACGGCGGCGCCGATCTCAAGACGCTCAATACTGAGAACCTTGGGGCCCTGAAGCAGGGCATCGCCAATCTGGAGCGGCATGTCAACAACGTGCGCAACCACTATGGCCTGCCTTGCGTGGTGTCGATCAATCACTTCACCCACGACACGCCGGCCGAGATCGAGCTGCTCCAGCGCAAGATGGCGCATCACGAGGCCCCGGTCGTGCTCGCGCGTCACTGGGCCGAGGGCGGAAAGGGTGCCGAGGCGCTGGCGCGCACGGTGGTCGAGCTGATCGAGCGCACGCCCACCGACTTCCACTTCGTCTACGAGGACGCGGCCAGTCTCTGGGACAAGCTGCGGGCCGTGGCGACAAAGATCTACGGTGCGGCCGAGGTCGCGGCGGACAGCAAAGTGCGCGCGCAGATCGACAGGCTGGAAGCCGAGGGCTACGGGCGCTGCCCGATCTGCGTGGCCAAGACCCAGTCGTCCTTCTCCACCGACCCTGGATTGCGCGGTGCGCCCTCCGGCCACGTCGTCAACGTCCGCGAGGTGCGGCTCGCCGCCGGCGCCGAGTTCGTCGTCATGATCTGCGGCGATATCATGACCATGCCCGGGCTGCCCAAGGTGCCCGCGGCGGAGCGCATCGATATCGCTGACGACGGCCGGATCGTCGGGCTTTTCTAGCCTCCGACTGCTACCAACCGCTCACCACGAAGGCACGAAGAAAAGCAAAGCCTGAAATGAGTTGATCGTGTTCAGCGGCAAAGCGGCTAGAGGCGCTCCGAGTCCGCATCCCGCGCCCTGGAAACCTGTTGCCTGCGCCTTTCTTCGTGTCTTCGTGCCTTCGTGGTGAGAGGTTCGCCTGAGTTGGCGCGCTGGCGAGCGCCCAGAAAAAAAGGGCGCCCCGCAGGGCGCCCTTGAACCGGCAGTGTTTCTACCGGGGGAGGAGATCTATGCTCACAGATGGTAGGCGCGCTCGCCGTGCTGGGTTTCGTCCAGGCCTTCGCGCTCATGCTCTTCGTTGACACGCAGGCCGATGACCAGGTCCACGATCTTGAAGCCGATGAATGCCACGATGCCCGACCAGACGATCGACACGGCTACGGCCCAGAGCTGGCTGGTAAGCTGGCCGCTCATGCTGAATGCGCCGGCGCCATTGGCCACGTAGTCGTACCAGCTGGTGCCGCCCAGCGACGGCGAGGCGAAGATGCCGGTGCCCAGAGCGCCGAGTATCCCGCCGATGCCGTGCACGCCGAATACGTCGAGCGAGTCGTCGTACCCGAGCTTGGCCTTCAACCACACCACAGCCCAGAGGCAGACCGCGCCGGCGATGGCGCCCAGCACGATCGAGCCCATCGGACCCACGAAGCCGCAGGCGGGAGTGATGGCTACCAGGCCGGCAATCGCACCCGAGGCGATGCCCAGCATCGTGGGCTTGCCGCGCACCATCCACTCGACGAACATCCAGGACAGCGCCGCCGCGGCGGTGGCCAGCAGCGTGTTGACCATCACCATCGCGGCAAGACCCGTGGCCTCGAGGTTGGAGCCGACGTTGAAGCCGAACCAGCCGACCCACAGCAGGGAGGCGCCGACCATCGTCATGACCAGGCTGTGCGGAGGCATCGCCTCGCGTCCGTAGCCTACCCGCTTGCCCAGCATCAGCGCGCCGATCAGGCCGGCGATGCCGGCGTTGATGTGCACCACTGTGCCGCCCGCGAAGTCCAGGGCACCCTTCTGGAACAGGAAGCCTGCTGTTGCAGTGGCCGCGTCGGCGGCTGCCTGGTCCGTATACGCGTCGGGGCCGGCCCAGTACCAGACCATGTGCGCTATGGGCAGGTAGGAGAAGGTGAACCAGATCACCATGAACAGCAGCACAGCGGAGAACTTCATGCGCTCGGCGAACGCCCCGATGATCAGCGCGGGCGTGATGGCTGCGAAGGTGAGCTGGAACACGATGTAGACGTATTCGGGAATGACCACGCCCTTGCTCCAGGTAGCCGCCATCGACTCGGTGGTGACGCCGGAGAGGAACATCTTGGACAACCCCCCGAAAAAGGCATTGCCCTCGGTGAAGGCCACGCTGTAGCCGTACACCGCCCACAGGATGGCGAGCAGGCTGAAGGTGGCGAATACCTGCATCAGCACAGAGAGCATGTTCTTGGCGCGCACCATGCCGCCGTAGAACAGCGCCAGGCCCGGGATGGTCATCAGGATCACCAGCACGGTCGCGATCAGCATCCAGGCGGTGTCGCCCTTGTCCGGAGTCGGCGCCGACGGCGCGGCTGCCTCGGGCGCGGCCGCCTCGGCCGGCGCCTCCGCAGCGGGCGCCGGCTCGGCCGCCGTGTCCTGGGCCACGGTCGGCAGGCTCAGGCCGAACGAGGCGCACAGGGTCAGCAACAGCAGGAACTTTCTCATTGGTATCTCCCTCAATCGTCAGAGCGCGTCTGCACCGGTCTCGCCCGTGCGGATCCGGATAGCTTGTTCGAGTGGGTACACGAAGATCTTGCCGTCGCCGATCTTCCCCGTATTGGCGGATTTCTCGATGGCCTCGATGACCTGGTCGAGCAGGTCGTCCTTGATGGCGACCTCGATCTTCACTTTGGGCAGGAAGTCCACCACGTACTCCGCCCCCCGATACAGCTCGGTGTGTCCCTTCTGCCTGCCGAAGCCCTTGACCTCGGTGACGGTGATGCCCTGCACGCCGATGGCGGAGAGGGCCTCCCGCACCTCGTCAAGCTTGAAAGGCTTGATGATTGCGGTGACGAATTTCATTGCTCGCTCCTGGTTGCTGAAACAGTTGTGGTTAGGAGGACGATCCCTCCGCCGTCATCGCATGCCGGATATCTTCCCTGACATTGCGGTGAACCAAGGCGAGAGAGGGCGTCAGCATTTCCTGTGCCAATAAACAATTCATTTATTATCAATGTGATATATGGATATTCAGCTGTGAGCGAAGGTTTTGCGCACCAGAGTGAAGCGGGCTTTTGGTGCTCCGCACCAGAGCGGTGCGCGCTCGGCCTTGAGCCGATGACCAGTCGATCTTTCCCGCTCTGCTAGACTCAGCCGATCCCAGGAAAGCGATTCCGATGACCAGCCAGACATTGTTCGAGCAGCTGCAGAGCAAAGTGAGCGAGATCCTTGCGCACAGCCCGGCGAAGGATGTGGAGAAGAACCTGAAGGCCATGCTGTCTGCGTTCTTTGCGCGCCTGGATCTGGTCACCCGGGAAGAGTTCGATATCCAACGCCAGGTGCTGCTGCGCACCCGAGAGAAGCTGGAGAAGCTCGAAGCCCAGCTGGCCCAGCTCGAGCAGCGGGAGCGTAAGCCCGACGCCTGAGCGGGCCCGATCGTTCAGGACCTCTGAGCGAGTCGCGCAAAAACGTTCGCTTTGCGCGTGATTCGCATTTCACTAGACTGCCTCGGCTGATACACCGAATCCGCTGGTGAGGCCCCGGTGGCCCGGTCCGGGAATCATGGTCCGTCGCTACACCGCAACTGCAATCGCGCTGCACTGGTTACTCGCTGTGCTGGTGGTGTGCTCGGCGGCGCTCGGCCTGTACATGGTGGGTCTTTCGCTCAGCCCCGCGAAGCTGAAGCTGTATTCCTGGCACAAGTGGCTCGGCGTAACCATCTTCCTGCTGGCCGTGCTACGGGTGCTCTGGCGGCTGATGCATCCGGCCCCGCCTCTGCCCGCTGCGACGCCACGTTGGCAACGGAAGGCGGCAGCGGTCAGCCATTTCCTGCTCTATCTGCTGCTCCTCGTGATCCCCCTGTCCGGCTGGCTGATGAGCTCGGCACTCGGCGTTCAGACTGTCTATCTTGGCGTCGTTCCCCTGCCGGACCTGGTCGCGAAGGACAAGGTGCTGGGCGAGCAGCTCAAGGTCGTGCACGGAACACTGAACTTGACCCTGGCCGCGCTGGTCGCAGTGCATGCAGCGGCGGCGCTAAGGCACCACTTCGGTGACCGCGATGATGTCCTGCATCGGATGCTGCCGTTCGTTCGTCCCCGCACCGGCAGGTGATCCTCCGTGAAAAGTCTGAGATCGGTTTCCATCGCTATGTGTCTGGGCATGTCGCTGCCAGTGCAGGCCGAGCCGGTACAGGCCATCGATCCCGCCCGCAGCGAGGTCACCTTCGTCGCCCGGCAAATGGGCGTCCCCGCGGAGGGCGGGTTCGGACGCTTCACTGCGCAAGTCACGTTCGATCCGGCCCGGCTTGCCGCAGCCCGGGCGCAGATCGAGATCGAGCTCGCCAGCATCGACACCGGTGTGACCGAGGTCGACACCGAGGTCAAGCGCAGGGCGTGGTTCGACACGGCCCAGTTCCCCACGGCGAAGTTCGTATCGTCTGCGGTGAAGCCCCTGGGCACAGGCCGCTATGAGGTGACCGGCAAGCTGACCATCAAGGGCCGTACGCGGGACATCGCTGCGCCGTTTACGGTCACGCAGCTGAACGGCACGACTGTCTTCGAAGGGGCATTCACGCTCAAACGCCTGGAGTACGGCATCGGCGAAGGCGTCTGGTCTGACACCGAGACCGTTGCAGACGAAGTCCAGATCCGCTTCAAGTTGACGGGCACCGACAGAAAGTAGCTCGCGAGTTGTCTGTTGCAACAGACTCGCAGCGTTTATCCACCAACATCCAGGAGAAAGCATGAAGACCAAGCTGCTCATCGCCGCGCTCGGCACCGCGCTCAGCGCCCCCGCACTGGCCGCCGACTCTTACACCATCGATCCGCGGCATACCCATCCCACCTACGAGATCAACCACTTCGGCTGGTCGACACAGCGCGGCCGCTTCGACAACGTGACGGGCAAGATCACGCTAGACCGCGCGGCCAAGCGCGGCACGGTCGAGGTATCCATCGACGTTGCGTCGGTGAGCAGCGGCGTGGACAAGCTCGACGAGCACCTGCGCAGCGAAGACTTCTTCAACACTGCGAAGTACCCGTCGATGACATTCAGATCGAAGCAGGTCAACTTCAGCGGCGACAAGCCGGCTTCGGTCGACGGGGAGTTCACGATGCTCGGCGTAACCAGGCCTTTGACGCTGACCATCGACACGTTCCACTGCGCACCCAACCCCTTCGCCAAGAAGGAGGCGTGCGGCGCCGACGCGGTGGCGACCATCAAGCGCTCCGAGTTCGGCATGAACAGCCTGGTGCCGGGTCTGGGCGACGAAGTGAAGCTCCTGATCAACGTGGAAGCGCTCAAGGACTGACCAAGGCGCGTTCGCGGCACCGCGCGCGGGTGCGCGCCGGTGCCCAGGCTGAACGAGGAAGGCCGCCGCACGGCGGCCTTGCTGTTTGCGGAGCGGGCGCGATACGCCCTCGCTCAAACAGTCGGACAAGCCTGAAGGATCCTCTCGGCCGCGCTGGTGGCGCTGCGGCCGGCCACGCTCATCGCCTCGGCAGCAAGATAGGCTAGACTCAGGTTGTTGCGTCTGCCCCTTGCGTCATGTCTCTCGCCGTCCTCTACAGTCGCGCCATCTCCGGAATGGATGCACCTCTGGTGACGGTGGAGGTGCACCTCGCCAACGGGCTACCCAGCTTCACCATCGTCGGGCTGCCGGACACCGAGGTGAAGGAGGCGAAGGATCGGGTGCGTGCCGCCTTGCAGAACGCCCGCTTCGAGTTCCCGGCGCGGCGCATCACCGTCAACCTGGCGCCGGCGGACCTCCCCAAGGAAGGCGGCCGCTTCGACCTCCCCATTGCCCTCGGTATCCTCGTCGCATCCGGCCAGCTGCCGGCGCAGGCACTGAACCGCTACGAGTTCGCCGGAGAGCTGGCGCTTACCGGGGAACTGCGCCCGATCCGCGGCGCGCTCGCCATCACCTACTCTGCGCGGGAGTCGGGCCGCGCGTTCGTGCTGCCCCCGGAGAGCGCGCAGGAAGCCGCGCTGGTGCGCGGCGCGGAGATCTACCCCGCCGCGTCACTGTTGCAGGTGTGCGCGCATCTGGCTGGGCGCGAAGCGCTAGAGCGCCTGAACGGGCGCGCAGATGCGGCGGCCGCGGTCTACCCCGACATGAGCGACGTGAAAGGTCAGCTGCCGGCCAAGCGCGCGCTCGAGATCGCGGCAGCCGGCGGGCACAGTCTCTTGATGAGTGGTCCACCCGGGACCGGGAAGACAATGCTCGCCGAGCGCCTGCCCGGCATCCTACCGCCGATGACTGACGAGGAGGCGCTTGCCTCGGCCGCGATCCAGTCGCTGGGCTCGAGCGGCTTCCGGCTGGAGCACTGGATGCGCAGGCCCTTCCGCGCCCCGCACCACACTGCGTCGGCGGTGGCCCTGGTGGGTGGCGGCAGCAACCCGCGGCCCGGTGAGATCTCCATGGCCATGAACGGCGTGCTGTTCCTCGACGAGCTGCCCGAGTTCGACCGCGACGTGCTGGAAGTGCTGCGCGAGCCGCTCGAATCGGGCCGAATCACCATCTCGCGTGCTGCGCGTCAGGCCGAGTTTCCCGCGCGCTTTCAACTCGTGGCTGCGATGAACCCTTGCCCCTGCGGCTACCTCGGCCACTACTCCGGCAAGTGCCACTGCACGCCTGACCAGGTGGCGCGCTACCGCCGCAAGATCTCCGGGCCGCTGCTCGATCGCATCGACCTGCATGTCGAGGTGCCGGCCGTCCCGCCGGACGACTTGGCCTCGCGGCCGCGCGGCGACAGCAGCGACACGATCCGTGCGCACGTTGTCTGCGCACGCGAGCGCCAGCTCGCACGCCAAGGCAAGCCTAACGCTCAGCTGTCGACTCGCGAGATCGACAAGCATGCGCAGCCCGACAGCGCCGGGGAGCAGGTGCTCAAGCAGGCGATCAGCCGGTTGGGGTTGTCGGCGCGCGGTTATCATCGTGTGCTCAAGGTTGCACGCACCATCGCCGACCTGGCTGGCACCGAAGCGGTGGCGGCGACGCACGTTGCCGAGGCAGTGCAGTATCGGCGGCTCGAGAAGGCATAAGGCGGAACCACCAAGGGCCGAGGGAAAGGGCTTTAAGTATAGGCCTGAGCCTTGTATCGCCTCGAATACGAGCTTGCGCCCCCCGGCGCGCCGCTATCTCGAGGAGCTGGGCAAGGACGCGCTCGAGCCGCTGCGTGAGGCCGCGCCCCTACTCGCGAACCCGGAGCTGTGCAAGACCTACGACTTCGAGTTCCACTATGACGTTGCCCGCGCCCATTGCGTGCGGACGGCCATCGTGCGGGTGGGATTGACCTCGGCCGCCAGACCACATTTCTGCTTCCCACGGCTTCTTAGCTAACGCGGGAGGCCCCCCGGCTCTGCCTGGCTCTGCCGGGGGATTGTTACGTGTGCCGAGCATGTTTGACAGCTTGGAGGTGC
>DAIQQA010000292.1:0-3533 GCA_036787045.1 Burkholderiales bacterium | reverse complement strand
TCATCCAGTGGCTGAACAGCGAGGAGATCAGCCTCAAGCGCGTACAGCTGCCTTTTACGCTGCGCGACCCTTTCCGCGCCTCTCACTACTCGAGCCCCGAGTACCTCTCGCGCTGGGTGGATGCGAAAGACTATCTGCGGACGCTCAAGGCCGCGTCGGAGGTGGGCTTGCTCGACCTGTCGTTGATTCAGACGGACAAGTACGAGGAGGCTGTGCGCATGGGATTGAGCCGTCTTTGGGCCGGCGACGACCCCAAGACCATCCTGGACGAGGTTGCCAAGCGCTGGGACGAGATCACCGAGCGGGTGGGCGTCGAGAAGCAGAAGGCGGTGTACAGGGCTTGGGCGGCCAAGCCAAGCGCCTATCCGAAGCCGAGGGACCTGAGGGCGCCGGCCGCCAGCGACCGCTGCGCGCAGTGCGCGCCCGCGACCTGATCAGGGCCCCTTCTCGCCGGCATCGAAATCCAGCTCCACGCGCGCGCCGTTGGGATCGAAGCAAAACAACTGCCACGTTCCGGATTCATTCTGGCGCCGCAGGTCGTATTTGATGCCGTTGGCCTTCAGCTTGGCGACCACAGCGAGGAGATCCTTGGCGGTGAACGCCATGTGATCCAGCACGCCGCGCGGATCGGGCGGCAGGGCGCGACCGGCGATGATGTGCAGTACCGCCTGGTCACCGCAGTACAGCCAGGAGCCGGGGAAGCCGAGATCCGGTCGGAAGCCTTCCTCGAGTCCCAGGAGGTCCATGTAGAACGCCTTGGTGGCCTCCAGGTCCTTGGCCAGGACCGTGAAGTGGTTCATACCGACGATAGGCATATGTGCTCCGCGCAGTGATTTGCGACGAACCTCAGCTGGTCTGAAGCAACGCGCGCTCGCCGGCTGAGCTTCGTCACTCGAATGATCATCTGACCGTCAGCAGCCACGTGATGAGGTCTCCCTTCTCCACCGGCGTGCAGGCGCGCTTCAGCAGCAGCTTGCAGTTGAAGTCGAACCAGTGCTCGACCTTCCACTCGTTGGTGAAGCGGTAGGGATTGACCGCCGGCGCGAGAGGTGGGATCTCGCGCCTGGTGGGCCGGTGCGACTCCGGCTGCCGCGAGAACAGGATGTGGCAGGCCCGGCAGGGAATCTGGTCCACGTGCGCCTGGGTGGCCTTGGTCGGGTCGGCATGGTGGCAGGAGGCGCAGCTCAGCATGCCGTTGCCTTCCACCGGATGCTGTCTCATATACAGCTCGCGGCCGCGCTCAGCGGAGAAGCCGGAAAAGTCTGGGTCCGCCAGCTTCGCCTGCTCGGCGTAAAGCTTCATGAATTCCTCGGGGCTCGCGGCCGAGATGGTAGCGCTGGCGGCCAGCCAGGCGGCAGCGACGAATACCTGTAGAACCAGTTTCATCTCGGTCTTCTTGCGTCAGGACATGCCGGCGACTCTTACCGCCGCGTCGGCGTCTGCCTGCGAGAGCGACCGCTGACGCCTCGTGAGCCACCACCCGTACTGCACTGGCCAGGCGGCGAAATCCGGGTCGATGCCCATGGCGATCTGGGCATGCAGCGCCCAGTTCGGATTGAACAATGCCTGGCGGCCGATCGCAATGAGATCGGCCTGACCCGATTGCAGGACCTGTTCGGCTTGATGCGGTTCGAGGATCAGCCCGACGGCCATGGTGGGGATATCCGCTTCGCGCCGCACGCGCTCGGCGAACGGCACCTGAAAGCCGAGGGTGCGCTTGACCTTGGCGGCGGTGGCCGAACCGGCCAGACCGCCCGACGAGCAGTCGATCACGTCGATGCCGATGGCTTTCAACTCGCTGGCCAGCGCCACCGTGTCGTCGAGCGCCCACCCGCCCTCGATGCCGTCGGTGGAGGAGACGCGGAAGAAAACCGGGTAATCGTCAGGCCAGATGTCGCGCACGATCTGCGCGATCTCCAGGGGGAGACGCATGCGACCTGTGCGGTCGCCGCCATAGGCGTCGGTGCGCTTGTTGCTGATGGGGGAGAGGAACTCGTGCAGCAGGTATCCGTGGGCGCCGTGCACCTCCACGACCTCGATCCCTGCGGCAAGCGCACGCCGGGTCGCGGCACGCCAGTGCTCCTTGAGCCGCCCGATCTCCTTGAGCGTGAGCTCGTGCGGCACCAGCCAGCCTTCGTCCATGGGCAGCGCGCTCGGCGCGACCACCGGCCAGACATCCTCGCCACGCGCACGGTCGCTGTCGTCGAGCGGGCCGTTGCCGTGCCACGGGCGCTGCATGCTGGCCTTGCGGCCGGCGTGCGCCAGCTGCATCGCAGGCACTGCACCACTCGCTTTGATGAACGCGGCGATGCGCTTGAGCGGCTCGATGTGCGCGTCGCTCCAGATGCCCAGATCACCGTGGGTGATGCGGCCATCGCGGTCGACCGCGGCAGCCTCGGTGAACAGCAGGCCCGCACCGCCGCTCGCGAGCTTGCCCAGATGCACCAGGTGCCAGTCGTTAGGCATGCCTTCCACCGCGGAGTACTGGCACATGGGGGAGATGACGACGCGGTTCTTGAGTGTCAGGCCGCGCAGGGTCAGAGGGGTGAACAACAAGGGTTGAGCCGGCATGGGATTCGCGTGTGGTCTACTGAGTGCCAAGGATTGAGTGCGGGGTGCTTGTGTGCCGAGTGTCGAATAACAGATGCCTGGTCTGGGGGGTACAGATCAACCGCCTGGTCCGGGCGGCCTGGTACGCGAACCCGGGCCGGAATCGGTCGGGTGCTAGGTCAGCGGGCGATAGTGCAGGTGGTGATGCTGGCCGTGCCCGTGCTCGTCCATCTCGACCGGCACCAGGTTGACGCGTCCGTGTTTGACCTGGGGTTCGGCGATCAGCGCGTTGGCGAAAGTGGCGACTTCGCTGGTGCGCCCACGCAGCATCAGCGTCTCGAGGCAGTTGTCGTGGTCGAGGTGCACATGCATGGAGGACAGCACCAGGTGATGATGCTGGTGCTGCAGGGTGGTGAGGCGTTCCGCCAGATCCCGTGCGTGATGGTTGTACACGTAGCTCACTGCGGCTACGCAGTAGGGAGCCTCGCCATGCTCCAGGCGGTCGCTCTTCAGTTGCTCGCGCAACATGTCGCGGACCGCCTCGGAGCGGTTCTGATAGCCCTTCTTGTGAATCAGCTCGTCGAACTCCTGGGCGAGATCGTCGCTGAGCGAGATGGTGAAGCGCTCCATTGTCCTCCCTTCCTTCCGGTCGCATCGATGTTAGCGCAAACCACCTGAGATAGCTCACTGGCCGACGGAGGTGGTCGAGCGAAGGCTCTTTACGGTTCGGCGGCAAGCGTATATCTTACAAATTATCTTTTACGCCTATTACATAATATCGAGTAATCAATAGCTTGGTAAGCAAGGCAAAACAAGAAATCGGGAGGAGATATGAGATCGAAGGCCAAGGCCCTGCGTCCCGCACGTTGGGCGACCCTGCTACTCGCCGTATCGCCGCTTCTTGCTTTCGCGCAGGAGGAGGTGTCCACACCAGAGACCGAGGTCATCGGGCACTACGAGACTGGCATCGGGACATCGGATGC
>DAIQQA010000140.1:0-12719 GCA_036787045.1 Burkholderiales bacterium | reverse complement strand
CTCGCTGTAGCGCGCATCTTCAGACAGGTCCTTGCTGTCCGACCAGTTGTTCACCCCGGCGGCATGTGTCGCCCAAGCGCGACGTGAAGAATCTGACAACTTGTCAGGTTGCTCTGTGGCCGCGATCGTGCAGTATGATCGCGGGACCGTCCGCCGAGAGAGTGCAGCACATGCCGCGTTTGCCATTTCTTCTTTGCGCATCTGCGTTGATATGGCTGTGCTGCGCTGCCTTCGCTGCAGACGAACACACACTCGCCGATTGCACCGGGATCGACGACGACGGCCGCCGGCTTGCATGCTATGACGCGCTCGCCGGCCGTAAGCCGGCCGAGTCTGCGGTGCAGGCGCCTGCCGAGGACCAGGAGCCGGAGGCAACCGTTGCCGGCGCCGTGGCGCCGGACGTCACGACCAAAGAGCTGTCCCTTCTTTCGCGCCATTGGGAACTCGACCGCGAAGCCAAGCAGGGGACTTTCCTGCTGCGCCTTCACAAGCAGAACTACTTCCTGCCGGTGCGCTACAGCAGCAGCCCCAACCAGGAGCCGGAGACCCCGACGCGCGGGACGGCGCCCGATCAGCAGCTCCAGGATATCGAGGAACACGAAGGAACTCCTTGGGTGACCACTGTTCCAGCCGGCTCCGGGAGAACCGCGTGTAGGCAGGACGATCGGGAATCTTGCCCGATGGGGACGATTTTTTCGTGTACCTTCGTGTCCTTCGTGGTTGATGCGTTCGAGGCCTTGAGTGATGCTGGAGAATGAACAATGAGAATCCCCACCCGCCTCACCCCTGCGGAGATGGCCGCTGCGCCCCTGCCCCCGGGCAGGTTGTCCAAGCTCGCCTTCGACACCGGGGACGTGGAGCTGCGCTTCTACGCGCCGGTCGGCATCGACAACCAGGTCCCCCATGACCGCGACGAGCTGTACTTCGTCGTGCTGGGCGAGGGGGCTTTCGTCCGGGAGAGCGAACGCGTCGCCTTTACGGCTGGCGATGTCCTGTTCGCCGCGGCTGGCGAGCATCACAAGTTCGTCGACTTCAGCGCCGATTTGACGCTTTGGGTATTGTTCTACGGTCCACGCAGGGTATAGCGCCAGCCGCCCCGAACCTCGCCTGAAATCGCAGGCCTCCACGCCGATTAGGATAATGCGCAGCGGTCGACAGTCCAACCGGGCTCAACACTTAGCCACAGGCGGTAGATCCTTGAAGCGCGCGGACCATCTCGAGAATGCGCCCGGGAGCGCAGACCTCACGCAGGGGACATCTGCCGAGCAGGCGGGGTCGCAGCCACCGCAGGGCGTCTTTTCTCCGCAGAGGCCTGGCGTTGCGGTGACGGAAAGCGACGACCGCTTCCTCAGTCTCCTGCGCTTCTCGTCCGACTGGTACTGGGAGCAGGACGAAAACTTCCGCTTCACTGCGAACCTGCGCGGCTTTCCCGAGCGGCCGGGCATCCGGCCCGCCAGCTACGTTGGCAAGACGCGCTGGGAAATGCCCTGCTACGGCCTCATCGACGCACAGTGGGAGGCGCACAAGGCCGCGCTGTTCGCCCACCAGCCCTTCTATGACTTCGAGTACCTGCGGCCGAGCGCCGACGGCCAGTTCCGCTGGGTCAGCATCAGCGGCGAGCCGGTGTTCGACGCCCAGGGCCGCTTCAAGGGGTATCGTGGCATCGGCAGGGACATTACCGAGCACAAGCAGGCGCAGCAGCGCCAGGCTATCGAGCATGCCGTGGCGCAGATCCTGTCGGAGGCCGACAGCCTGAGCGAGGCCGTGCCGCTCATCATCCAGTCGGTGTGCGAGACCATGGGCTGGGACTACGGCGCGCGCTGGCAACATGACCACCACGACGAGTCCTTCTCATGCGCGGAAATCTGGTGTCGCGATGAGCTGCGCGACAGCGAGTTCGTTGCCTGGACCACCGGTAAGCATGCCCACACTGCCGGTTGGGGACTGGTGCGACGAGTGCTGGCCACCGGAGAGCCGGGGTGGATCCCCGACATCGCCGCCGCCGCCGACCCGGAGCGCGGTCCTGCCGCACTCCAGAGCGGGCTGACCGGGGCTTTCGCGTTCCCCATCGCTACAGGTAACCGCACGCTGGGTGCAATGGAATTCTTCGCGCGCCGCATCTGGCCGCCGGACCTGGCACTGACCGGGGCAGCATGCTCCGTCGGCCGGCAGATCGCGCAGTTCATCGTTCGCAAGCAGGCCGAGGAGCGCTACCGCGAGCTGGTGGAGCTGTCGCCGAGCGCTATTCTCATCCACTGCGACGGGCGCATCGTGTTCGGCAATAGCGCGACCGCCCGGCTCCTCGGCGCCGAGACGCCGGCGGAGCTGCTTGGCAGATCGGTGTACGACTTCGTGCACCCCGACCACCGCGAGTTCACGCGCGAGCGCGTGGCGCGCATCATCCAGCACCGCCTCACGCTGGGCGCTCTCGAGATGAAGTACGTGCGAGTGGATCGCTCGGTCGGGCACATGGAAGTGTCGTCGAGCTACTTCCTGTACGAAGGCCGCCCAGCAGTGCAGGCCATCGCCCGCGACGTCAGCGAGCGCAAATCTGCCGAGCAGAAAGTCATCCGGCTGTCCAACCTGTACGCCGCGCTTTCGCAGACCAACAGCGCAATCACGCGGCTTGCCGATCCGAAAAGACTGTTCCAGGAGGTGTGCCGCATAGCGGTGCAATACGGCAACTTCGAGCTGGCGGCGATCATGATGCTCGAACCCGAGTCGGACCGGGTCCGGCCAGCGGCGGCCGCGGGCGTGCTCAAGGACTACATCGAGACCGCGATGATCTCGGTCGACCCCGAGGTGCCGGAGGGTCGCGGGCTGACCGGGACGGCGTTGCGAACCGGTCAGCCTGTCATCTGCAACGATTTCTCGCTCGATCCCCGCACAGTGCCGTGGCGTGCAGCTTCGCTGGGCGCCGGCCTGCGCTCGTCCGCCCACATACCCCTGCGCCGGCGCGGGCAGGTGGTGGGCACCTTGCTGCTGGCCGCGTCGGTCGCGGATTTCTTCGACGAGCAGCTGGTCAACCTGCTGGTCGAGATGGGAAGCAATATCTCTTTCGCCCTCGACGCGATGGACAAGGAGGCGTTGCGGCGGGAAGCAGAAGAGCGGCTCGCTCAGCTTGCCCAGTACGACGTGCTGACCGGGCTGCCCAATCGCAGTCTGTTTCTGGATCGGCTGCATCAGGCCATGGCGCGAGCGCGCCGCAGTGGCACGTTGATCGGCCTGATGTTCTTCGACCTGGACCGCTTCAAGCAGATCAACGATACGCTGGGCCACACCACCGGAGACAAGGTTCTGAAGATCGTCGCCGTGCGGCTCAAGGAGCAGTTGCGCGAGGCCGACACGATATCGCGGCTGGGTGGAGACGAGTTCACGCTGATCGTGGAGGGGCTGACCAGCACGTCGCGGCTGGTGAGGGTGGCGCAGAAGGTGTGCGAAGCGGTGGCGGCGCCGATGCACATCGACGGTCGCGAGATCTTCGTCAGCGCCAGCATCGGTATCACCCTCTTCCCCCGTGACGGCACCGAGGTGGACGAGCTGCTGAAGAATGCTGACATCGCCATGTACCGCGCGAAGCAGGAAGGCCGCAACGGCCATCAGTTCTACCGGCAGGATATGGCAGTCAGCACCTCGGACCGGATGTACGTCGAGGCCGGCCTGCGCCAGGCCCTCGGTCGCGAAGAGCTGCAGCTGCACTACCAGCCCAGCGTATGCGTGCGTAGGGGGCGGGTCCTGGGCATGGAGGCACTGCTACGGTGGAATGGGCCGGGCGGGACGACCGGTCCGGCCGGCTTCATCCCCGTCGCAGAAGAGACCGGGCTGATCGTGGACATCGGCCGCTGGGTACTCGAGGCTGCCTGTGCCCAGGCCGCCACCTGGCAGCGGAAGGGCCTGGGCGCGCTGCTGCTGACCGTCAACGTGTCCGCGCGCCAGTTCCTGCACCGGGAGCTGTTCGATGTCGTGGTGTCCGCACTCGAGCGCAGCCGCCTGCCACCGGCACAGCTCGGGCTGGAGATCACCGAGAGCATGCTGATCCAGCAGGCCGACGAGGTGACCGACGCACTGACCCGGCTGGACGGGCTGGGGGTGAAGCTAGCCATCGACGATTTCGGCACCGGCTTCTCCAGCCTGACCTATCTCAAGCGCTTCCCGGTGCGCGACATCAAGATCGATCAGTCTTTCGTGCGCAACATTCCTGCCGATGCCGACGACGTAGCGATCGTGCGCGCCATCATCGCCATGGCGCGCAGCCTCGGGATCAGCGTCACCGCCGAAGGTGTGGAGACGCTCGAGCAGCTCGAGTTGCTGCAGGAGCTGGGCTGCGACGCCTACCAGGGCTACCTGTTCAGCCGGCCGGTTCCGGCGCAGGCGTTCGAGGACTTGGTGCGGGGGCAGGCTGAGGGGTGAGGCGCTTCACTCGCGTTCATCATGCTGAGGCAATCCATCGGTGATATCGAACCACGGCGCCTTTGAGCCCACGAAAATGTGAAGGGACGGACGGATTCCAGGGTCGTCATCGAGAGTGCCGATCGCCAGAGAAAAGCCCTGGGGTTTGGACTCTCTGATGAACTGCAGGGTCGACCCGCAGCGCTTGCAGAATGTTCGCAGCACGCCTGGCGAAGACTGGTACGAGCCAATATCGCTCTGCCCGGAAACCAGCGTGAAGTCCGCCCAGTCGACCCTGGCGTAGGTCCCGAACGCAGCCCCATGGGCCTTTCTGCATTGCGCGCAGTGACAGTGCGTGATCCGCCCCAATCGACCATTGATCTCGTAGCGCACGCTTCCACAGAGACAACTACCGTGGATCATCGGTGCTCCTTTCGACGGTTAACACGAATCCCATAAGCATATGCGCACCCTCCCGAGAAATGCAGGCTACACTTCCCGCACACCAACCAACGAAGGAGGCCCGAGATGACCCGTCCCCCGATCAACCCCGGCACCGTCGACTGGTCCGGCGAGAACCCCGGCATGTACCTCAAGGCCGTCGCCGACGGTCCGTTCGTCACGCTGATCAGCTACTTTCGCGTCGTACTGTCGCCCAAGGGCCGGGGGCATGCCGCCTTCATCCTGCAAGACCCTCATGGCGACGGGAAGAATCCCGCCAAGCCGAACCTGTGCATCACCGACAACGAGCCGATGGCCGATTACCTGCGCGACGGTTTCGTCGCCAACTTCGGTGCGTTCAAGGGGATCAAAGGCCTGTCGTCGATCCGCATGGTCCCGGGCTGGGACTTCATGCCGGCCGGCGACGGCAGCACTCGGCATGTGGAATGGTTCCGCAGCAGCGTTGGCCAGGTCAGCCTGACGTGGAAGGATCTGAGCGCTCCATTCCTGGTCGAGATGTCCAAGGACAAGTCCGCGACCGGCCAGCATGAGATGTTCTCACTCTTCGTCGACGTGCGTGCGGTCGAGGTGTCGATCAACGGCAGGGGTGTGGCGGGCAAACCGTTCCCGCGCGAGTTCGCCGGTAAGAAGGATAGCAGCACGGCGTTCTTGGCGTTCTCGGAAACCTGGGTGCGCGTGTAGACGGCTGGCGGCTGCGAGACTTCCCTCCTGCCCGAGGAGGGGTGGCACGCGGAGCGTGACGGGGTGGTGGGAGGCTGCGCAAACCACCCCGTCGCTTCGCGCCACCCCTCTTTGGAAAGGAGGGGAGGGTCTGGGGGGAACGCGCAGCGTCACAGGGTGGTGGGAGCCTGCCCGATGAGGTGTGTCACGCGCAGCTGCGTCTCTGTGCCTCTGCGATTCAGCCGTAGGCCTCAGGTGCTGTAGCCCCGCACCTTCTCGTACGTCACCGAGGTCTTCAGCCGGTCCTCGGGAATCGCGTAGTACTCGCGCAGGACGGCCTCCGAGCTCTCGGACAGGCGGTACCCCTTCTTCTCCAGCAGCGCACGCGCCTTGTGGTTGGCGGCATAGGTGCCGATCACTATGCGTGTGGCACGGGCCTGCTGCTCGAGGTGCTGCAGCAGTGCGCTGCCCACGCCCTGGTGCTGCCACGCGGGCGGCACATAGCCGTGACGAATCAATGCCACGTCCTTGACGTGCTCCAGCCCCATGACGCCGACCAGACGCTCGTCTGCGAAGGCGCCGTACCAGGTCATCCGCAAGCCCTCTGCAGCGAAGTCGGCCGCGGTCATCTCCGGGCCGTGCAGCTGGTCGGCTGGAAGGAACTCCGCGTACCAGCGTGCGGCTTCGTTGATCACGGCCAGCGCGGTGGCGGCGTCTGCGTGTGTGAGTGGGCGAAAGGAAAACATCGGCGAGCAGGGATCATCCACGGGCGCGTCTCGAGCTTTGGACCGCTGTTCGGTGTCTCGCAGCGACACAGCGGAGGCCAGCCGCAGCGAATGCTAGCATGCGGCCGATGCAACGCAACAGTCAAACCGAGCGGCCGGAGAGCCCGGGGATGAGGACTCGGCGGCCTCCACGCGCGGCGAGGATCGTCCCGTATGGCAGCGGTCTTCGAGGCGTCGTCCGACTCGCATCCGCCGCCTGCGCGCTGCTGCTCGCGGCCTGCGCCAGCGTCCGCCCCGATTATCCTCGCGAGGCGTCCTACGCCATGGCCGATCCCGGCGAGACCGAGCTCGGCCGCAGCATCGCGCATGCAGAGGCAGAGCATCCTGGCGAATCGGCCTTCCATCTGCTGCCTGCCGGTGCGGACGCCTTCATAGCTCGCGCCGCGGGTGCCGAGGTCGCCCAGCGCACGCTCGACGTGCAGTACTACATCGTCCACGACGGGCTGACCACCCGTATCCTCATCGACCGGCTGCTCCAGGCAGCGGACCGGGGCGTGCGCGTGCGATTGCTGATCGACGATACCGCCAGCCACGGCAACGACTACAACGTCGCCCGTATCAGCGCGCATCCCAACGTCGAGGTGCGCTTGTTCAACGCCCTTTATGGCGGGCGGGGCGGTGCTTTGCGGCGCGGCCTGGGCATGCTGGGCGACCTCGGGCGGCTCCACCGGCGGATGCACAACAAGATGTGGGTGGTGGACGGAACTGTGGGAATCGTCGGCGGGCGCAACCTGGGCGATGAGTACTTTGCGGCAAAGCAAGGCGTGAACTTCGCCGATCTCGACGTACTCGCCTTCGGACCGGTCGTGCACGAGCTGTCGGCGAGCTTCGACGCCTACTGGAACAGCCAGTGGTCCATCCCGATCGAGGCTTTCGTGACCAACCCGCCCGGCCCGGACGATCTGGCGCAGGCGCGTCGCGAGCTGAGCCGCTATGTGGCTTCGCCCGAGACACAGAATTCGGACTATGCCCGCCGGCTGCGGGCCTCGCAGTTCCTGGCCGATCTGCTCGGGCGCAAGCTGCCGGTGGTATGGGCCAGAGCCAATGCCGTCTGGGACGATCCGGACAAGATCGGTGCCGAAGGCCGGCCGGACGAGTCGCTGCTGCTCACGACGAAACTGCGCGAGCTCGTCGGCACCGTGGAGCGCGAACTGCTGCTCGTGTCTCCCTATTTCGTGCCAGGCGAGGGGGGCGTGGCCATGCTCGCGGCCCAGGTGCGACGCGGTGTGCAAGTCACCGTGCTGACCAACTCGCTGGAGGCTACGGACGTTGCCGCGGTGCATGCCGGCTATGCGCCCTACCGTGCGGACCTGGTCCGAGGAGGAGTCCATGTCTACGAGATGCGCGCGAGCGCCGGCGCTGCCAAGGCCAACACCGATCGCTCGCTGGCCATCGGGTCGTCGTCTGCCAGCCTGCATACCAAGTCCATCGTATTCGATCGCAGCTCCATCTTCATCGGGTCTCTGAACCTCGACCCCCGTTCGAAGCTGTGGAACACGGAGCTGGGCATCTACGTCGAGAGCCCGGAACTGGCCGAGCAGGGGGCGAGACTGTTCCAGGCAGGGATGCGCCCGGTGCAGAGTTACCGGCTCGAGCTGCAGGGTGCTACGCCTGATAGCGGGGGCGGCCGGCTGGTATGGGTCACAGAAGAAGATGGCGAGCGAAGAATCTACGCCTCCGAACCGGCGGGCCTCTGGCGCCGCTTCTCCGCCTGGTTTACCGGGCTGATCGCGCCGGAGGAGATGCTGTAGCGGCACGGCCGAAGGCAGCATCGCAATATCCCGGAAAGGCTAGACCGGACTCTCGCATCGCAACGTTTCACGGCAAGGAATGCCACGCCCGGTGGGCATGGTCCGTAACCCCGATCCGGGCGCGCGGTTGCTGCATGGGAGCAGGAGTGTCCGTGAGGGGTGTTGCATCGCCCATTGGCTGGAGTGCGGGAGTAAACTGACTCTCCAGTTCGGAGGTCTCCCAGTGCAACATCGCCGCATCATCAATATTGAAACTCGTTACCTCGCCGCTGCCGTGTCGTTGGTGCTGAGCGGCGTCCTCGCCGCCGGCTGCGCCTCGACCAAGGTCCAGGCGCAGTGGGCTGATCCCCAGTTCGCCGATCACACCTTGCGCGGTGAGCGGGTGCTCATCGTCTGCGGTGCAGAGGAGGCCGCCATCAAGCGGATCTGCCAGGAAGAGCTGCGCGCACAAGTCTCGGCGTTGGGCGCCACTCCAGTGACCGGCTCGGAAGCCGACAACCTGACCCCTGGTCAGGGGTCCGCCGCCGAGCAAACGCTGGCTGTGGCGCGAAGCCTGAAAGCGAAGGCGGTGCTCGCGTCTATCGTTGCCCCGGAGGCCATGATCGTGAACCCCGGCCCTACCATTGGCATCGGCGTCGGCGGCGGGTCGGGCGGTTGGGGCGGCGGCACCTCGGTTGGAGGCGGGGTCGGTGTTTCGGTCCCGGTCGGTGGCGCAGGCGTGAACACGGCCTATGGCGCGAACCTGGTGCTGACCGACGTCGCTACTGGCAAGATGATGTGGACCAGCAAGGTGACAACGCCCGCCTCGCAGAACGTCAACGCGCAGATCGGTGCGCTTGTGAAGGTCGGCGTCACCGCCGCGCAGAGTGCCGGGCTGTTCTGACCAATCCTTCGAGCGGACACACGACCCTTCGAGCGGACACACGACCGTCGCCGTCAGGTCGCCACAGTCCGCCGGCCCGGACCGTCCGGTCTGCTGGCTGTTTCAGCAATGGTGGGCGAACTCTAAGACGAAGGACGTCGGTGGCGACGTTTTCCTACAGATAGCGCTCCGCCTTGGCGACCAGACCTCCTTGGGCGACAGCTCGCTGCGCGGGCACCGCACCAGCACGACGCAAATGCATCCTGTGACAACCGCTAGCCTCGCCGTCACGTATCCCAGAGGCGCCAGTGCGATCGCGCCGCGAGCCCCCCGACTCCGTCCGTTGGAGGCAGGCCGATGAAAGCCATCACCGTAGAGCCGAAGAAGCCAGGCACCGCGCGGCTCGAAGACGTCCCGGAGCCGGATGTGCGCGAGGGCGCGGTACTGGTCGAAGCTGTCGCCGTCGGCGTATGCGGCACCGATACCGAGATCGTCGAAGGCAAGTACGGCTGGGCGCCACCCAGTAAGACGCGCCTGGTTCTCGGCCACGAGTCGCTCGGGCGCGTGATCGACCCGGGGCCCGCCAGTGCGCTGAAGAAAGGCGACCTCGTGGTCGGAATCGTGCGCCGCCCCGATCCGGTGCCCTGCCCCAACTGCGCAGTGGGGGAGTGGGACATGTGCCGCAACGGCCAGTACACGGAGCGTGGGATCAAGCAGATCGACGGCTTCATGTCCGAGCGTTGGCGGATCGAGCCCGAGTACGCCATGAAGATCGACGCCTCGCTGGGCCTGCTCGGCGTGCTGCTCGAGCCGATGACGGTCGTCGCCAAAGCCTGGGAGCAAGTCCAGGCGGTCGGGCAGCGGGCGCTATGGGAGCCGCGCACCGTGCTGGTAACCGGGGCCGGTCCCATCGGGCTGCTCGCGGCCCTGATCGCGAAGCAGCACGGGCTCGAGATCCACGTCCTCGACCGCGTGGAGTCGGGGCCTAAGCCCCAGCTCGTTCAGACGCTGGGGGCGACCTATCACAGCGGTCGTGTCGCGAGTATCGGCTTCCAGCCCGACGTCATCGTCGAATGCACCGGTGCCGGGCAAGTAATCGCCGACTCCCTCAACGCTGTGGCTGCTGGCGGGGTGGTGTGCCTCACCGGGGTGGGGAGCGGCGGGCGCACCGTGGGGTTGCCGTTGGCCGACGCCGCAACGCAGATCGTGTTACGCAACAACGTTGTAGTCGGCAGCGTGAACGCCAACAAGCGTCATTGGTACAAGGCCGCGCAGGCGTTGGGTCGTGCGGACCGCGTCTGGCTCGCGCGGCTCGTGTCGCGGCGGGAGCGGCCTGAAGAATTCGCCCGTGCGTTGGAGCGCCAGCCTGAAGATATCAAGGTCGTTGTCGAGTTCGCGCAGGCATAGAAGCGCATGCTTCACGTCGTCGCAGGCGGCGCATCGGTCGACAAGAAGCTATTCATCGCATTCTGCTGAACGGCGGCTCGGCTTCGTCGCCAACTTTATCTCCGAGCGCCTGGTATTGCTCGATCGCCGCACGCGCATTAAACAGCATCCGCTCGCGGCCGAGTCGCTTGGCCAGCCCGGCGCGTCGTACGGTTTCGAGGACGCCGGGGTTCAGCCCCACCAGCCACACCACGGCGCCGGCTTCGGTCGCGCGTTTCTCGCCCTCCATGAGCGCCTGCAAGGCCGAGTATTCGAGATCGGGCACCCGGCTCATGTCCAGCGCCAGCACGCGCGGCTTGTGCTGCTCTACCAGCGCATGGACCTGATCGGCCACATATTGCGCGTTGACGAAGAACAGGCGCCCCTCCGGCCGCAGTATCAGCAGACCTTCAAAGGTCTCGTCGTCGGGGTGTTCGGGCGACAGCGGTCGCAGCACGTCGGCCCCGCGCTTGCGGCCGATGACGGACACGCGCGGCTGGGCGGTCTGGCTCGCCAGGCCGATCATCGACACGATGATGGCCACCACGATGCCCTTGAGGGTGCCGAACACCAGCACACCGGCACAGGCGATCAGCGCCCAGCGAAACTCCATCGAGCGCACATTGCGGATGGCGAGGAACTCCGCCGGCTGGATCAGTCCGACCGAATAGACGATGACCACCGCCGCCAGCGTGGCGTTCGGCAACAGGCCCAGTATCGGTGCGAGCAGCAGCATGGTGGCCAGCGCGGTGGCCGCGGTCACCAACGATGCCTTTTGCGACTGCCCGCCCGCGGAACGCACGACCGCGGTCTGCGAGGTGCCGCCGCCGGCCGGCATGGCACCCAGCAACGCGCCGCCCAGATTGGCGGCCCCGGTGGCGACCAGTTCGCGGTTGGCATTGATCGGCGGGTCGGCCGGGCGCGCAAAGGCGCGACCCGCCGCAATCGTTTCGGTGAAGCTCATCAGCGCGATCCCGAGTGCACCCGGCGCCAGTTCGGCAATCAGCTCAAGGTCCGGCAGCGTGAGAGCCGGGAATCCTTGCGGAATCAGGCCGACCGTCGAGACTCCCAGGGCGTGCAGGCCGAAGAGCCACGACGCCGCAATGGCGCCTCCCACCGCGACCAGGGGGGCCGGGGAATGCGGCCACAGCCGCTCCATGCCGATCAGTATCGCGAACGTCGCCGCGGCCACCGCCAGCGTGAGCAACGAGGTCTCGGGCAGATGTTGCCCAACGCTCACGAGATCGCGGAAGAAACCGTGCTTGTCGATGTGCAGTCCGAGGAGCTTCGGCACCTGGTCGAGCACGATCACCAGCCCGATCCCCGCCTTGAAGCCGGTCAGCACCGGCGTGGAGATGAAGTTGGCGACGAATCCCAGGCGCATCAGCCTCGCCAGGAGCAGCATCGCACCGACCAGCGCCGTCAGCGTGGCGGCCGCCGCGACGAGCTTCGCCGGGTCGCCGTCCGGCACGGTCAGACCGAGCTGCGTGCCGGCCAGGATCGCCAGAGTGGTGGTGGAACTGACGCTGAGCACGCGCGACGAGCCGAGCAGCGCGTAGATCACCATCGGGATGAAGGCGGTGTAGAGACCGACCGCAACGGGCAACCCGGCGACCGTCGCGTAGGCCATTGCCTTGGGCAAAACGACGGCCGCAGCCGTCAGACCGGCCACCACGTCGAAGCGCAACGTCGGGGGAGCTGGCTCGCTCGCCGTCGTCGCCATCGGAGATTTGTTCATGAGCTGTGCGCTCGGTTGCTGGGCGAACTCAACTGCGGATCTGGTTCCGCAGCGAACTGTTGAACCAGATTGCGCTTCATTCCCCGCCCTTCTTGCCTGCGGCGTGCCGGGTCACTGCATCTGGCACCGCGCAGCCCGCCGCACTCCGACCAGAAGCGTTCCGGCTCACGTCGACGGCGAACTGGGAGCGGAACGTGTTCGCATCCGCGACCAAGAGACTCGATTCCTTTTCGATGACGCCGCCGACGTGGTAGGGCAGACCGCAGTTTGCGTACGAGACATACGGTCCGCGCTCCACCATGAGGATTTCGACTTTCTCGTCCAACCTGCGCAGGCGAGCCGCGCACGACGCGCCGCCAGCCACCCCGCCAACGATGATGTCATGGGTGCCCTCGTGATTTCCATTCTGATCGAACCCCTCCGACGCTCGACGCTTCATTTCCGTTTCAACCCATTACCGCGGGGGGCTCCGCCATTCACATGCTGCTCATGTACCCCCGACTAGCCTTTGATATGGATCAATGACCCCCGCACTCGCGTTCGATATACCGCAGTGAACGTCCTGGGTCATTCGTCGGAACCTTTTGTATCAACGCGCGGTCGGAGCGCTGCTCGAGGCTCCGCCAAGCACGTGGAACGGCTACGCC
>DAIQQA010000139.1:0-12808 GCA_036787045.1 Burkholderiales bacterium | reverse complement strand
TGCTCGTCGTGGACGGTCCTCGCCGCTTGCTCGAAACTGGGCACAACGACTTTGGCCTTGTCCCGCTCGACAAACGGATCCCCACCCCTTCTAGCGATCTTCCGGTACTTGGCCGCCTCCTCCCGGACCTCGGCGAGCGATACGTCCGGGTAACTGCCCAACCCCATCTCTCGGCGCCTCCCCTGCACCAGAGTGCGGAGTATCCAACTCCGGGAACCGTTGTCCGTTACCTGCACATAAAGCGACTTTCCAACAGCGTGGTAGCCCGGCCCTAGATTTCGGACCGCTCTATCGGTAAGCTCCTTCGCGACGCGCCCCATGATGCCCTCTTTACCCGCCACTCTACCCACCAATTATAGCTGGATTCTGGCGGAATGGAATGGACAATGGTGGAGCTATGTAACTGGCAGGACGATGGAATTATAGGGGTTGGCAGAGGGAAGTAAGCGGACTCACCCTCCGCCACCTCTGCAGGCCCGGCACCCGCGCCGGCCGTCGAACTTCCCCGCAGCCGGCCAGTCTTATTCAGCAATACAAGAACAGCGAAGGAGGCAACGCATGCAGCCGGATTACCCGATGACCGCGCAGGGCGCAGTCCTGGCGGAAAGCAGGCACAAGGTCCTGCGCAGCACCTATCTGATGCTCGCGCTGACGCTGGTACCCACTGCGATCGGCACCATGATCGGCGTCAACCTGGATCTGGGGTTCATGCGCAGCAACCCGATCATCGCGGCGTTTGCCGTGCTGGCGATCTTCTACGGCTGGATTTTCGCGATCGAACGCAACAAGGACAGCGGGCTGGGCGTCGGATTGCTGCTGGGCTTCACGCTGTTTCTGGGCCTGCTGCTGGGACCGCTGCTGCAGACGGCCATGGGCCTGAGCAACGGCGGGCGGCTGGTGCTGTTGGCTGCCGGCGGCACCGCCGCGACCTTCTTCGGGCTGGCGGCGGTAGCCACTACGACCAGACGCGACTTCAGCTACCTCGGCAATTTTCTGATGGTCGGCGTGATCGTGGTGATGCTGGCGGTGGTGGCCAACATCTTCCTCGCCAGCCCGCTGCTGCACCTGGTGCTGTGCGGTGCTTTCGTGCTGATCAGCTCGATGCTGATCCTGTACCAGCTCAGCGCCATCGTGAACGGCGGCGAGACCAACTACGTCTCAGCGACCTTGACGCTCTACATCGGCATCTACAACCTGTTCACCAGCCTGCTGCACCTCCTGATGGCCTTCGCGGGCGAGCGCGAATAGCAGGAAGGGCGGCGGCAGCCGCCCTTGGGGTGAGGCGTGAGGCGTAAGGCGTGAGGCGAGCACCCCCGCAAGCCCTTCGACGGCACTGCGAACTCCACTCATCGCACATATCAGTGCTGCAACGTGAAGGATACGCGCGCAGGTTACCTCACCTCTGTCGAGCCTCCCCGCCTCACGCCTCCCCTCTCGCCTCTCGCCTCTCGCCTCACGCCTCACGCTCGAACAGCGCAATCGACTCCACGTGCGAGGTGTGGGGAAACATGTTGATCACTCCGGCCGCGCAGAACCGATAGCCCTTCTCCGCGACCAGGACGCCCGCGTCACGCGCCAGTGTCGCCGGGTTGCACGATACGTACACCAGGCGGCGTGGCGCCTGCGCGCCGAGCGCCTGAACCAGCGCAGCCGCGCCGTCGCGCGGTGGATCCAGCAGCATCTTGTCGAGCCGCGGAAGGGTTCGCAGCACCTCCCCTGCATCCGCGTAGAGGTTGGCTGACCGGAAGCTGACCCGCTGGGCTAGATCGTTGCGCTGCGCGTTCTCGACTCCCCGCGCCACCAGGTCCTGGCTGCCTTCCACGCCCACGACGCGGGCGCCGCGACGCGCCAGCGGCAGCGTGAAGTTGCCCAGCCCGCAGAACATGTCAGCCACCTGCTCGCCAGGTTGCGGATCCAGCAATGCGATCGCACGCCGGACCAGGATCTGGTTGACCGCGTGATTGACCTGCGTGAAGTCGTTCGGGCGGAAGGACAGCGTCACGTCGAACTCGGGCAACCGATAGAACAGCGGGCGCGCCGTCGAGGGATCGAGCGGCTGTAACGTTGCGGGGCCGCCGGGCTGGAGATAAAGGTCGATGCCGAACTGCCGGCCAAATACCCGAAGCCGCGCGAGGTCCCCTTCCGAGGGCGGGTCCAGTACCCGCAGCGTGAGGACTTCGACGTCCTCGCCCACGGCGATCTCCACCTGCGGAATGCGTGCAGCGAGCGTCAGCTCCGACAGTATCCCCCGCAGTGGTGCGATGAGCGCAGAAATACGCGCCGGCAGCACTTCGCACGAATCCATATCGACCACGTAGTGTGTGCGGCGCTCACGAAAGCCCACCAGGACGCCGCCCTTGCGCGCCACCAGGCGCACCGACAGGCGGGCGCGGTGACGGTATGCCCAAGCCGGGCCGTGGATCGGAGGCAGGACGACATCGGGCCGCACGCGCCCGATGTGCGCAAGAGCATCCTCCATCACCCGCTGCTTCATCGCCACCTGCGCGCGTGTGTCCAGATGCTGCAGACTGCAGCCACCGCAACGCTCGTAGTGCGGGCAGAGCGGCCGCACGCGCATGCTGCTACTGTGCAGGATGCGCACCGCATTGGCCAGGTCGAAGCGGGCCTTGCGGCGCCAGGTCTGCGTCTCGACGCTCTCCCCCGGAAGAGCGCCGTCGATGAAGGTCACTTTCCCGTCGACGCGCGCAACACCGCGCCCTTCGTGATCGAGGGATTCGACCCAGACCATGGCGTGCTACTGAGCGGTCGTGTGCGGGCCGGAGTCCGGCGCCTGGCCACTCTGCCAGGCGGCCACGAACTGCTGCCAGTGTGGTGCAGCCGAGCGCGCGAGCGTGTTTCGTACCAGGTCGATCTCGTGCTCGTAGGCATCGCGGGTGAGCGCGCCGCGAGTGTGCTGGAAGCGCAGAAACACTAGGTAGGTGTTGACTACATCGGTCTCGCAGTAGTTGCGGATGGCACCGATCTCGCCACGCTGGTAGGCCTCCCATACCTGCGAGCCATCCATGCCAAGCTTACCCGGGAAGCCCAGCAGTCGCGCCACCTCGTCCAGCGGGGCAGCCGCCCGCAGCTGATAGAGCGACAGCAGGTCCATGAGATCCAGATGCCGGGTGTGATAGCGGCCGATGTAGTTGTTGTATCTGAAGTCGCGGTCCTCGTCGCCCATCTCCCAATAGCGCCGTGCCTGCACGCCGTGCACCAGCGAACGGTAATGCAGTACCGGGAGATCGAAGCCACCACCATTCCACGACACCAGCTGGGGCGTGTACTTCTCGATGCCCTCGTAGAAGCGCTGAATCAACGCCCCCTCGGGCTCGTCCGGGGCGCCGAGCGACCAGGCCGTAAAGCTGTTGCGCTCGCGCAGTGCGCAGGCAACGGCCACCACCCGGTGCAAGTGCAGCGGCAGAAAATCGCTGCCCGTGGCCTGGCGCCGGCGATGGAACGCCATCTCCGCAACGTCCCGGTCGGACAGGGCCGCGGGAGCGTCGTAGAGACGGCGCAGGCCCTGGACGTCAGGGACTGTTTCGATGTCGAATACCAGGGTAGGAGCCACGTCAGCCAAGGTCAAGGGGGCGGGAAACCCCGCGATGCGTCAAATGATGCCCCTGATGCTCCGCCCCTTTGACAATTGATTGTAACGCATGAGCCAAACGACCGGCCGTGCTACCATCGTCGACACTGGAACTACGATATCCCGCGAGGAGAGCGCAGCCGTGGACCTTGCCACACGCTTCGATCCCGCCGGCGCAGGCAGTCCGGAGATCCCTGATTACGTGCAGCACCACCGCCTGCGCCAGTGGGTGATGGATGTTGCGAACCTCACCAGCCCGCAGCGCATCGTCTGGTGCGACGGCTCTGAGCAGGAGTACCGCCGGCTGTGCGCAGAGCTGGTCGGCAGCGGTACGCTGGTGCCGCTCGACAGCGCGAAGCGCCCCGGCAGCTTTCTCGCCCGCTCCGACCCCTCGGACGTCGCTCGCGTCGAGGACCGCACCTTCATCTGCAGCATCCACCGGGCCGACGCGGGGCCCACCAACAACTGGGTGGACCCGCACGAGATGAAAGCACGGCTGCGCAAGCTGTTCGACGGCTGCATGCGCGGGCGAACCATGTACGTCGTGCCCTTCTCCATGGGGCCAATCGGCTCGCCCATATCGCACATCGGCGTGGAGATCACCGACTCGGCCTACGTCGCCGTGAGCATGCGCACGATGACGCGGATGGGCCGAGCTGCCGTGGATGCCCTGGGCGAGAACGGCAGCTTCGTGCCCTGCCTGCATTCGGTGGGCATGCCGCTGGCGCCCGGCCAGAACGACGTGGCATGGCCCTGCAACCGCGAGCACAAGTACATCGTGCATTTTCCAGAGGAGAACGCGATCTGGTCGTTCGGCAGCGGGTACGGCGGCAACGCGCTCCTGGGCAAGAAGTGCTTCGCGCTGCGCATCGCCTCGGCCATGGGGCGGGAACAGGGCTGGCTGGCGGAGCACATGTTGATCCTTGGGGTGGAGTCGCCCGCAGGCGAGAAGAGCTATGTCGCCGCCGCGTTCCCCAGCGCGTGCGGCAAGACCAATTTCGCGATGCTGATCCCGCCGCCGGCGTTCGAGGGCTGGAAGGTCACCACGGTCGGGGACGACATCGCCTGGATCAAGCCCGGACCGGACGGGCGTTTGTACGCCATCAACCCGGAGTTCGGTTTCTTCGGCGTCGCACCCGGCACGTCGCGCAAGTCCAACCCCAACGCCATGGCCACCCTCGAGCGCAACTGCATCTTCACCAACGTCGCCATGACCGAGGATGGCGACGTGTGGTGGGAGGACATGACCGAGGAGCCGCCCGCACGCCTGGTCGACTGGCAGGGCCAACCCTGGACAGCGGGTTGCGGGCGCAAGGCCGCCCATCCCAATGCGCGCTTTACCGTGCCGGCGTCGCAGTGCCCTTCGATCGACGCGGCCTGGGAGCAACCCGCGGGCGTGCCGATCTCGGCTTTCATCTTCGGCGGCCGGCGCAGCCAGGGCGTGCCGCTGGTGTACGAAACTTTCAACTGGGCCGACGGCGTGTATGCCGCCGCTACCATGGGCTCGGAGACTACCGCGGCCGCTGCGGGGAAGACCGGTGAGGTGCGCCGCGATCCCTTCGCCATGCTGCCCTTCTGTGGCTACCACATCGGCGACTACTTCGACCACTGGCTCGAGATGGGACGGCGGGTCGCGAACCCGCCGCGCATCTTCTGCGTGAACTGGTTCCGCAAGGGCATCGACGGCAAGTACCTGTGGCCGGGCTATGGCGAGAACATGCGCGTGCTCAAGTGGATCATCGACCGCTGCCACGGCCAGGCCAGTGCTGCCGAAAGCGTGCTGGGATGGATGCCGCGCCGCCGCGACCTGGAGTGGTCCGACCTGTCGTCCGTCTCGGGTGCGCAGTTCGCAGAGCTTATGGCGCTAGATCGCGATACCTGGATTCACGAACTGCTTCTGCACGAGGAGTTGTTCGTGAAACTCTACGACAAGCTGCCCAAGGAGTTCGTGCTCAAGCGCGAGCTGCTGCTCGCCAGCCTGTGGCGCTCGCCCGAGCGCTGGACTGTTCCCGACTGAGGCCGAACCGTTAGTCACTGCGCAAGCAGCCAATCGACGTACCGCGACACCCCCTGCTCCACAGTCAGAAACGGCGCCCTGTAGCCGGCCGCGCGCAGCTGCGCGAGGTCGGCCTGGGTATAGCTCTGGTACTTCTCCCTCAGCCCCGCCGGGAAGGGCACGTACTCGATGAGCCCCTTGGAGAGCATCTGCTGGGGATCGAGCGCGGACTCGCCCTCGCTCGCGCGGCTCGCATTCACCGTTGCCACGGCCACCTCGTTGAAGGTCTGCGCGCGACCGGTCCCGACGTTGAAGATCCCCGCGCTCTCGGGGTGCGCGAGAAAATGCAGATTGACCGCGACGACGTCGTCCACCGATACGAAGTCGCGACGCTGCTCGCCGGCCGCGTACCCGCCGCTGCCTTCGAACAGCTTCACGCATCCTTCGCTGCGGTACTGGTTGAAGAAGTGGAAGGCCACCGATGCCATGCGGCCCTTGTGCGCTTCGCGCGGCCCGTAGACGTTGAAGTAGCGCAGGCCGACCACCTGCGCGGTGTTGTCCTGCCAGCGCCGGCGTACCAGATTGTCGAAGAGAAACTTGGAGTAGCCGTAGACGTTGAGCGGCTTCTCGCTCGCCGGATCCTCGCGGAACGTCGGACCCGCCCCGTATACCGAGGCCGAGGAGGCGTAGATGAAGGGGATCTCCTCCGCCCGGCAGAACTCCAGCAGCTCCGCCGAATAACGGTAGTTGTTCTCCATCATGTAGCGGCCGTCGCTCTCCATCGTGTCCGCGCAGGCCCCCTGGTGCAGCACTGCTGCGATCTCCCCATCGAAAGCACCCGCACCGAGCTGGTCGAGGAACTCCTCCTTGTCCAAGTAGTCCGCGATGCTGCAGTCCACCAGGTTGCGAAACTTATCGCCGCGCGAGAGATTGTCCACCCCGACTATGTCGGTCTCGCCACGCTCGTTCAGCGCCTTGACGAGATTGGAACCGATAAAACCGGCCGCACCGGTAACAACAATCATCTTCCTTCCTCGCGGACGGTTTTGCCAATTGTCATCGCCTCAATCCTCGAACAGCTCTTCGGGGCGGACCACGGCGGTGCCGAGCTTGCCGACCACGATGCCGGCCGCGCGGTTGGCCCAGCGCACTGCGTCGGGAAGGCTTTGCCCCGCCGCCAGCATCACGCCCAGGGTCGCAATAACCGTGTCGCCCGCTCCGCTCACGTCGAACACCTCTTGGGCTACCGTGGGGACGTGCAATACCTCCTCCTCGCGGATGAGCGTCATGCCTTCCTCACTGCGCGTCACCAGCAGCGCTGTGACCTCGAGCTCCTCGCGCAGCCGCTGCGCACGCGCGACGAAGTCGGCCTCGCTCTTCCAAGTGCCGACCACCTCGCGGAACTCGCTGCGGTTGGGCGTCAGCAGGGTCGCGTGCCGGTACTTCTCGTAGTCGTCGCCCTTGGGATCCACCAGCACCGTCTTGCCTGCCGCACGCGCCGTGCGGATCATGCGATCGACGTGGGTCAACGCACCCTTGGCGTAGTCCGACAGGATCACCACACCGGCATCGCGCAGGGAGGCTTCGAAGTCGTTCAGCTTGGCCTCCAGCGCCGCCTGCGCCGGCAGATCCTCGAAGTCGATGCGCAGCAACTGCTGCTGCCTGCCGATGACCCGCAGCTTGACGGTGGTATGCAGTGACGCGTCGCGCGTGAGGCGGGCCGCCACCCGCTCCTGCCCCAGCAGTCTGGCCAGGCTGGCGCCGGCCTCGTCCTCGCCGACCACAGCAAGCAGCTCCACCGGCGCACCAAGAGCAGCGGCGTTGCGGGCCACATTCGCCGCCCCGCCGGGGCGTTCCTCGAGGCGCCCGATCCGTACCACGGGCACGGGCGCTTCCGGTGAGATGCGGCTCACGTCGCCGAACCAGTATCGGTCCAGCATGACATCGCCGACGACGAGTACATGCGCAGAGGAAAGATCAGGACGGGTCACGCTTGTCGGTCACGCTTGTCGGTCACGCCCGTCCGATGGAGTAGTACTCCAGCCCGGCCGCCCTGACCATTGCTGGATCATACAGGTTGCGGCCGTCGAAGATGACTGGCTGCTTGAGCCGTCCCTTGAGGTTGCCGAAATCGGGGCTGCGAAACTCCTTCCACTCGGTGACGATGATCAGCGCATCGGCGCCGTCGAGTGCCGCGAACGGGGACTCGGCGAAGGTCACCCGCTGCTCTCCACGATAGATGCGCCTGGCTTCGTCGATAGCCACTGGGTCGTAGGCAGTCACCCGCCCGCCGCGCGTGAGGATGCCGTCGATCACCACCCGGCTAGGCGCCTCCCGCATGTCGTCGGTGTTGGGCTTGAAGGCGAGCCCCCAGAGGGCGAAGCGCTTTCCCGTGAGATCGGAACCGAGGCGGGCAGTGAGCTTGTTCAGCAGGACCTGCTTCTGGGCTTCGTTGGCCTCTTCCACCGCCTTCAGAACGCGAAGGTGCGTGCCGTTGTGATCGGCCGTACGCTGCAGCGCCCGCACGTCCTTCGGAAAGCAGGACCCGCCGTAGCCGGCGCCGGCGTAGAGGAACTGATAGCCGATGCGCGGATCCGAGCCGATGCCCACCCGCACCTGCTCGATGTTGGCACCCAGCTGCTCGGCGAGGTTGGCCAGCTCGTTCATGAACGAGATGCGGGTGGCAAGCATGGCGTTAGCGGCGTACTTGGTCAGCTCCGCCGACTTCACGTCCATCACCAGCATGCGCTCGTGGCTGCGCTGGAACGGCGCATACAAGGCGCGCATGAGCTGCGTCGCGCGCGCGTCGTCTGCACCGACCACGATGCGGTCCGGCTTCAGGAAGTCCTCGACCGCCGCACCTTCCTTGAGGAACTCGGGGTTGGAGACGACACTGAAGGGCAGTTCGAGCCCGCGCTCGGCCAGCGCGGCGGCGACCGCCTGGCGCACCAGGTCGGCAGTGCCGACCGGCACCGTGGACTTGTCCACGATCACGCGGTACTCGATCATGTGCCGGCCGATGTTGCCGGCGGCATCGAGCACGTGGCGCAGATCGGCCGAGCCGTCCTCGTCCGGTGGCGTGCCGACCGCGATGAACTGGAACTGCCCGTGGTGGACGCCGGCCTCGACGTCCGTGGTGAAGCGCAAGCGCCCGGCCTGAACGTTGTGCCTCACCAGGGGCTCGAGCCCCGGCTCGTAGATGGGAATGCCGCCGGAGTTGAGCAGATCGATCTTCGACTGGTCCAGGTCCAGGCACAGCACTTCGTTGCCCAGATCCGCCAGACAAGCGCCGGACACCAGGCCGACGTAACCGGTTCCGATGATGGTGACTTTCACAAGATGCCTTCAGTGTTTTGACGGGGGCTGAGGCCGCTGAGCCGCCTACAGGTGGTCATTTCCTACCTGAGGCGGCGCTTGCCACTTCGTCGTTGATGGCCGCGAGCGCGACGAGCGGATCGGGAGCGCGGGTGACCGGGCGTCCAACTACCAGGAAGCTGGCGCCCATGTCGACTGCCGCGCCGGGCGTGACGATGCGCTTCTGATCGCCGGCCGCATCCGCGGCAGTGCGAATGCCCGGCGTTACGAGCAGGAATGCAGCGCCCATACGGCTGCGCAGTGCAGGGGCCTCCAGCGCCGAGCACACCACCCCATCCAGGCCACAGCTCTGAGCCAGGCCTGCCAGACGCAATGCCGCGCTCTGCGGCGAGCCTGCGATTCCGACCTCGAGCAGATCCACCTCGGCATGACTGGTGAGGACGGTCACGGCAGTCAGCAGCGGCCGGGCCGGCAGACCCTCGATCGCGTCCCGCGCGGCGGTCAGCATGCCCCGGCCACCCAGCGCGTGGACGTTGAGCATCCAGACGCCCAGGGATGCAGCCGCCTTGCAGGCCTGGGCGACGGTGTTGGGGATGTCATGAAATTTGAGGTCCAGGAAGACACTGAAGCCGCGCTGGACAAGCGCTTCGACCAGCTTCGGACCCGCGACGGTGAACAGCTCCATGCCCACCTTGAGCCGGCAAACCGCTGGTGACAAGCGCCCCACCAGCGCCAACGCGGATTCGGCGTCTGCGTAGTCGAGCGCAACGATCACGCGAGGCTCGGTGGGCTTCATACAGTTGTTGCGTCTCTCGAGCAAATGCCTCGAACCGCCAACGCGCGAGGATCCCAAGAGAGAGGAACCTCATGGACCACGAAGGACACGAAGGAACACGAAGGAGACCCCGGAGTCGCGGGCACCTGTGGAGTTGATGCGCCTTGCTTGGCAGCACTGTCGAGAGGGTAAAGCGAATCAAACCTCGGCCAGGGCCCGAGGAACAGACGGTTTCCTTCGTGTTCCTTCGTGTCCTTCGTGGTGGATGCGTTCGTCGGTTTCACGCAGCGAACTCCCGCTCCTCGCTCCTGCGGGGAGGATAGGTCTCCCAGCCGTGGCAGGCGGGGCAGTGCCAGTAGAACTGGCGCGCCTTGAACCCGCACTCGTCGCAACGGTAGAGGGCCAGGCTGCGGGTGTGCTCATGGACCAGGTTGCGGATGAGCTCGAGATCGCGGCGCCGCTCGAGCGGCGCTTCCAGCAGCTGGGCCTCGAGCAGCTTGTCCAGGCCGAGCAGTGTGGGGGTGCGGCGCAGCTCGCTGCGCACCAGCTCGTTGGCGGCGCCCGGTCCCTCGCGCTCGAGCACGGTGTGGAACACGATGTTGAGCAGGTCGAGCGAGGGATAGCTCGTGAGGTAGCCACGCAGCAGCGCCAACCCCTCATCCGCCCGGCCGACCTGCCTGTGCGCGCCGAGCAGCTTCTCCGCCACCAGCGTCAGGAAGGCCGGGTTCTGTGCTTCGACCCTCTTCCAGGCCTCGATGGCCTCGTCTGCGCTGCCTTCCGAGAGCGCCAGGTCGCCGAGCAGAATGTGGGCGCGGACGCATTTGCGATTCACGCTCAAGGCGTTTTCCAGCAGCCCGCGCGCCTGCTCCGTGCGTCCATGAACCATCTCGGCCTGCGCCATTTCGCAGTAGAAGTGTGCGATCTCCCTGGCGCTGGAGTGGCCAGCCACGCTGTCCATCTTGCGCGAGGTCTGGATCGCCTTCTGCCAGTCCTTCTCCTGCTCGTAGATCTCGAGCAGGAACTTCAGCGCCTGCTGCTCGTAGGCCGTGCCCTCCAGCTTCAGGAACAGCGCCTCCGCACGGTCCAGCAGGCCAGCCTTGAGGTAGTCCTGAGCCAGCTCGTACAGCGCCGCGAGGCGCTGCTCGTCGCCCAGGTCCGCACGATCCACCAGATTCTGATGCATGCGGATGGCGCGCTCGACCTCGCCGCGCCGCCGGAACAGGCTGCCCAGGGCGAAGTGCAGCTCGACCGTCTGCGGGTCGACCTTGACCACCTCGATGAAGGCTTCGATGGCCTTGTCGGGTTGCTGGTTGATGAGGAAGTTCAGGCCCTTGAAGTAGGACGACGGCAGCGCGCGGGACTCGGTGAGCAGCTGCTTGATGTCGACCCGGGCCGCCAGCCAGCCCAATGCGAAGAACAACGGGAAACCCAGGAACAGCCACCAGAGCTCGAATTCCATCCTGTTACAGCAGCTCCGGGTCGGGCTGACGGTTGGGTCGCGCTTCGCGCGCGCGCTCCGCTCCGGCCTGACGTAGCACGTTGATCTCGCGGCGTTGCCGATTCACCACGGACAGCACCGCCAGCGCCCCGAGCACCGCGCCGACTCCGAAGAACAGGAGCAGCACCAGCGAGAGCGGCGCGCTCCACTCCTGGCCGAGGAAGTAACGCAGGGTGACCATCTCGGAGTTCTTCAGCGCAAAGCCGACCAACAAGAGAAACAGCACTGCCTTCGCGACCCAGCCCAGAGCACGAACCACCATCACCTCCGCGTCGCTGGCCAGCACACGCGGGGGCTGACGCCACGATCAACGAAAAGGGCGGCACGCTTTTCCGGCGATACCGCCCCTGGCGCAGATGCCGGCCGGTCAGACCTGCTCGGCGTGTTCCTGCCGCTTTGCATCGACCCGCTCCCGCAATTCCTTTCCGGCCTTGAAATGCGGTACATACTTGGCCGGCACCTGGACTTTCTCGCCGGATTTCGGGTTGCGCCCCACGCGCGGAGGGCGGTAGTTCAGCCCGAAGCTGCCGAACCCGCGGATCTCGATGCGCTGCCCCTCCGCAAGGCTCTTGGACATAGCGTCCAGAATCATCTTGACCGCCAGCTCGGCGTCACTGGCCACCAGCTGCGGGAAGTGCGCCGCAAGCCGCGAGATCAACTCCGACTTCGTCATGGCTACCCTTTTGTTCTTGCTGGCGGCCCGGCCCCACGCATGCGCAGCAGGACCATCGCCAGGAGGAACACCGGGCGCAGCGCCCGGTCCCCTCGATGTTGCGACGAGCTCCCGTTACTGACCCGTATTCTTCGTATCCAGCTTGGCCTTGAGCAGCGCCCCCAGATTGGTGGTGCCGGCGCCGGGCGCGGTGTCCTGCGAATGCTTCTGCAGGGCTTCGCTCTCCTCCGCGACGTGCTTGGCCTTGATCGACAGGTTGATCGCGCGGTTCTTACGGTCGACGTTGATGATCATGGCGTTGACCGTGTCGCCTTCCTTCAGGTGGGTGCGGATGTCCTCGACCCGGTCGCGCGCGACCTCGGAGGCGCGCAGGTAGCCTTCCACCTCGCCTTCAAGTGCTACCACCGCGCCCTTGGCATCGACGGACTTGACCTTGCCCTCCACCACGCTGCCTTTCTCGTGCCTGGCGACGTAGTTGTTGAACGGATCGCCTTCCAGCTGCTTGATGCCGAGCGAGATGCGCTCGCGCTCGACGTCGATGGCGATGACCACCGCCTCGACCTCGTCGCCTTTCTTGTATTGCCGCACCGCTTCCTCGCCCGGAACGGTCCAGGACAGATCGGACAGGTGCACCAGGCCGTCGATGCCGCCGGGCAGGCCGATGAACACGCCGAAGTCAGTGATCGACTTGATCTGCCCCTTGACCTTGTCGCCCTTCTTGTAGTTGGCGGCGAACTCGTCCCACGGATTGGGCATGCACTGCTTCATGCCGAGTGAAATGCGGCGGCGGTCTTCGTCGATCTCCAGGATCATCACTTCGACCTCGTCGCCCACCTGCACCACGCGCGAGGGATGCACGTTCTTGTTGGTCCAGTCCATCTCGGAGACGTGGACCAGCCCCTCGATGCCCGACTCGATCTCGACGAAGGCGCCGTAATCGGTGAGGTTGCTCACCTTGCCGA
>DAIQQA010000138.1:2353-12857 GCA_036787045.1 Burkholderiales bacterium | reverse complement strand
ATAACGGCTCGGAATCCTTCTCCTGGCCCGACGGCGGCACCACGATGTTCCGCGGGGAGAAGGCCACCCAATGGGAAGGCGGCTTCCGGGTTCCGTCCGTGATCCGCTGGCCCGGCGTCATCAAGCCCGGGACGATCATCAATGACGTCGCTGCGCACGAAGACATGCTCCCGACCCTGCTGGCCGCAGCGGGCGACACCACGGTCAAGGAGGACCTCCTGAAGGGCCGGAAAGTCGGCGACATGACCTACAAGGTCCACCTCGACGGTTACAACCTCTTGCCCGCTCTCAAGGGCGAGGCCGCGTGGCCCCGCCAGGAGTTCATCTACTGGACCGACGACGGCAGCGTCGCGGCACTGCGCTACGGCAACTGGAAGGCCACCTTCCTGCGGCAGGATGCCCACGGCCTGCACGTCTGGCAGGAGCCGTTCGTGAAACTGCGCGCCCCAATGCTGACCAATCTGCGCATGGACCCGTTCGAGCTCGCCCACGAAATTGGCATGGACTATGAGCGTTGGTTTGCCGAGCACATGTTCATGATCGCTCCCGCGGGCGCTTACGTGGGGCAGTGGCTGCAGAGCTTCCGCGAGTTCCCGCCGCGCCAGAAGCCCGGCAGCTTCAATCTCGACAACGTGATGGAAGCGGTGACGAGCAACGTCGGCAAGCAGTGATGTCGCGCTGACCTGGAAGACAGGTCGCCGCACCGGGCCGCACCCGTCCCAACGGGTGCGGCCCGTTTCCGTCGTGTGTTGACCCGGATCTGCACGGAAAACGCCGACTTCGGCTGGCAGGGGACCTGCATATCGCCGGCCTTCCGGCCGGACCGGGGCTCGTGGATAATCGTGTGCCCGAATGCGGGAGAACGTAGGAATCGCGCCGTCCTCTCGGTACTGCGTATACAGTTGAGATCTGCACCTCATTAGGAGAACAAGCATGAAGATCCACGCCTTGACTGCTGCCATGACGCTGGTCCTGTTGGCAGCCTGCGCCAGCCCGGAGAAGCCGAGCGGCCGTATGGAGGATGTCGTCGAATCCCGCGCGACCATCACCGCCGTAGACCGATCTCAGCGGCAGGTGACGCTGCGCGACGAGTCAGGTGGGGAGATTGTCGTCGAGGCCACCGATGCCGTGAAGAACTTCGACCAGATCAAGGTAGGCGACGAAGTGGTTGTCGCCTACACCGAGGCGCTGGCCTGGGAGGTCAAGCCTGCCGGTGAAGGCACGCCCGGCGTCAGCGCCGACGAGGGCGTCACCACAGCCAAGCCCGGCGAGAAACCCTCGGCGACGGTAGGCCGCTCGGTCACGATGACCGCCACGATCACGGCGATCGACCTGGCCGCAGGCACGGTGACGCTGACCGGGCCAGCCGGCAACTCGCGCACGATCAAGGCGCGCGACCCCAACAATCTGAAGAAGGTGAAGGTCGGCGACCTGGTCGATATCACCTACAGCGAAGCGCTGGCCATCGCGGTGAAGCCCGTGGGCAAGTAGCCCGCATTCTCTCCCAACCACCATGCGGAGGGTGTCAGCGTAGCTGACGGGCTGGTGGGAGCTTCCCCGACGAGGAGTACCGGCTTGGCCAGCGGGGTGCCATGAAAGCCCGTAAACTGAGTGCAATATCGGCTGCGTGATATGCACCCGTCTCTCGCGATCGTCTTGAGCGCCGCGCTCGCGATCGCCGGCTGCGCGTCGAGCAGCCCCAAGCCGGCCGAGGGCAGCGCCTTCAAGACCCGTGTGATGACGCAGGAGAAGGGGGGCGTTCGCGCAGCGGTCGTCGCCCTGTCGGCGGCCGAGAGCGAGGCCGTCTACGGCGTGCCGCTGGCATCCAGCCGGTCTGGATCGAGATCGACAATCGCGACGATCGAGCCTACTGGTTGATGTATCCGGGACTCGATCCGAACTTCTTCTCCGTGTCGGAAGCAGCGGAGGCGTTCGAGCCGGACCGGTCCGGCGCAGGCGCCACCGAGCTGGCGCAGCGTTTCCGGACGCTCGCATTTCGCAATCCCGTGCCGCCCGGCGCGACGAAATCCGGCGTCGTGCTCACCAATCTCGACGAGGGGGTCAAGCTGGTACAGCTGGACTTGCTCGCTACCGGACGGCTGCGCGCGTTCTCGTTCCTCACCGAGGTTCCGGGCTTTCGCGCCGACTATCACGCCCGCGAGGTCTTCAGCCGCGACATCTACCCGCCCGAAGAGATCGTCGAGTACACCGAGGACGATGCGCTTCGCGCCGCGCTCGAGACCTTACCTTGCTGCGTGACCAACGAGTCGGGTTCGAAGAACGGCGACCCGCTCAACCTGGTCGTCGTCGGCGGGGTCCAGGACGCCTTCCCCGCGCTCGTGCGGCGCGGCTGGCGTCCGACCGAGGTCACTTGGTCGGGCTCGGTGTGGAAGATGTCGCTCTCGAGCGCGGCCGAAAGCCTGCTCTCGAGGACCGCGGTTACCCGCTTGTGCTCGCCTCCTTGATCACATAGTCCGGCAGGACCGCAGGACAGGGATAGACCTGCAGGTACTTGATGTTGGCGAACGGGATCGCCAGCAGGGCGCCGTCGGCCTCCAGCATCAGGATCTCCTTTTCCAGCAGGCGCTCGAGACGCACGGGAACCGACTCGTCGTGCTTGACCTGCTTTGGAAAGGTCACGCTCATCCGGCTGCCGTCCATGAAGTGAATCGTCATGCCGCGTTCCTGGGCCATCGTCGCTCTCCGGTGAAAAGTGGCAATCATACGGCGATACCGCCACCTCTGGCCTCCCTCTCTCCTCGCGGGAGAGGGCTGGGGTGAGGGGGCTGCCGTGCCTATCCACCCCACTCCCGTCGAGGGCCCCCGTCGCCCCCCTGCGACGAGCGACTCAAGTATCATCGCCGCTTCGCTCGCTGTCACACAAACACAACATGTCGAGACCTGCTGCCTACGCCCTGGTGCTGTGCGCGGTATTGTTGTCGGCCTGCGGCTCGCGAGAGCCCAAGCTCGAGCGCCTGCCGCAGGCGGAGATGCGCGACGTCCTGCCACCGCCTTCGCTGTCGAGCGCGCCGGAGCCGGCCCCCGCCGCTGCTCCGCCGGCAGCGCCTGCTCCAGGTGCAGCGGCGGCCGCGGCCGCAGCCAGTTCCGAGCCCGAAGCGGCCGCGGAGAGCACTCCGGGAGACGCAGGCTCCTCCCAGGAGTTCACCATCTCGCTGTCGAAGGGCGATGAGGCGCCGGGCGTCCCGGCGGCAGCGCCGCGCATCGCGGAGGACGTGGGCTGGCCGCGCAGCTTCGCCGCCACCGGTGTGGCCTTCGAGGTGCACCAGCCCCAGGTGCAGAGCTGGGACGGCTCGAACCTGGTTGCCGACGCTGCGGTGGTGGCACAGCCCGACGGGCAGGACCAGCCAGTGCCCGGCGTCGTGCGCATGACCGCGAGCACCGTCGTCGACGAAGCGGCAGGCACCGTGGCATTGGATGCGTTGACTCTCACCGATGCACGCTTCCCTGCGGCACTAGACCGGGAGCAGGCGTGGCTGGATCTGCTGCGCAACTTCACCCCGCGCAGCGTGAAGCGGCTGCAGCTTGCGCACCTCCAGGCCAGCGCTGCACAAGCGGAAGCGCTGAAGAAGAGCGATGCGGCGGCGAAGGCTGCAACACCCCGCATCATCGTGGTGAGGAATCCTGCGGTGCTGGTATCCGTGGACGGCGAGCCTCGCTTCGTAGCGGTGCCTGGGACGGACTTGCAGGGCGTGCGCAATACCCGCGTCGTGCTGCTCAAGGACCCAGCGGGCAAGCTGCACTTGCGCCTGTATGACGGCTGGGTCAGCGCCGCATCGCTGCGCGGACCCTGGAGCATCGCCAAGGCGCCTCCGGGCGCGGACCGTGCGCTCCAGGCGGCCATCGACAGCGGCCGCGCGAACCTGCTGGTCGGCAAGCCCGATCCCAAGACGGGGAAGCGCCCGACCTTGAGCGGCAAGACCGTGCCGCTGATCGTGGTGAGCGCACGGCCTGCGGTGCTGGCAGGCGTCAGCGGGGAGCCGAAGTTTGCACCTATTCCAGGTACGGGCCTGCAGTACGTGACCAACACCCAAGCGCACATCTTCCGCGAGACCAAGAGCAAGAAGCTCTACGTGCTTGCCGGGGGACGCTGGTTCCAGGGCGCGTCCATGCGCGGCCCGTTCGAGCCGATAGCGGCGGACAAGTTGCCAGCGGATTTTGCGCGCGTTCCCGCGGATGCTCGCAACGGCGACGTCGCTGCATCGATGGTCAACAAGGGGGCGTCCGCGCCCGGCACCGAACCCCCTCTGCCGACCCTGGTCGCGGTTGGGCGTGATCAGGCGCGCTTCAACGTCGTGATCGACGGCGACCCGAAGCTCGAGCCGATCGCGGGCACGCAACTCAACTACGTCGCCAACGCTTCCGCGCCCATCATCCAGGTGGATATCGACAACTGGTACGGCGCGCAGAACGGCGTGTGGTTCGAGGCGCGCACCGCCACCGGCCCGTGGAGCGTGACCGACAACGTGCCCGCCGCCATCTACGGCATACCTCCCACTGCACCCGTTTATCTCGCAACCCACTCGCGCGTATACGCCTCGAGCTCGGACACGGTGTACTACGGCTACGCAACCGAGGGAGTCGCGGCCAGCGGCGGAGCGATGGGGCTGAGCGAATCCGGTGAGGACTACCAGGCAACGCCGCCAGGCGGATTGGTCTGGGGCTGGTTCTACTGAGCTGGAGCCACGTTCGCGTCAAGGCGCCTTCGCCGGCGCGCTCGGCAGCTTTGGCAACCCGCGGATGAGCGCATCCAGCGGATCGCTCGAGGTCTTACCCTTCGCTGCGATCGCCGCGCACGGATTTTCGGCTTTGCCCAACTGGCGTAGCGTGTCGGTGGCGAGCAACGAAATGCCCAGAGTGGCCCAGGCGACGCCACCCTTGACCAGAAGGCCCTCGGTATCGAGCCCGACCTTGGGCTGGTCCAGCGTCCCCCGGATCTGGGCCAGGTCGCCCGCCAGCTCCAGCGGGCTGAAGTTCAGCCAATGCCGCCGGACCGCGCGGAAGCCGAACAGGATTTCGCGGCTGCTGAGGTTCACGGCGCCACTGCCGAGGATATCCATGCGCTTGAACCGGAACGCGATGCCGTCCGGCGAGCTGGCCACCCCGTCTCTGATGTCGAAGCGCATCGCGGCGCACTCGAGATCGGCGTACTCCTTCAGCTCGCGTCCAGGTACCAGGACGGTGAGCAGACTCCGCAGGACGTCCTGCACCAGGTACGGTGCAGCCACTTGCCGAACCTTTCCGGCCCCCGCGGTTGCCAGCACCTCGCCGCGGGCGGAGCGCAGCAGCGCCGCCGATGTGGCGCCGGTCCCGGCGAGCGCTGCCTGGAGCGAGAGCCGCGGGCCCTCGGATGCCGGGGCGAAGCCTTCGAACTTGAGCGCCTCCGGGTCGAGGTCCTGTGTGGCGATTCGAGCAGCGGCTTGCGGAACGCTGTCTCGAGCGTCGAAGCGCAGCTCGGCCCGCGTACCGCCTTCTGCGAACCCTCCCGACAGCTCGAGCAATCCGTTCTTCAAGGTACTGTCCACGGTCACGTCGTTCAGATCGGCGTGCAGACCTGTCAGGCGTCGCGCCCGTATGCGCACCGAAGCGTCCAGCGCGCGCAGCCTCTCTAGCGGCACCGGCCAGTCCTCGACGACTGGTCCGGCCGTCTCCGAGGGCGGGTTGCGCGCCGTCCAGGGCGCGAAATCGATGAGCTGCGACTCGACGTCGAGTGCGACGTCGGTCCGGTCCTTCCACTTCACTCGCAATGTGCCCGTCGCATCGCTGCGCCCGGCCCGCAGCGTCATGCCCTGCAACGACACTGCCCCCGGCTCCAAATTCACGACGGCGGAGCCATTCAGCGGAAGATCCGGCAGCCGCGTCCCCGGGAGCCACTGCGCCAGATGAGTCAGGCTGTCGATCGTCACGTCAGCGCGCAAGGGGCTGCTCGCCGGGCGACTCAGGTCCGCGATCGTGCCGGCGAGCTGTCCGCGTGCGCCTTCGATGTTGGCGTCGATGCGGATGGGCACGTCTTTCCGGCCTAGCACTCGCTGCAACGGCCCGGTCGCAGCGGTCACTTCGAGCCGCTGGTCCCCTCGTGTTGCGTGGAGTTCGGCGGTGATCGTCGGCCAGGCACGCTGCGGGTCGAGAAGTTCGGCGAGCGGACCGCCGGAGGCGGCAAGCTCGAAGCTCGTTCTGCCGAGCGTCCCTTCGGCGTCCAGTCGCACCGCGGCCACGGAGTGCGCGCCGACCGTGACACGATCGAGGGTGATCTGCTGCTGCCTGTGGCCGAGCACCAACGTCGAAGCGTCCACGCGTGCAACTACGCGAGCGTTGGCGACGAGCGCCCGTGGAGTCTTGCCTCGTGCATCGACCGTGAAGCGTGCGGGACCCAACCGACCAGAAACCGGAGCGTCCTGGCCGAAAGCGGCGAGCACTGGCGCGAGCTCGGCGCCGTCGGCGGTTATTGCGGCTGTGAGTCGAGGCTCGCCGCCGGCATCCAATGTCGCGCGGCCGCGCACGGGAACGCTGGCCACGACGGCCGAGAGCGGAGACAGGGTCAGACGTCCGCGCTGAAGGCGGAGCGTGGCCGCCAGATTCGCAACCGGAACGCGTGCGCCCACGACGCGACCGACCTCCACCTCCGCGACGCCATCCAGATTCCCGAGCGACGACAACGGCAGGGGTGCGTCGATCCACTCGCGGCTCGGGCGCTTGGCCGAGCCTCCAGAATCGAAGGCGGCAGCATCGACGACCGGGATGCGAAGCTGCGCATCCAGCCACGGGCGTTGGCCGCTCCATTGCAGTGCGGCCTTGCCGGTCACATCGGTGCGTGCGATCGAACCGGTGAAACCGTCGATGCGCACACGGCCGTTGGTGAGCGCCACGCGTCCTGCGAGCCGCTCGGCAGGGATGCCGAGACCGGCAATACCGGCGATTCGCAGGGAGACGTCGGCATCGATGGCGTTCAACCACGACGGCGGTGACGCCGCGCCAGCGTGTGCTGGCTTTGTCTGGGGCTGTGGCAAGTCGAAGGCCGCCAAGTCGAGTCGGCCGAGCGCCAGCGTGCCGCTGAGGCGTGGCCGGCTTGCTGCATCCAGCGCCAAGTCGCCCGCGATCGTGCATCCGGCGACGCTGCCGGCGATTGCGTTGGCGGTATAGCGTTGCGTCGCGCCTGAAACACGTGCGGAGAGCCTGAGCGGCAACCCGCCGCCGATGCGTTGCTTCGTGACCAGTCGCAGCGGCTCTAGCGCGTCTCCTTCGGCTTTCAGCGCGAGATCGAAGCGCGGCCCACCTGGCCGTAGGTCGGTGGTGCCGGTGGCGTCCAGGGTGAGACGCGCCAGCATCGCACGCGCGGTCACCGGCAGAGCAGCGTCCCGCTTCAGGAGTCGGGGAAGCTCCGCAGTCGTGACATCGAGCTTGAAATCCGCGCTGCCCAGCTTGCCCGCGAGCGCGACTCGCGAAGGCACTTTCTCCCCGAATACCGCATCACCTGCAGACACTTCGACCCGCGACGGTTCGCCCGGCAGCCCCTCGAGAAGCAGGGCGAGATCGTCGAGCCGCACTGCGCCCTCGCCGTAGCGCAAGCGTGACGAGATGCGATAGGGTCCCCATCCTGGCAACGTGCTGCCGGCGAGGGCGGACAGCGTGCTGAGCTTTTCGCCCTCGAGCCGTATGCGCAGGTCGATCCCTTCGATGGAAAAGGGATGGGGCATGCTCGCATCGAGCGATGCTTGTGCTTGCGGTCCGCTGAGCGCGACGGTGACTTCCCAGGGTTTGCCGCGCAGGGCGTCCTGCAGCGAGGACTTCGCAGCGACGTCGACGCGCACGGGCGTATCGCGCAGTGTCCCTTGGATTGCAGCCTGGAACGGACGGTCCGCGCGCAATGTGGCCGAGGCCGTCGCGATCCTGGCTTCCTGCACTTGGCCGTCGGCCCCGCGCCAGGCCGCGCGCACGTCCTGCAAAGCAACCGCGTCGATGTCCGGCAGGCGCACCGGTTTATCCGCATCGACCGCTGGACGATCGGGGGCAAACACCCAGTTGACAGCGCCGTCGGCGGACCGCTCGAACAGCACGTCAACGCCGTCCAGCGCGATGCGACGTATTTCCAGCCGGTCGTGCCACAGGGCGACGAGGTCGACCTGGATCTCGCCTTGCTCGGCTCTAATCAGGTCGACACGCGACGCCCAGGGTGGATTAGCGATGCGCAGATCGCGCACGGAGAAGGTCGGGCGCAACGACAGGTAGTACGACAGGTCCCCGGTCGAAACCTCGCGTCCGAGCGCCTGCGAGATCTCCCGCTCCAGCCTCGGGCGGTATACGTTCGCGTCCAGCGTCAGCAGCAGGACGACGAGCGCAACCAGCGCAACCAGGACGAATAGGGCCGCCCACAGCAGCAGTTTGCGGAAACGTCGGTGCGGAAGGGTGGTAGCAGCAGTGCTCACATTGTCAGTGAAGCGGTCGAGTGTCGCGTGGATCGTCTACCAGAACGCGACATTATGGCGGAGCGGTGGGCTAGATGACCGACCTCGGGCTATCCTCGGGGTAAGCTCGTCTGCTAGCATCCGGACCGCATGCAGCGCGTCGCTGCATCTGCGCGAATAGGTCTTCTCATCTTGCATCCCAGGCTGCTCCTCGTATCCATCGTCGCCATCGCAGTCGCGGCCGCGGTGGCGCTCGGCTGGTGGGTGCTCCAGCGCCAGCCCCCCGGCACGCCTCCCGTGCCGATCGCAGACGCACACTACGTCGGCGCCGGGTCCTGCGAGCAGTGCCACGTCGAGCAGTATGCTGCATGGCAGGGCTCGCAGCACCAGCTCGCCATGCAGCATGCGACACCCGCCTCCGTGCTCGGCGATTTCGACGATGCGCGTTTCAGCTACGCGGGGCTGACCTCTACCTTCTTCCGCCGCGACGGGAAGTACTTCGTGCGCACCGACGGCAAGGACGGCAGGCTCGCGGACTTCGAGGTCAAATACACGTACGGTGTCGCGCCACTGCAGCAATACCTGATCGAGTTTCCCGACGGACGCATCCAGGCGCTGTCGATCGTCTGGGACGTGCGCCCGAAGGCACAAGGCGGGCAGCGCTGGTATCACCTGTATCCCGACGAGCGGATCACGCATGACGATCCCTTGCACTGGACACGCGGCATGCAGAACTGGAACTTCATGTGCGCGGAGTGCCACTCCACCAACGTGCGCAAGAACTACGATCCGGCAGGCGACACCTTCAAGACGACCTGGTCCGAGATCAACGTGGGGTGTGAGGCCTGTCACGGCGCGGGGTCGACCCACGTGCATTGGGCGCAGGAGAAGAGTCGTGCTCCCGACAAGGGTCTGGTTGTGCGCTTCGATGAGCGTGCGGGTGTGCAGTGGGTTATCGATGCGGCCACGGGAAATGCGAAGCGAAGCACGCCACGCACGACGCGTAAGGAGGTCGAGACCTGCGCCATGTGTCACGCGCGGCGCGCGCAGATCTGGGAGGGCCACGTGCCGGGCAGACCCCTCGCCGACACGCACCAGCCGGCGCTGCTCACCGAAGGTCTGTACCAGGTGGACGGCCAGATGCGCGACGAGGTCTACAACTACGGTTCGTTCCTGCAGAGCAAGATGCACGAGCAGGGCGTCAGCTGCGGCGATTGCCACGATCCGCACTCGGGGAAGCTGCGCGCGCAAGGCAACGGCGTGTGCTACCAGTGCCACTCGGCCGAGAAGTACGGCGGACAGACCCACACCGGACACCCGCTGACGCCCGAGCTGGCGAGCTGCCCGGCTTGCCATATGCCGGTGCGCAACTACATGGTGATCGACCCGCGCCACGACCACAGTTTCCGCGTGCCGCGCCCGGATCTGTCGGTGAAGTACGGTACCCCCAACGCCTGCAACGACTGCCACCGGGACAGATCTGCGCAATGGGCGGCGGACGCAGTCGAGAAGTGGCACGGCCCGCAGCGCAAAGGTCTGCAGGCCTGGACGCCGGCCTTCCACGCGGCTCGCAGCGGATCGCCGGAGTCGAAGAACCTGCTGCTCGCCATGGCGCAGGACCGCGGGCAACCTGCCATCGGGCGCGCCACCGCATACGCCGAACTGGCGGCGTACCTGTCGCCAAGCCTGGTTTCCGAAGTGCAGAAGGGGCTGCGCGACGCAAGCGAGCTGGTGCGTCTCGGCGCGCTGCGCGGCCTCGCCGGGATTCCCGCCGAGCAGCGCTGGGGGGTGGCCAACCACCTGCTCGCCGATCCGGTACGTTCGGTGCGCGTCGAGGCCATCTCGTTCCTGCTGCCCGTCCCGGCCGAAGGCCTTGCAGCCGATCAGCGTGCAGCACTCGACAAAGGCATCGAGGAATACATCGCGGTCCAGCAGGTCAACGCGGACCGGCCCGAGTCGCACGTCAATCTGGGGTTGCTCTACAGTCAGCGCAACGCACCCGACAAGGCGGAAGCGGAATACCGCACCGCGCTGAAGCTGGAGCCTGGCTTCGTGCGGGCCTACGTCAACCTCGCCGACCTGTA
>DAIQQA010000138.1:0-2253 GCA_036787045.1 Burkholderiales bacterium | reverse complement strand
ACTATCAATCGTGATCTCGGTGGACGCGAGGCGGCCTTGCGCTATGGCCGCAAGCTGCTGACACTGCTTCCGGCCGAGCCTGGCATCCAGCAACTGGTGCGGCAGTTGGAGGGCGCGCCCTGAACGGGCACACTTGCTCTTCTACTGCGGGCCAGAGGGCCACGGGACGGCGTAGCTCTGGGCCGACCTCCCTGCGTTCGCCTATGGGCTACCTGGATAAGTTCACGCTGCACCTTGGCCGCTGCCCCACACCGCCCCGCCGGCACCCCGCCTCGTGAGCGTGTTAGACGGGCAGGGCGGCCAGGCGAGAGCAAAGAAAGCTCCCTCTCCCCTCGTGGGAGAGGGCTGGGGTGAGGGGGCTCAAAGAATACTGTGCATGCAACCACATACGATGGCCTTCTTGAGAGGCGCTCGGAAGGCCGCCTCCCGGTATTCGGGGGCCAGATCATTCAACAGGGGATCTGCTATTTGCGACTGGGCGGCCGGACAGGGTGCTCGCAAGCCGGCCATTGACGTGTGATGCGTGATGCGATAGCATCTGATGCGTGCGCACCACCCTCGACATTGCCGACGACGTCCTGCAAGCCGCCAAAGAGCGGGCGCGCCGGGAGAAGAAGTCCACCGGGCAGGTTATTTCGGAGCTCGCCCGCCACGCATTGAATGCCCCGCCTCCTCCGCTGACGGCACGGGCGCCGAAGGCGCTCTACGGCTTGCGGCCGTTCCCGAAGCGCGGCGGCATTGTCACCAACGAGCTGATCGACAAGTTGCGCGACGAAGACGCCTACTAATGCGCGCGCTTCTGGACGTGAACGTCCTGATCGCCCTGCTGGACGCCGATCACTCCCTGCACGCACGCGCCACACAGTGGTTCGCAGGGCACGCACGCAGCGGCTGGGCGTCTTGTCCGATCACGCAGAACGGATGTATCCGCATCATGTCGCATCCGGGCTACCCGAACGCGTTATCGGTGCGAGCCGTCGTGGAGCGTCTGACGGAGGCCAACGCAAGCGCGTTTCACGAGTTCTGGCCCGACGATGTCAGCTTGCTCGATGCGAAGGTGGCCGATTCGGCCCGCATTCACGGACCGCGCCAGATCACCGATCTCTATCTGCTCGCCCTCGCCGTCCGGCATGGCGGGCGATTCGTCACGTTCGATACGTCGGTGTCTGTCGATGCTGTCAGGAGCGCCGAGAAGAGACACCTTCTGACCCTCTAGCGGACCCGATCGATTACAAGTGGTCTTCGATGTCGATCCCTGGATTCGGGGTCCCGCTGCGCGGCTCCGGGTTGACGAGGTTCGCGGCTGGCTCGTCTGCCGATTGACGATCGGGAGTTTCGTCACCAACGCGGTCCCGACGTCTCCCTGATCCTGGTCAACGCCATGTACGTCGCAGCGTGCTGCGGCTCGCAGCTCTCGCGCTCGGCGATCTCGAACAGCGTGCGCACGTTGGTGGCGATCTTGTCGCGGGTCAGGCGCTTCGCTTCCTCGGCTTTGTCCGCACCGGTGGACGTCAGCTCGACGAAAGCCGCAATCGCACCCCCGGGGTTGGCGATGAAATCGGGAACCAGCGGGATGCCGCGGGCATGCAGACGGCTTCTCGCTGCCTCCGTGACCGGGCCGTTCGCACCCTCGCAAACGAAGCGAGCCTGGACTCTATCGACATTGCCTTCGGCGATGACGTTCTGCACCGCGCAGGGAAACAGGATGTCGGTGGGCAGATACAGAACATCCTCGGCGCTGGTGGAGACTCGCTTTGCCTCGGTTGCCAGAAGTAACATCGTTCCCGCAGCGTTCTGCGTTACGAGCGCCTGGTGCAGCTCGGCGGAAGGAGGCCGATCGATACTCCAGGTTCCGCCGAACTTGGGATCTCCGATTGCCGTCAGGCGGGCTCCGGTTTCGCTGAAGTAACGCAGCACCGCGGCGCCCATCGCGCCCATGCCTTGCACGGCGAATGTCGCCTGCGCGGGATCCTCACCCCGGATCTGCATCATCGTGGCCCCCGCGACCGCCACGCCCAGCCCAGCAATTCCCTCGCGATCGTAGTCCGTGCCGCCCATGTGCAGCGGCTTACCGGTAAAGCATCGGGTCGATTTGAGCTCGTCGCATGCCCATAGCGCATGCTCGGGACGTGCGCCGATGTCGAAGCCGAAGCCGCCGAACGGGCCGCCGTTCTCATGCAGCAGAGGCGCGCAGAGGCGGACGAAGCGGCGATACTGCTTCTCGAAGCCGGGTGAGGAGGGATCCGCTCTCAG
>DAIQQA010000291.1:0-3615 GCA_036787045.1 Burkholderiales bacterium | reverse complement strand
GGCACGCGCAGCGTGACGGGGTGGTGGGAGCCTGCCCGAGGAGGGGTGGCACGCGAAGCGTGACGGGGTGGTGGGAGCCTGCCCGGGAAGGCATGGCACGCGCAGCGTGATCGCTTCGGACGTTCCGTGTGCTCGGACTTCGGGTCAGTCCTTCTTACGATCACTTAGCGGCGTCCGCGGCTACTTGCATCTTCACGATCTTGTCGGGGTTGGCCACCGCACCATTGGCGGCACGATCACCCTTCTTGATCATGTCGACGAACTCCATGCCGGACACGACCTTGCCCCACACGGTGTACTTGCCGTTGAGGAAACTGGCGGGCGCGAAGCAAATGAAGAACTGCGAATCGCCGCTGTCGGGATCGCCGGCGCGCGCCATGCCGACGGTGCCGCGACCGAAGGGCTCGCGGCTGAACTCGGCAGGCAGCTTCACGCCCGAGCCGCCCATACCGGTGCCCTGCGGATCGCCGGTCTGCGCCATGAAACCGTCGATCACCCGATGGAACACCAGCCCGTTGTAGAAACCCTTGCGCGTGAGCTCCTTGATGCGCGCCACATGCTTGGGTGCGAGGTCGGGACGCAGCTCGATCACCACCCGCCCGTCCTTGAGCTCCAGGTAGAGCGTGTTCTCAGGATCGGCGGCCGAGGCGGACTCGGCGGCGAGCGGCAGGACGATGGCGGCAGCCAGCAACAAGCGAAAGGGTTTGAGCATGATGATCGGTCTTGGTAGGTTGGAGGAACTTCGTATTGTAAAGGACGGCGGAAGGAGGGAGGACGAAGGGGATAGCACGTCGGACGTGAACCGTCCTCCTCTCTTCACCCTCCGGGCTTCGTCCTTCGCCCACAGTCCTCCGTTCTTTGTCCTTCGTCCGCATTACAATAGCGCCCGATCCATCCCAGGACCCATCCCCAATGCTCCCCCGCCTGTTCAGCATTTTTTGCGCAACGCTGCTTTGCCTTTCCTCCGCGCTTGCAGACGAGCCCTCGCTCAAAGGCGCGGAAGACGCCTGGAACAGCGGTGATGTCGCTGCCGCGCTCGCGCAATGGCAGGCGCTCGCCGAGAAGGGGGACATCATCGCCGCCAACAACCTCGGCTATCTCTACGACCACGGCACCGGGGTCGAAAAGGACCCCGTCACAGCGTTGTACTGGTTCCGCAAGGTGGCAGAGGCAGGCGGGCCGGTAGGTCAATACAACCTGGGCAACGCTTACCTCAAAGGGCGTGGCGTGGAGCAAGATCTGGTGGAAGCTACCAAATGGCTCACGCTCGCTGCTGCAGGCGGGGTGACAGAAGCCCAGACGGCCTTGGCCGAGCTGGAGCCCCGGCTCACCAAGGACCAGCTCGGCGAGGGGCGCTACCGTGCTGTGGAGTGGCGTCGCGAAAAGCAGCGGGAGCTCGCTCGCAAGCGCGAAGGCGCGCCCAGGTAGCGCTGCGCCTGGGCAGGTCGCAGCTGCGCTGGTCGGCAGTGCCCTGCCGCGCACGCCGAAACAGGAGCGGTGTCTTGCAGTAGGCGAACCGCGAGGATGATTGCGAGTACCTTCCAAGGAACACCTGGTTAGGTGTCATCCCCGCGGAGGCGGGGATCCAGAAGCATCAGAGCAGCCTGGGTTCCCGCCTCCGCGGGAACGACAACACTTGCTCAGGCACTCCCGTCATATCATCCCCGCCCCCGCGGCAACGTCTTCTCCAGCACCGGCAGCCACTCCGCCCGCACTGGGCTAGCCGACGAACGCCGCTGGAACCGGATTCTCGCCGAGCGCATAGCGCAGCACGGCCCAGTGCATGGCTTCGTCGCCGAGGATGCTCGCCGCCGCGCGAGCCAGCTCGCGATCATCCAGGATCGGCACCGCGCCGAGGTAGGCCGTCACCGCTCCCTGCTCCAGGCTGGCGGCAAAGCGCAGGACGTCTGCCTGCGTACGCAACTGCTCGACGGGGAAGTCGTACTTCTGCTTCGGGTCGACCGGCGTGCCGCCCAGCTTCTTCACGGTCGCGGCGAGCAGGTCGGCGTGCGCCTTGTGGTGCCCCTGGAACTGCACGGCGAGATCCAGCACGGGCTTCTGCAGCAGTCCACTCTGCGCCCCGACCTGATACGCAGCCACGCCTTCGTGCTCTGCTGCGAGCGCGGTGTTGAGGATGCGCACGTCCGTTGCCATCGCGTCTGCAGCCGAGCTTTTCTGCGCGGCGACGGTGTCGCAACCGGCCAGCAGGGCTACGGCGCCGGCCGACAGCATCCAACCCGAGCGGGTGACGAAGAAGCGGCGGCTTGGGTTGTCCGGTGACGTTGGTACGAAAGCGAAGAACGACATGGTTGCTCCTTGGTTGAAGTTGAAGGCGTGAGGAACCCCGTCCCGCGCATGGCGGGAGTGTCTTGCTGCGAGGGAGACGGCAGTGGAACGCGCAGCGTCAGCCGGGCGGTGCAGCTGGGCCGCGGATGCGGAGGAGAACCGCCGCCACGATGCGATCGCAACGCGCGCCGGCGAAGCCGAAGGCATCCGTAGAAGCGACGTCGAGCTCGCGCTCGAGGCTCTCGCGCAGGAGCGCCCGTGCGCGGAAGTAGCGCGTGCGCACGGTCACAGACGCAATTTCGAGGCAGCCTGCGACCTCGTCGACGCTCATCTCCTCCAGTGCGCGCAGCACGAACACGGTGCGGAAGGCGGCCGGGAGCTTGTCGACATGGCGCTCCAGCAGCGCACGCAGCTGCTCGCGCATCACGGCGCCCTCGGGGCTATCCGTGTTCGCGCTCGACGCAGTATCCGGGTCGAACGCCTCGCCGAACGTTACGACGTTGTCCTCGCGCCGCTTGCGGCGCAGCCGCGCCAAGGCCTCGTTCACCGCGATGCGCGTGAGCCACGTGCCCAGGTTCGCCTCGCCACGGAATCGGGACAGCGCCTGGTAGGCGCGCACGTATGCTTCCTGGACAGCATCCTCCGCTTCGGCATCGGACTTCAGGATGCTGCGTGCCGCGCGGTACAGCGTGCGGTTGTGACGCCGCATGATCGCCTCCATGGCGACGGCGTCGCCGGCGGCTGCGCGCGCAGCCAGCTCCAGATCTCCACTATCGCTCCTGCCACGGAGCACTGCCCCAGCTTGCATGACCGTCTCCTGCATTACCGATTCGCCTGCTTCTGTGCGATTGGATGACGCTAGAGCAGCGCACGTTCCCGATCTGCACTCAGGCACGCCGCAGCGGGAGAGAAACCATGCGCATCGGCAGGTCTTGCGAGGTGGACGCCGCATGCGCACAGAGCAGGGGGATCAGACGGAAGCTTACGCCGCGCTGAGGCGCCGCGGACGCCGTCTATCGGGAAGCGTGCGAAGTGCTATCTGTTCTCCCCCACCGCCAGGGCAGCGGGTGGGTCCCGCTTGAGCTACCCTATGCTTCGTATGAGCGCATTGCGCTCCAGCCACAGTAAGCGAACGCCAACCACCCCGTCGCCGGAGCCTGCCCCGGGCAGCGACCCGGGGGCGCCACCCCTCCTTTGTAAGGAGGGGAGAAAGATGTTTCCCCTCCCGCCTGAGGAGGGGAGAAAGATGTTTCCCCTCCTGCCCGAGGAAGGGAGAAAGCTGTTTCGCCGCCTGAGGACGCGAGAAAGCTGTTTCCCCTCCTGCCCGAG
>DAIQQA010000006.1:35108-72554 GCA_036787045.1 Burkholderiales bacterium | reverse complement strand
GCAGGAGCAGCGTGCAGCCTGACTCGCGCAGCCGCGACGCGGGATGAACCTGGGTCTGCCATTCGATTAGCATTGGCGCAATGCCGCCCAGCGGTAGAGTTCCGTTGTCCGGGATCGTGATCAGCCAGTTCAGCTCGCCTCGACTCATCGGCTCGATGCTGCCAAGCGGCTCGCCGCAGGCTGCCACCGCTGAGCGGATGTCCGCTGTACGAGCCACCCACGCTGCCAGCTGGGGGAGGGAGTTCCGCTCCATTCGGTCCAGCTCGAACCAGCGTGGCCGCTGGGGAGCAGGCGCGTTCGGGTTGGGCGCGATCACTTCCAGATAGACCGCATCGCCCAGCTTCAGGAGGCAGTTGTGGGTGCCCATTGCTGGATGCGCCCCTCCGAGCTCGGGCGTCGCACCGAGCGCGTCGCGGACCCACTCGACACCGACCTTCAGATTCGGTGCAGTCACGACGATGTGGTCGAGCTCGCAGACGGGCATCACAGTCGGTCCGCTACGCAGTCACGCAGAGTTGAACGCCAGAGCAGGGGAATGTTAGCAGGGGCATCGGTTCCACGGCAGGCAAGCCTCTTCGCCAGCCCCGCCCTCGAAGGCGGCGGTATGTTCTCGAGCGCAACCCGGCGAAAGACCGGACCCACGAAAAAAAAGAGCCTCGCATGCGAGGCTCTCTCCCTTCCAGCGGACCATCGCTCGACTTAAGGCATGTCCAGGCTGCCAACCGCTTTCGGATACGTCACGATGCCCCAGGGCAGCTTCTTGTCCTCGATGCGCTTGACCGGTTCCAGCGTTCTCGCGTCGATCACCACCACTTCGTGCGAGCGGCCGCACGCCACCAGGATGTGATTGTCATCCGGGGTAAAGGTGAAGTGCCAGCACCGGTCTCCGGTCGGGACTTGCTTGATCGACTCGTAGGTCTTCGTATCGAAGACTTGCAGCGCCTTGCCTTTGGACAAGGCGACGAACAGGCGCTCCCCCTTGCGATCGAACGAAAGCCCGTACGGAACCTCGCCGGTCGGCACCACTTTCAACACGTTGAACTGGCTGTCCATGACTACCAGCTTGTTGCCGTACTCCAGGCTGGCGACATAGGACTTGCCGTCCGGTGCCATCTTGATGCCACGGGGACGGTTGCCGTATTCCCTGGTGCTGATCTTCTTCACCAGGTTGCCGGTGGCGATCTCATGCACGCTGACGTTCTCGTCCGCCTCGTTGGTGACGATAATCATCTTGCCGTCGGCGGAGAACTCGATGCCCTCGGTCTCCATTCCGCCGGTGATCGCGCGAATCACTTTGCCGCTCTTCAGGTCAACCACCGCAATCTTCGCCGGCTCCGCGTTCTCTCTTTCGCGGGCTTCCTCCAGCGCTTTGGCTTCCTCGGAACCAGGTGTCGGGGGCGGGCCGCCGACGGCCGCGGGTTCGAACGACACGAATGCGTAGTCGCCGCGGACGCGCACGAACTCCGGATTCTCGCCGATGGGAATACGCTTCAGCAGCTTGCCGCTTACCCGGTCGATCACCGAGATGTCGCCATCCTCACCGTTGGCGGTGATCAGCAGCTCGCCGTCTGCGGTGACGCCGATCCCACGGGGCCCCTGCGAACCGACGTCGATCTCTCCCACAGTGTCCAGCGTGCTCAGATCGATCACAGTAACGTTGCCGTTCTGATTGCTGACGTAGGCCATGCCCTTGCCATCCGCCGCACTGGCCGGCGCGCCCGCCAGACACGCGAGGCCGAACAGGGCGCCGGTTATCAGCGGGCGTTTGGCGGTCAGGAACTTCATGAATTTTCTCCTCTTTGATGGTCCATCGATAGGCGTGATCACCGATCCGGCGATTCTGTTAGAAGTGTAATAACGGATTAGGTTCTTCGGCAGGGGACAAGGCCGGGAAAAATTCCCGACCGCAAACAGCGAATCTGCCCGGGCGGATGTGGCCCGCAGGCGCGGCCGGCTCCGGCGCCCCTCGAGTGCCTCCGGCCCCTCACCAGGTCACGCTGCCACCAGCCGCAGGATGGTGTCGAGGTTGAACGCGAGCCGCTCTTCCAGCGCCTGCGCCGTCATGAGGTCGCGCCTGTAGATGATGGCGCCGGTGAAGCGGTTGGTCAGGTAATAGTAGCCGATCGCTGCGATGGTGATGCTGAGCTGGACCGGGTCGACGCCCTTGCGGAACACGCCCTGCCGGACGCCGCGCTGGAGCAGCCCCGCCACCATGGCGACGAGGTATTCGTGCATCTCGCCGATCACCTTGGATTTCTTCAGATGCCTGGCCTTGTGCAGATTCTCGCTGTTGACCAGCGTGAGGAACTCGGGATGCTTGAGATAATAGTTCCAGGTGAAGGTCACCAATGTCCGCAGTGCCTCCAAGGGTTCCAGATGCTCGAGCTCGAGCTTGCGCTCGGCGGCACGGATTCCGCCATACGCATCCTCCAGCACGGCCAGAAACAGGCCCTGCTTGCTGCCGAAGTAGTGATAGAGCATGCGCTTGTTGGCTTTCGCCCGTGCCGCGATCGCGTCCACGCGCGCCCCGCCGAGCCCTAAACGCGCGAACTCGGTTTTGGCGGCGTCCAGGATGCGCCGTCGTGTTGCAACAGGGTCGCGCGTGCGCACGGCAGGGGTCGGCGTCCGGTGCTTGGTCGCTCGCGCGGCCCTGCCAGGCTCTTTGCTGGTTCGTGTCTGCTGCATGATGTGTGGCGCCAAGGGCGGTTTGGGCTGGCGAGTCTAGAGGCAATCAGTAAGGATATGATTTTTCGATTCTATCATTCAGGACCAGGGTGCGGTCGAGAGTGCTTGGGCGCGACCTGATCGGTGCTCGCATCGCGTTGAAATAACCACTTGGTTAGTTTAGGATCGGGCGCGCTGCCGGTCACGCCGAGCGTTACTATCGCGTGACGTCACGCAGTGATCCACACCAGAAAGACGATTACGGCTGGCCCGATCTGGCGTCGGTGGCGGGCTCCGGGGGGGTGCCAAACTGGCGATCGACCTGGCGCCGGCAGCGTTCGAGTGGCGCGCAGGGCCGGCGACGTACGCCGTGAGCAACGCCGGCACGTCGCGCGTGGAGATCATCGAGTTCGAGCTCAAGTGACGGGGCTCGACAGACCTGTCGTTGCGCGGAGGGCGCAGCTGAGGGCGCAGGGCGCGCCGGACGCAAGGGTCCGCGGCGGCGCCGGGGTACGGATGGCAGGCCGAATAACGATGGAGGTCTGAGATGGAGCACAAATACTTGCTGGTGTCGGTCGACGCTGCGGTGGCCACCGTCACGATCCATCGGCCGGACAAGGGCAACGCGTTGGCGCCCGACGTGCTGGAGGAGATCGAGGGTACGTTCACCCGGCTGGCTGCGCGCGGAGACGTGAACGTGATCGTGCTCACCGGCGGCGAGAAGTACTTCTCGGCCGGGTTCGATCTCAACGAGATCAAGAAGCTGCAGAAGGTCTCCAACGAGGCGTACACGGCGCTTTTTCACCGCACCTATCGTGCGATCCTGTTCTGCGAGCAGCCGGTCATCGCTGCGGTGGGCGGTCCGGCCATCGCCGGCGGCTTCGACCTGACCATGATGTGCGACATCCGTTACGCCTCGACCCGCGCCAAGTTCGGCCAGCGCGAGATCGCCCTGTCGCTTACGCCGATCATGGACCCGCTGTGGCGGATCATCGGCCTGGGACGGGCGAAGGAGGTGGCACTTACGGGGCGCATCTACGACGCCCAGGAGGCCGAGCGCATGGGCTATGTGAGCAGGATCTTCCCCGAGGGGCAGTTGCTCGAATCGGTCGCAGCAATCGCACGCGAGATGGCAGGCTACGACCGCATGTGTCTGGCGGAGACCAAGCAGCTGTCCAACCAGATCCTGAACCAGAACCTCGACAGCGCCATGCGCACGCAGGAGTGGCTGTTCCGGACCTACATCGGGTCCGAGGACAACCACCGTCGGATCGAGGCGCTGCAGGCAAAGCTGTCTGCGGCGAAGAAGGGATAGGAGGCGGTGCGACGCTGAAGCAGAGGAGAGCATCATGCAGCGACTGGGCATCGGCATCATCGGGCTCGGCATGGCGGTCAAGCCGCACGCGCTGGCTCTGCGCGACCTGACGGACCGTGCCGAGGTCATCGGGGGGTACAGCCCGACACCGGAGCGGCGTTGGGAGTTCGTGCAAAGCTATGGGCTACCGGCAGCGGACTCGCTCGACGCACTGCTGGGCGATCGGCGCGTGGACGCAGTGCTGATCCTCACCCCGCCGCGCACCCACGGGGAGCTGGCGGTGGAGGCCGCCAAGGCGGGCAAGCACGTCCTGCTGGAGAAACCCATCGACATTACGCTGCCGCAGGCGCGTGCCGTGGTCGACTCGGTGGAGGGCGCGGGACGCAAGCTGGGCGTAGTGTTCCAGTATCGCTTCCGGCCGGGCACCGTGGCCCTGCGCAAGCTGCTGCGAGAAGGTGCGCTGGGTGACCTGTTGAGCGTCTCCTGCGCGGTGCGCTGGTGGCGTTCCGCCGAGTACTACGCGCAGCCCGGCCGCGGCATGCGCGCGCGCGACGGCGGCGGCGTCCTGCTGACCCAGAGCATCCACACCCTCGACGTGCTCCTCGACCTGGCCGGACCGGCTCAGCGCGTCAGCGCCCAGTGCCGCACCAGCGCGCTGCGCAGCATCGATACCGAGGACATCGCGTGCGCTGCGGTCGAGTATCGCAGCGGGGCGGTGGGCGTAGTCGATGCGACAACCGTCGCCTATCCCGGTTATCCCGAGCGCATCGATATAGCCGGCAGCAAGGGCAGCGCCGTGCTGGAAGCCGAGCGGCTGGAAGTGCACCGGCAAGGGCAGGATGTGCTGCGCGTGGAAGGCGCCCTCGCCGGCGGCGGCGGCGCCGATCCGATGGCCTTCTCGCACGAGCCGCATCGGCGGCTGATCGATGACTTTCTGGATGCCGTGCGCACCGGGCGCGAGCCACAGGCCAGCGGCCGCAGCGCGCTTGCCGTGCATGCACTGATCGACGGTATGCTGGCCTCTTCCCGGTCCGGGGTAGCGGTGAACGTGGCTTCGGTTTAACGGTTGGCACTCGTATCCATGCTTGGGAGATGAATCGATGACGACTCAGACAGACGCACGGCTGGTACAGCGCCGCGCCGCGATTGCCGCTACCGTCGCAAAGGTCCGCGACATCGAGCGCTTGCAAGGTGTCACGCCCGAGTCACTGGGGCACATGAAGCAGGAGCTGCTGACGCTGGCCGCGCGCCTGGACCTGTTCCCGCTGGAGGATTTTCCGCCGCCGGCGCCGGGCAGCCAGCGCGCGTCCTGCCTGTACCGGCTGTCGGAGGACGAGGATCATCGCTTCGCCCTGTATGCGAATTCGGCCTTCGGCCGGTACGCGAACGCCCCACACAATCACGCCACCTGGGCCGTGATCGTAGGCGTCTACGGAGAGGAGCCCAATCGGTTCTATCGACGCACCCTGGACGGCGGCGTCGAGCAGACCGGGGCCGAGGTCGTGAGACCAGGCACAGGTGTGACCTTCATGCCGGACGATCTGCACTCGCTGGACATCAAGGCGGATGTGCCCATGCTCAACTTCCACATGTATGGGCTCGCGCTGGAGAAGCTGGACAAGCGCCAGTACTACACGGCGAGCGACCACACGTGGCGGCACTATCCTGCCCATAGCGACATCCGCGAAGCGCGTTATCGGCCATGAGCGTCATCGGCACCGTTACCGCCAGCGGGCTGAAGGGCATCCTGCGCGATGGCGGCGAACTCGCCCTGGTGGACGTTCGCGAGCAGGGCGTGTACTACCGTGCTCATCTGCTGTTCGCGTCCTGCATTCCTATCAGCCGGCTTGAGATGATGGTGGGGGATCTGATCCCGCGCCGGACAGCGCGTGTCGTCCTGTGCGATGAGGGGGATGCTGATCTGGCCCGGCGGGCCGCCGCCCGGCTCGAGCGCTTCGGGTACCGGGATGTGTCGGTATTGGCCGGGGGGGTGCGCGCCTGGAAAGAGGCGGGGTACGAAGTGTTTTCCGGCGTCAATGTCCCCAGCAAGGCCTTTGGCGAGTATGTGGAGCATCGCTACGGCACGCCGCATATCACTGCCAGCGAGCTGGCGTCCAAGCGTGCGGCGGGTGAACGCCTCGTCATTCTCGACAGCCGGCCGATGGAGGAATTCCGCAACATGAGCATACCCGGGGGCATCGATTGCCCCGGCGCCGAGTTGGTGTACCGCGTGTTCGACGCGGCACCGGATCCTCAGACACTGGTCGTCGTCAATTGCGCCGGGCGCACCCGCAGCATCATCGGCGCACAGTCGCTCCTCAATGCCGGCGTTCCAAACCGGGTGGTCGCCCTCAAGGATGGCACCATGGGCTGGCAACTCGCGGGCTTCCAGGTGTCGACCGGCCGCACCGAGCACGCCGTCGCGCCGAGTCCCCCAGGCCTCGGCAGGGCACAAGCAGCGGCGGCCAGAGTGGCGCTGCGCTTCGGGGTGAAGGCGATCGATAGCGCGCAGCTGCGCCAGTTTCAGGCAGAAGCCGACGCTCGAACATTGTATGTCTTCGATGTGCGCACTCCGGAAGAGTATGCCGCGGGACACCTGCCCGGCAGCCGGCATGCACCGGGCGGCCAGCTCGTACAGGCAACGGATGAGTTCGCCGCGACGCGCCACGCCCGAATCGTCCTGGTGGACGACAACGGGGTGCGGGCGACAATGACCGCTTCCTGGCTTCGACAGCTCGGATGGGAGGATGTCTACGTGCTGCGGGACGGACTCGCGGGGCGCCTGGAACAAGGTTCGTTCAAGCCCAAGCTGCTGGATTTCGTCGCCATGCCGACGATTTCGGCGATGCAGCTCAGGAGCAAGCTCGAAGCCGACGCGCGTCCCGCGGTGCTCGACTTCGCCTCGAGCCTGCAGTATCGCAAGCGGCACATCCCGGGGGCGTACTGGTGCATGAGAACCCGCCTAGAGCGGGCCTTCGCCGAAGTTCCCGGTGGGGAATGGGTGGTCACGTCGCTGGACGGCGTGCTCGCGCACTATTGCGCCCGAGATCTCTCGAGCTGCCGGGCGGATCTCTCGGTACGGGTCCTGGAGGGTGGCAGCGAGGCCTGGTTCGCCGCGACGCTGCCGCAGGAGAGTGGCACGCAAAGACTGACCTGCGAGCCGGACGATGTCTGGTACAAGCCCTATGAGCAGCGCGAGTCCCGCCAAGCGATGCAGGACTACCTGACCTGGGAAGTGAATCTCGTCCAGCAGATCGAACGCGACGGCGATGCGCGCTTCTGTTAGCGCAGGCCGCAGACGCCGCCTCGGCTTTCCAGCACGGACGGCCGAAGGATGGAGAAATGACGGCGCCGATCCGATGGGCGGCTCCCACGAGGCGTTACCTCGAGCCCCCTGATCAAAGCGTGATACGGTTGGAATCCCCCGCGCTTCCTGCCGATCCATCCCGCGGGGGGCTGGACCGTGGTCGGCCGGCAAAGTGGGGGAACGGCAGATCCGAAAGCAGATGGGAGCGAGACGAAATGAGTGAGCAGAAGAGCTATCCGGGCAAGTGCTTTTGCGGGGCCGTCGAGTTGGCGGTGGTTGGCGAGCCCGTGATCATGGGCTACTGCCATTGCGCCTCGTGCCGCGAGTGGTCGGCCGCGCCGGTGAACGCCTTCACGATCTGGAAGCCGGAACACGTGAGGATCACGAAGGGTGCGGACAACCTCGGCACGTTCAACCGCACGGACCGCAGCTTTCGAAAGTGGTGCAAGAGCTGCGGAGGCCACGTTCTCACTCAGCATCCGCACATGGGCGTGATCGACGTATACGCTGCGATCATTCCCAGCTTCCCCTTTAGGCCAGCCCTGCACGTGCATTATCAGGAGACCGTCCTGAGAGCAAAAGACGGGTTGCCGAAGATGAAGGATCTCCCCAAGGACTTCGGTGGTTCGGGCGAGGTCTCGCCCGACTGACGCGAGAGCCGAACAGGCGCTGCTCTACGTCCTGGCGCTTGGCCTGTGGTACCGGGTAGCGTCCTGGCGTGGCGTGTACCGCGAGCTCGTCTCGGCCGGTGCGCGGGTGGGTGTGCTGCTGCTCGCGGTCGGACTGTCCGGGGTCGACGGCTGGATCTTCACTTGCCAGTAGCTGCCGATGATGTTCGCCGAGGCGGTGAGCGGGGCGGTGGACAGCAGGTGACTGGTGATGCTGGGCTAGGTCCGCGCGCCCGGAGGCCCGGCGGGCCCTTCGCGTCGCTCGCCGCCCTCGCGGCGGCCCATTGGCTCGATGGTCCCCATGTGGAATCCGAACGCGCCCTTGCGGCGGTCGTTGAAGTAGTGGATCAGGGTGTTGCGCACGGTGGCGAAGGCGAGCTCGCTCCAGGGGACCTCGCTCTCGTCGCACAGCCGCGTCTCGAGCGTTTCCGCCCCAGGACCGAAGTCCTGGTCGAGCAGACGTCCGCGGAACAGCATGTAGATCTGGTTGATGTGCGGCAGGTTGTAGAGGGCGTAGAAAGCGTCGATCTCCACGCGGGCGTTGGCTTCCTCCAGGGTCTCGCGCTGTGCGCCGGCGGCGGTGGTCTCGCCGTTCTCCAGAAACCCCGCGGGCACCGTCCACAGGCCATGACGCGGCTCGATGGCGCGCCGGCACAGCAGCACCTTGCCCTCCCACTCTGCTACACACCCGACGATCATCTTCGGGTTCTCGTAGAAGATCATGTCGCAGGCGTCGCAAATGTACCGCGGCAGGTTGTCGCCGGGCGGGATGCGGCGGGACAGGCGGGCGCCGCAGTTGGAGCAGAAGTTCATCTGAAGCCGGTGGTCAGCAGTGCAGGGGCAGCGAGCGCGCGGGAAGCTGCAAGGATAGCATTCCCGGGAGCGGGTCCAGCCCCAGTGTCGTCCGGCGCGCGACTCGGTAGTTGCCCCCTGAGGTACTGCGGCAGGTTCCTCGGCATGCCCCGACCACATGCTGTCAACAGGCGCCGGATCGGACCGTTTACACTAGCACTCTCATCCGGTGGAGAGCGGCATGATAATGCGAACGATCTGGATACTCTTGCTCGCAGGGTCGACTGCACTCGCGCACGGCGTCGTCCTGGCGCAGGACACCGCGGCGGTCAATGGAACCTGGGAGGGCCCGTGGTATCGGGGCATGAGCAGTGGACGCGCCAAGCTGCAGATTGCGGGCAAGGGTGGCACCCTGCAGTTGACCAACGCCGAGACCTACGGTGAAGCGCCGCAGCCGTTGGTCATGCTCGCGGTGGACGCAGACGTAGTCTCGTTGCGGGCGAACGGGGAGAGCGGGTTGCCCTTGACCCTCGACCTGAAGCTCAACGCCAAAGGCGACCAGATGAAAGGTATGGGCAAGTACGAGGGCTTCGGAGTGCGCATGGAGCTGCAGCGCACCGGCGGCTGACGCCGACCATACGACGGTTCGAGCTACACGCGCGGCCGCGCCTGCGCACCCGATCAGTTCTTCGGCAGCGCCTTGATGTAGTCGGCGAGCGCCTCGACCTCGTAGTCCTTGAGCTGATTCTTGAAGCCCGGCATCGGCGACTTGCCGTTGCGGATCTGCTTCATGAGCTGCTCATGGGTTTTTTCGCTTCCGGCCAGCTTGGGGCCATCTGCTTGGCGCATCCCGTAGCCTTGATGGCACCAGCTGCACTTTTGAGCGAAGAGCTTCTTGATGTCCAGGTTGTGCTCGCTGTATTTCCCGTTGACCTGGGTGACCGCCGCTGCGATCGCTTCATCGATATCCTGAGCCGCAACGAAATCGGCGCTCACTGCTCCCGCCAGCAGGAGTGGTGCTGCCAGCAGGGATCTCAACGTCTTCCGCATTTTCCTTCCTCTCTTCCCGTTCTCGATCATCTCGGCAGGGGATCGTGCCCGGTGCCGCTGCGCCGCACCGCCGCAGCGGTGGTGGGAGACTGTCAATAAAGAACGCAGGTTGCGCCGCGAAGTTTACACCGCCGGCCGGGTTTGTTGAGACCCCTGCGGCCCGGCTTGGTCGGTGGGCAGGCTCTTGATGCTATCCGTCAGCGCCCGGATCTGTTCGCCCGACAGCATCTTCCTCTTCTCATAGGCAGATGGGGAAAAGAAAAACGGGACGGAGGATGCCCCCGTCCCGTTCAAGACTGCTTGACTGCGCTGAAGCTTACAGCCGCATTAGTTCAGGCTGAAGACCATCAGCTGGCCGGCGTCGGTTGGCATCGAGCAGAAGGGCTCGCCGAACAGCGGGCAGAAGTTGCCCGACACGTGCGAACCCCACCCGGTCACGACGGCAACGTACTGCTTGCCCTTGGCAGTGTAGGAGATCACACCGCCGTGCATGCCGATTCCGTTGTTGTGCTGCCACAACTTGGCGCCGTTGTCGGCATCCAGCGCGTAGAACGTGCCATCAGCACCCGGCAGGAACACCAGGCCGCCCTTGGTGGTCAGCAGCGAGGCAAGCGGCGGGTACTTCAGCTCGATCTCCCACTTCTTCTTGCTGGTGATCGGGTCGAAGGCCTGCACCGTGCCGAAGCCTTGCCGGCCCTCGGGGTGACGCACGGTCCACGACGCGCCGAAGTAGGCCTGACCGGAGAAATCCGCCGGACGGTCAACCTTCTGCACTTCGATATCGAAGCAGAACTCCTGGGTGATCTTGTAGTACAGACCCGTGTTGGGGTTGTACGCACCGGTGTTCCAGGAGATCGCGCCGTCGATCGCGGGGCAGACGTTGGTGTGCTTGCCGAGCGGCAGCTCGCGGCGGCCGATCAGCTCACCCGTCTTGGCGTTGACGCCCTTGATGTAGTTGAAGGTCTTGCCGATCATGTAGGCGTTCTCGACCTTCAGCACCTGGTCGGCGTTCGCCAGGTTGGGATCGGCGTTGTACACGAACATGACGCCGCCCTTATTGGGGTGCACCATGTAGCGCTTGCCGCCGCGATCCAACTGGATGAACTCGCCCACGGCGCTGTCGAAGTCCCACGCGTCATGCGGCATTTCTTGGAAGTAGGCCTTCAGGTTCCCGCTGTCGGCGTCCAGCACGACCACAGTGGAGCTGTACAGGTTGGTGCCTGGACGCGGACCTTCCGTCATCCAGTTCTCGCCCGCCCAGTCGTAGTCCGGAGCCGGGTTGGCAGTGCCCCACCAGACGCTGTTGGTGGCCGGGTCGTAGGAGCCGGTCATCCAGCCGCCGCCGCCGCCCACTTTCCAGGAGTCGTTGCCCCAGGAAGCGCGGGAGCGCTCGTCGCCGCCGATGGTGTCGTACTGCCACTCGACTTCGCCGGTCTGCGCGTTCACCGCGAAGATCGGGCCGCAGCAGCCGGACAGCTCGCCGCCGTTGGAGCCGATCAGGACCTTGTCCTTCACGATCACGGGGGCGCCGGTGAAGCCCTTATTGCCTTTCTCGACGGTGAGGATCATGTTGTCCCACACCACCTGACCGGTCTTCTGGTCCAGGGCGATCATGCGCCCGTCGACCGTGCCGATGTAGACCTTACCGTAGCCGAGGGCGAGGCCGCGGTTGTAGGGGTTGTAGAAGGTGCCTTCGGCGCGCTCCTGGTCGATCTTGGCCTGGTACTTCCAGATGAACGTGCCAGTGGCGGCGTCCAGCGCCCACACCTGACCGGTGGAGCTGGTGTAGTACAGGATGCCGTCGGCCACGATCGGGAAGGACTGGATGCCGCGCTTGGAAGCGGACGGGGTATGCACCCACGCGACGTTCAGGTTCTTGACGTTGTTCTTGTTGATCTGGTCCAGCGCGCTATAGTGCCAGCCCTTGAACGAGCCGTGATACATCAGCCAGTTGTTCGGATCCTTGTCGGCGTTGAGCAGGCGATCCCAGGTGATCTCCGCGGCGCCAGCTTGCGCAGCGAAGCCAAGGACGGCTGCCGCCGACAGGGCCTTCGCGACCCCGGCGAGTTGCGTCTTGAATTGCTTCATAGAGTCTCTCCCAACAGGAGTTATTTGATTCGAGGCAGTCCTTGCGGACCGTTTGTTCTTGAACTCAAGATCTGCTCCCGGACGCATTGGTTTAGCCTAAGACAGTTGCTGATGGCTTCGTCCGTGCAAACCCATCCAAAATTTAGCGTTTGTCGCCATCCTTTGCAAGTGGACAGCTCGGAAAACCCTCGTGGATCGTGGCTTTGCAGACGATGCGCGCGCCCTGCGCGGGTGCATGCCGATGCTGCGCAGCAGCATGCGCTTGTCACGACCGCGTCACGGACTAGCTCACATGGGAAATAGATTGCGCGTCTCCGATCGCGTCCTCCTCGACGAGAGCGAGCTCCAGGAGCACTTCGTCCGCGCGCCTGGACCGGGTGGTCAGAACGTAAACAAGGTGGCTACTGCAGTGCAACTAAGGTGGGATCTGTTGCGCTCCCCCTCGGTGCCCGAGGACGTGCGCGACCGACTCAAGCGCTTGGCCGGCCGCAGGCTCAGCACGGACGGCGTGCTGATCATCGAGGCGCATCGCTTCCGCAGCCAGGCCGGCAACCGCGAGGATGCCCGGCGGCGCCTGTTCGAGCTGATCCGCGCAGCGAGCGTCGTGCCCAGGAAGCGCAAGGCCACCAAACCGACCGCTGCCTCGCGCGAGCGGCGGCTCGAGCAGAAGCGGGTGCGGGGTGCCGTTAAGCGGGGGCGCTCGCTGCGTGAAGAGGACTGACGGCTCTATCCGAACAACCTCTCACCACAAGGACACGAAGACACGAAGAAAACCAGGTTTGCTCCAGACCCCGGTCGATCCTACCCGGGATGAGCGTTGTCCCTTGGCGCCGATGGCGTGAAGCTTTCTGCAGGGTGTTCTTCGTGCCTTCGTGTCTTCGTGGTGAGAGGTAGGCGTTTGAGAGGGAGACGTTTGCAGCGAGTGCGAACGCCGCCTCAGCGCAGCTCGGGAAAGATGCGGCCCAGCAGCTCGATGAGTTGCTGCCGCTCCGCCGCGCTCAGATGGTGCGCGAGGCGCCGCTCATGGCTCGCGACCCGCTGCTTGAGCTGGCGCAGCATCTGCGCACCGGCGTCGGTCAGCCACAGCCCGTTCACCCGCCGGTCCTGCTCGGACGCGCGGCGCGCCACCCAGCCGCGCTCCTCGAGCTTGTCCAGCGCCGGGACGAGGCTGGAGCGGTCGAGCTGCGCGGCGTTGGCCAGCTCGGTCTGTTTGAGGCCGGGGTTGGCCTCCACGATGACCAGGAGCCCGAACAGGCCGGGGCTGACCTCGACCTGGCCCATGCTTTGCGCGAAGTCGGCAAAGATGGCACGCTGGGCCAGGCGTAGGTGGTAGCCCAGCAGCTGCGGCAACATGCCCAGGGCGGGCGCCTCATCGCGGCTCGTCTGCGATCGGCGAGGGGTCGCCGCCCGCAGCGCTCGTGCTGCGCGGCGGGGCTTGCGGGCGGTGGCGCCAGGGAAACCGGACAATTTGTTTGATATCCAACAATTGGACTGATGTACAATTTGTATGATATCGGAAATCCGCGCCGCGAAGGTCCTGGCTGGCGAGCGCAAGCCGCGCGGTAGGTCGCCCGGCGGAAGGGCGTTGCTGCAGATGCCGGAGGAGCGCAGTTGAGCCACACCATCACGATCGAAGGCGATCCGCAGACCGTGCCGGCGGAGGACGGCGAGACGATTCTCGCTGCGGCATTGCGCAACGGCGTGGGCTTCGCCTACAGCTGTGAGGCCGGCAACTGCGGAACCTGCAAGTGCGAGTACGTGTCGGGCGAGATCTTCGAGCTGGAGTACTCGGAGCACGCGCTGTCCGTGGCCGAGCGGGCGCGCAACGTCGTGCTGGCCTGCCGCACGCAGGTGTGGAGCGACGTGCAGATCCGGCGGCTGTCGGCGGAGGAGTTCGTGGTGCATCCTTCCCGCGTGATGCAGTGCCGCGTCGCCGAGGTCGCTGCGCTCACCCACGACGTCCTGCGGCTGCGCTTCGCGATCGACACGGGCGGGCCCTTCACCTTCTCCGCCGGCCAGTTCGCCAAGCTCGAGTTCGCTTTTGCCGCCCATCAGCCGCGCGACTACTCCATGGCCAACGCGCCGGGCGAGCCGGGTCTGGAGTTCCATGTGCGCGTGCTGGCCGGTGGTGTGAGCGGCCTGGTCCGCGACCAGCTCAAGGTCGGCGACCGCGTGCGTATCAGCGGTCCCTTCGGTACCTCCTACCTGCGTGCCCAGCACACCGGCCCGATCATCGCTGTCGCCGGGGGCACCGGTCTTGCCCCCATCCGCTCCATTGTGGCGGCCGCGCTGGCGGCTGGAGTGCCGGGGCCCATTCATCTCTACTTCGGGGTCCGCGACGAGCGCGACGTGTACGGCGAGGAGGAGCTGCGCGAATGGCAGAAGCGGCACCCGAACCTGCACGTGCACGTGGTGCTGTCGGAGCCGGCTGCGCCAGTCCAGGGACGGCGGCGCACCGGCATGGTGACCGACGCGGTGCGGGCCGATTTCGACAGCCTGGCGGGCTTCCATGCCTACTTGGCGGGTCCGCCCGTAATGGTGGATGCCGCCGGCGAGATCCTGCGCGAGAAGGGTCTGAGTGCGCGCGACATGCACGCCGACGCCTTTTACAGCGCGGCGCCGCCGGCGCAGAAGGCAGCCGCGGCATGAGCGCGCCGTTCAATCTCGAAGGCAGGGTTGTGCTGGTGACCGGCGGTGCGCGCGGTATCGGGCGCGCCATCGCCGAGGAGTTCGCTCGCCAGGGTGCCAGGCTGGTCATCGCCGACACCGGCGTGTCCATGGCCGGCGACGATGCCGACCCTGGCGTGGCCGAGGATCTGGCGCAGGCCCTCGACGGTGTTGCCTTTACCCGGGACATCTCCAGCGCCGGTGCGGCCCAGGCTGCCGTCGACCTGGCCCTCGCACAGTACGGTGCGCTGGACATCGTGGTCAACAACGCCGCGATCCTGCGCGACGGGTTCATCTTCAAGACCGCGCGCGAGGACTGGCAGCGGGTGATCGACACCAATCTCACCGGCGCCTTCGCCACGCTGGCCGCGGCCACGCCGGTGATGCGCGATGCTGCCAAGGCCGGGCGTGCGCCGGGGCGCATCGTCAATCTGGTGTCCACAGCGGGGCTGTACGGCAACTATGGGCAGGCGGCCTATGCCGCGGCCAAGGCCGGCCTGGTCGGGTTGACGCGGGTGGTGGCCATGGACATGGCGCGCTCTAAGGTCAACTGCAATGCCGTGGCGCCGTTCGCCGCTACGCGCGTGACCGAGTCGATCCGGCCCGCCAACGACGCCCAGGCTGCTTATAAGGAGCGCGCGCTGGCAGTGCCGGCCGGCTATGTGGCGCGGCTGGTGGCCTACCTGTGCGCGCCGGCGTGCGACGTCACCGGACAGGTGTTCGGCGTGCGCGGGCGCGAAGTGTTCCTGTTCTCCCAGCCGCGCCCGGCCGCACGCGTCGTCACACCGCAGCTCGCCGAGCTGACGCTGGAGGCCCTGGACAGCGCCATCAGCCTCCAGATGCGCGAGCACTTCGTGGACCTTTCCACCGACCTGGAAGCATTCAACACCGAGCCCATTCTCTGAACCAGAGGAGTTCCCTATGTCTGCAACTGCAACCCTGGAAGTGAAGACGGTTGCCGAGCTCGCCCAGCAGCCGGAGGAATATCGGAGCGCCGTGCACAAGATCGTGATCAGCCACGCGATCAACGAGCTGTACGGAGCGCAGGTGTTCGACGAGCCGGCCATCCATCTCGCCCCCACGCCCTACGCCAAATGGCTGACCTGCCGCGTGGCCATGGAGGAGTACCATCACCACGTGCGCTTCAAGGCCCTGGCGGACGAGATCGGCATTCCGGCCGAGAAGATGAACCCCAAGGTGAAGCGGCCGCTGTCGATCTTCGAGTTCCAGCTCAAGACCTGGCCGGAGTTCTGCGTGATCAAGGCCATCGCCGATTACGCCGAGATCCTCCAGGTGGAGGATCTGCTCCACTGCAGCTTCCATCCGCTGCGCAACCTCGGCCGCATCACCATGCCCGAGGAGAAGTTCCATGCCAAGTTCGGCAAGGATTTCTGCCTGGAGCTGATCCAGGCCGGCCGCGGGGATGAGGTGCAGGACGCGATCAACCGCTACTTCCCGCTCACGCCCGCGTTCTTCGGCTCGAGCAACTCCAAGAACAACGAGATATTCCGCAAATGGCATCTGAAGCAGCGGACCAACGACGAGATGCGCAACGACTTCCTGGGGCGGGTGACTGAACTGGTGGAGAAGGATTTCGGGTTGCGCCTGCCGGCGGTTGCCTGAGTCGTGCAGAAGACCACCTCTCACCACGAAGACACGAAGGCGCGAAGAACAGCTCTCAATGTCAATGGGTGGTGAGATGTGGCTGAGCTCGACCGGTCGATGCTTCCTCGGTGAATGTGGCACCCGATCCCAGGCGATGGCGGATTCGAGGGCAAGAGTTGCGGGACGGCAGAATCAGGACGCCGGGGTTCGGTCTTTCTTCGTGCCTTCGTGCCTTCGTGTCTTCGTGGTGAGAGGTTGCTTTTTCGCGGGAGCGCTTGACCAAGCGAGGATCTGCTGATGAACCGGCCAGAAATCGATCCGAGAGTGCAACGCGACGCGTACTACCAGCGCATCGCCGCGAAGAACCTGACTCCGCTGTGGGAGGTGTTGTCGTCTCTGGTGCCGGAGAAGCCGACCTCGCCCTGTGTGCCGGCCATCTGGCGCTACGACGAGCTGCGCCCCTGGCTGATGGAGTCGGGCCAGATCATCTCTGCCGCAGAGGCGGTGCGCCGCGTGCTGATCCTGGAGAACCCGGGACTGCCGGGTTCGTCTGCGATCACGCAGTCGCTCTATGCGGGCCTGCAGCTCATCCTCCCCGGCGAGGTCGCACCGAGCCATCGCCACACGCAATCTGCCCTGCGCCTGATCGTGGAAGGCAGCGGCGCCTACACGGCGGTGGAGGGCGAGCGCGTCACCATGCACCCGGGCGATTTCATCATCACGCCCTCGTGGACCTGGCACGACCACGGCAACGATGCCAGCGGTCCGGTGGTGTGGCTCGACGGGCTGGACATCCCGATCGTGCGCTTTCTCGACTGCGGCTTTGCGCAGAACTACCCGCAGGCATCCCAGCCGGTGTCGCGCCCCGAAGGCGATTCGCTCGCCCGCTTCGGCAACAACCTGTTGCCTATCGACTATGAGCCGGCCAGCCGGACCTCGCCCGTATTCGCGTATCCCTACGCCCGCACCCGCGAGTCGCTGGAGCAACTGCGCCACGCCGGCCCGCCGCATCCGGCGCACGGCTACAAGATGCAGTTCGTGAACCCGGCGACCGGCGGCTACGCGATGCCGACGATGGCTACCTTCGTGCAGCTGCTGCCTGGGGGCTTCGCTGGTCAGGGTTACCGCAGCACCGACGGTGCGGTGTTCCATGTCATCGAAGGCGAGGGTACCGCAGTCATCGGCGATCAGCGCTTCGCCTTGCGCGCCCGCGACACTTTCGTGGTCCCGGCCTGGCAGGCGTATCGATTCGAGGCCGTGGTCGACACGGTGCTGTTCAGCTTCTCCGATCGCCCGGTGCAGCGAGCGCTCGATCTGTGGCGCGAAGAGCTACAGCCTGCGTGACCCCGATCCTGCCGAGCCTGGTTCTTCCGAATCACGCCGATGCGGCCTGGTTCGCCTGCCTCGGCTTCCCGCTCGCGCCGGCGGATCTGCGCGATGCGCGCGCCTACCTCGAAGCGTTGGGATATCCGCCGGATTCGCGCATCGCTGTCGCCGCGGACTGGAAGCAGGCGGAAGGCCTGATCCGCGCTCCCGACTGGGACCAGAGGTGGTGGGCAAAGGAGGAGAGCGAGCGCGAGCGGCTCATGCGGATCGCGCGGGAGCGGCTGGGTCACGATGCGCTCCTGGAACGCCTGACCGCCGCCACGGAGATGGCTTCCCATTCCATTCACGGCGCGGCAGCCATCGCAGCGGAGCGCGATGGCATCGCTGATGCCGCGCTGGTGCGCGCAGCCTCAGGCGCCGCGACGATGGCGCTGCACGGCGCCGCCCTGGCGCGTCTGGCGGGCCAGGGGCCGGAGCACCTGTTCGTGCGAAAATACACGCTGTTCGAATCGGGCCGCTGGCCTTTGGGTGTGGTCGGCGGCGTGTTCTACCTGTTCTGACCCGAACCGCATTGACCACTAAGGACACGAAGAAACACGAAGAAAAGCGCTGCAACCTTCAGCGATCGGCCGGACCGTGCACCCAGCACCCATGTGTGCGTTGCTAGTATGGCTGTTCCTTCGTGACCTCCGTGTCCTTCGTGGTGAATGAGGTTGTCCTTGGAGCTCGAACGTATGGCAGAGAACTATGTTGTTGATGCGCCCCCGACACCATCTATCCCCGTAGTCGGGCAGAAGGGCAGATTTCCGGTTCACCGCATCTATTGCGTCGGGCGGAACTACGCCGCGCATGCGCGCGAGATGGGCAAGGATCCGGATAAGGAGCCGCCGTTCTTCTTTCTCAAGCCGGCCGACGCGGTGGTGTCCGAGGGCGGGCAGATGCACTACCCGCCGGGTACCACCAATCTGCACCACGAGATCGAGCTGGTAGTGGCGATTCAGCGGGGCGGTTCCCAGATTCCCGCCGCCAAGGCCCTTGACCACGTATACGGTTACGCCGTGGGCCTCGACATGACCCGGCGCGACCTGCAGATGCAGGCGCGCGACATGGGACGGCCGTGGGACTTCGGCAAGGCTTTCGACGAGTCGGCTCCGATCACGCCGATCTACCCGGTGTCGAGCCACGGCCACCACTCGGCCGGCAAGATCACGCTGGCGGTCAACGGCGAGCTGCGCCAGAGCGCGGACCTGCAGGACATGATCTGGAACGTCCCCGACACGATCGCCTTCCTGTCCAACTACTACCGTCTGCAGCCGGGAGATCTCATCTTCACCGGCACGCCGGCGGGGGTGGGCGCGGTCAAACAGGGTGACGTCCTGGTCGGTGCGGTGGAGGGCCTGGCCGAGCTGAAGGTGACAATCGTCTAAGTGCGTGAGGAGTGAGGCGCAAACTAATCCAGCGCTTCCACGCGAACGGGCTTGCCGCGGACATACCTGATGGATAAGAAGACCTGGCTGGAGGTTTCGCTGAACGGCCCCTGGGGGCGGGGGAAGCAGCCCGGCATCCCGGTGACCGTCAAGGAGATCGTCGATCAGGCGGTGGCCTGCGCCAAGGCCGGCGCCGCCATCGTGCACGTGCACGCGTACGATGAAGCCACTGGCAAGCAAAAGGACGATGGCGAGCTGTACGCGCGCATCATCACGGAGATCCGCAGCCAGGTCGACGTAATCGTCTACCCCACGATCCCAACCGCGGGCCAGCCGGGACATCCCGGGGGGCGGACGCCGCAGGAGCGTTTCGCCCACACGCAACACCTGGCGCAGCGCGGGCTGCTGGAGTGGGCGGCGGTCGATCCCGGCTCGGTCAACTTTGCCTACTACGACGACCTGCGCGAGGACAAGCCCGGTTTCGTGTACCTCAACCCGGAGGAGCACATCCGGCACGGGCTGGACCTCGCTCGGCAATACCGCTTCCATCCGGCCTACGCGATCTACGAGCCGGGCTTCCTGCGGCTGGGCGCCACGCTGTACTGGCGCTGCAGCAGCCCGGTGCCGATCTACCGCTTCATGTTCTCGTCGGGCTTCACCTTTGGCTTCCCCCCCGACGACTACGGCTTGACTGCCTACCTCACCCTCATGGACCAGGTGGCGCCCGGCGCGCAGTGGATGGTCGGCGGCCTGTCCGTGGACGTGCTGCCCATGATCCCGCGCGCGGTGATGGAGGGCGGTCACGTGCGCGTGGGTCTGGAGGACGCGCCATTCGACTCCGAGCGCAGCAACCTCCAATGGGTGGAGGCGGCTGTGAAGGCCATCGACAACTCCGGCGGCGAGCTGGCGACGGCGGCAGACGTGCGCGCAGTCCTGCAGGCTCTGGAGATGGGCGACGCTTGAGGTGCTTACCTCCTAAGACGCTCCCTCCTAAAGCGGGGAACGCAAAGGACGCGAAGGAGAAAAGAAAGGACGCAAAGGAATACCATAGGTCAACCGCCGAGCGATCGGGGACGAGCTCCGCAAAGATGGTGGTCTGCCAAACCCCGCGGAACGAGGCAAGCCGCGGGCGTCGGTTTCTCTCTATCGCACTTTCGCTTCGGTTTTCCTTTGCGTCCTTGGGGTTCACCTTTGCGTCCTTTGCGTTCCCCGCTTTCGGGTTTGCTTTGTTACAAGTGAGGTCCGAATGACTACGCTGGCAAAAATCGGTATCACCATGGGCGATCCGTCCGGCATCGGACCCGAGATCATCGTCAAGGCGCTGCAGGAGATGTCGCCGGAGCATCGGTCGGCCACTGCCGTGATCGGCAACCTCGCCATCCTCAAGCGGGCCGACAAGCTGCTGAATGCGGGCCTGACTTGCGTCGATTCTCTGGATGCCGCCCGCAACGGTGCAGTGCCGGTCGTGGACGTGCCGAGCAAGGACAGCGACCGGATCGTCGACGGCGAAATCAGCGCCGCCGCCGGTGAGGCCGCCTACCAGTACATCGTCAAGGCCGTCGAGCTGGCGCTCGCCGGGAAGATCGCCGTGATCGTCACTGCGCCGCTCAACAAGGCGGCGCTGCACGCAGCGGGACATCACTTCGACGGTCACACCGAACTGCTCGCGCACCTTACCGGCGCGAAGTCCTCATTCATGCTGCTCGCCTCGGACAAGCTCTCGGCCGTGCACGTGACTACCCACGTCAGCCTGAAGGGCGCGACTGAGCGTGCGAGCGCCGAACGCGTGCTCGCCACCATTCGTGCCGGCAACGAGCATTTCAAGGCGCTCGGCTATGCGAGCCCGCGCATTGCGGTGGCAGGCATGAACCCGCATTGCGGCGAGGGCGGGATCTTCGGCAACGAGGAGATCGAGCGGATCAATCCGGCGGTGGCGCAGGCCCAGAAGGAAGGCATCAACGTGAAGGGCCCTATCTCCGGCGACACGGTGTTCTATCGCGCTCTGAAGGGCGAGTTCGACCTGGTGGTGGCGCAGTACCACGATCAAGGCCACATCCCCACCAAGCTCATCGCTTTCGACGAGACGGTGAATGTGAGCCTGGGCCTGCCGATCCGGCGCACTTCGGTCGATCACGGCACCGCGCACGACATCGCGTGGAAGGGCAAGGCGAGCCACGTCAACATGCGCGCTGCGGTGGCTTATGCTCGCATGATGGCCGACCGCGCTGCGGCTCGCGCCGCTGCCTGACTGCCTACCGCGCATTTCGAACCGCCTCTGCGGTTAGAGAGGGTTAAGGGGTGGTGTGCATGACGCCGAAGGTGCAGATCATCGCGGATGACCTCACCGGCGCGCTGGACGTCGCCGGGCCGTTCGCTTCGCGTGGACAGCCCACCTTCGTGGTCGTGAGAGACCAGGGCTGCGAGCCCGACCAGTTCGCGGGCGCGGCTGTCGTGTCGATCAACTCCGCCTCCCGCCATCTCCCGGGCGCCGAGGCCGCCGCACGGGTGCGCAACATCGTTGAGCGCCTGTGCACCCCCGCCGGAGAGATCTGCATCAAGAAGATCGACTCCACGCTGCGCGGCAATGTCGCCGTGGAAGCGCTCGCGGCCATGCACGCTCTGGGCCGCGCGAACGCCATCATCGTGCCGGCCTTCCCGGCGCAGGGTCGTACGGTGGTGGGCGGCATGGTGCACGTGAAGGGAGTGCCGTTGCCACAGACGGGCTTCGCGCGCGATGCCCTGTCGCCACCGCCGCTTGCGCCGCTGGATCAGGTGTTTCGGCTGGCTGCGCATCAGGCGCAGGTAGAGGTGGTTGCGCCGGCCGGACCCTTCGAGCTAGCGCGGCCGGGCGAGGACCTGCGGGTGTTCGTAGTGGACAGCGGGACCGATGCCGACCTGGTACGCACGGTAGAAGCCTTGAACGGTCGCCTGGGACATTGTCTGCTGGTAGGCTCCGCCGGTATCGCCGGCGCCGTGGCCGGTGCCTGCCTGCCGCAAGCCCAAGCCCCGGAGCGGCCGCGCGCCGCCGGTCAGGTGCTCTTCGTCGTTGGGTCTCGCGCCGAGCAGAGTGCCCAGCAGGTGGCGGCGCTCGCTGTGCAGCCGGGAGTGCAAGTGGTTTCCGCGCCCAACGGTGAGGTCCAGACCGAAGCGTTGCTTCAGTCGCAAGCCGATACCCTTGTCTTGCGCTCCACCGCCGGCGCAGATGGACGCGAAGGAGATGCAGCGCACGTGGCAGCACTGCTGGCGAGCAATGCCGTGCGCGTCCTGCGCGGCCGCCCGGTCGACGCACTGGTCGCCACGGGAGGCGACACTGCCGTGGCGATCCTGGACCTGTTGGGGCGACGCGCACTCCAGGTCATGGGCGACCTTGTTCCGGGGATCCCCTATTGCCGGTTGGACCTGGACGGCAGGCGCCTGTGGCTCGTCACCAAGGCCGGCGGGTTCGGCACCCCCGAGACGATGATCGAGATCGTGCGCCGCCTGCGCGGCGGGGCGTGAGCGGGCAGGCAATCCCGCAGCCTGGGGTCGAACCCGGGGGATGCGCGGACTGTCCAACTCTCCGCGCGTACAATCCTTCGAACCGCACCATCACGCGAGGAGCGCCTCTGAATGCCCCTGAAAAAGTGCTTTCCGATCGTGCTTGCCGCGCTCGTCGCCATGGCCCCGCTCGCGCAGGCCGCACAGCCCGCGCAAGTCCGCATGGGTCAGATCGGCCTGAGCTTCTATGCCGTCACTGCCGGCGTGGTCCAGGAGGTCCTGGAACGCCTGGGGCATACGGTGGAAGTGACCACGGGCAGCCACGCCGAGATCTTTCCCCGCCTGGGCGCGGGGGAAGTGGATCTGCTCGTAGCCGCGTGGCTTCCGCATGGTCACGCCGTCTACTGGGAGCAGTACGGCAGCCGGGCCGAGCAGCTGGCTGTGCTCTACGAGGGCGCCCGCTTCGACTGGTCGGTCCCGACGTACGTGCCGGAGACTCTCGTGGCGAGCGTGGTCGATCTCACCAGGCCGGAAGTCCTGGCGCGCATGGAGCGGCGTATTCAGGGCACCGGGCGGGATTCGGGCAACATGATGGTGTCCGCCGACGTGATGCAGGCCTACGCTCTCACGGCTGCCGGCTATGAGCTGGTGCCCGGCAATCTCGCCCAGTTCCACGGCAACTACGACCGTGCGATCGCCGAAGGCAAGTGGTTCGTCATGCCGCTGTGGACGCCGCACTACATCAACAAGGTCGGCAACATGCGACCGATCGCCGAGCCGCGCGGCCTGCTCGGGTCGGCCAGCAACGGCACGCTGGTCGCCAGCAAGGTCTGGGTAGCGCAGGCGCCCGCCCGCACGCTGGACGTGCTGGGCCGCATGTATCTGGGGCGCGATGCCGTGTCCGAAATGGACTACCTGGTCAACGTGCAGAAGCTGGCGCCGCGCGATGCCGCCCGCGCGTGGATGCAGGCCAACTCTGCGACCGTGGACAGCTGGTTCGCGGGCAAGTGAAGGTGCGTGCCGCGGCGGCGCTCCTGCTGCTCCTCGCCGCAAGCGCGGTGAACGCCCAGCGGGTCAGCGTCGAAGCGCGGCGCGACGGCGACGCGGTCCTGGTGGAAGCCCGTGCGCAGTTCAAAGCCGATGCGCGCCTGGCCTGGGAGGTGCTTACCGGTTACGACCGCTACGCGCTGTTCGTGCCCGATCTGACGTCCAGCCACATACTCGTCCGTGCCGGGGATACCGCCATCGTAGAGCAGAAGGGCATGGCCGGATTCTTCCTGTTCCGCTTCCCGCTCGAGGTGCGGCTGGCGGTGACCGAGCAGCCTTTCGAGCAGGTATCGGCACGCGCCATCGCCGGGAACTTCAAGGAGATGACCGGGCTCTATCGGCTCGCCTCCGACGGCGAGGATCTGCAGTTCAGCTACTCCGGGCGGCTGGTTCCCGCGTTCGATCTGCCGCCTCTGGTTGGCACTGCCGCGGTGCGCATCGCGGTGGAGAAGCAGTTCGTTGCGCTGGTGCGCGAGATTCTTCGTCGCGAGAAGGACAGGGGCTCGTGACTCGCGCACTGGTGTTGCTGGCACTGCTGGTGTCGGCAGGCGGCTGCGCCCAACTTCCCGGTCAGCCTGCGACGACGGGGATGGATGAGGCGCTCCGCTGCGAGCAGATGTACGCCGCAGTCGACCGCGCCGTCGCGCAGGCGGCCGTCGCCGACGGCGGCGCGGCCCGGATCCAGGGCCTGCCCTACCTGCGGGTGGATCGCCTGCTCGCCAGCTTCGCGGAAGAGGCCGAGGGTGCAGACCAATTTGGCGCGTGGGTGGAACGCATGCGAGCCCTCGACCGTACCGCGCGGAAGGCCGAACTGGCCAACCTGCCTGCTGCGGACCGCGCGCGCCTGGCGAGGAGCCGCCCAGCAGACGGCATCGACGCGGAGCTCGATCGCTGCGCCGACCTGTTGAGCGCTCGCGATCTCGCGACAGAGCAGCAGCGCGACGCGCTGCGTGGCCAGGCGCGGGTGCCCGACGACTACGATACCTGGAAGCGGGTGGTCGGACTGTACTGGATCACGCGCATTCCGTTCGCCAGCGGCGTGCGCGATTACCAGACGCAGGCGCAGGCGATGTTCGAGCGGCCGCTGCAAGAGCTTGCCGCGGGCGGCAGTCTCGTGACTTATTCGCCTGCGGAAGCGGGTGCGACGCTGCCGGGCGAGGTCGAGACGATCCTGGCGCGCGCGAGGCGCAACCCGCTGGGCATCCCCGAACCGCAGGGGGAAGATGCCGATCGATTGTTCGCCCTGTTCGCACCGGTCTGGATCGTGGATCAGCACGACGAGAACGATCGCATCGGCACACTGGTGTTGGGCGAGGACAGGCGCGCGCGCGTGGACGCGGTGCGACCGATGGTCTATCGCCGCATTGCCTACACCCGATACCATGATCAGGTGTTGCTGCAACTCGTCTACAGCGTATGGTTGCCGGCGCGCCCCAGGACCTCCGGCCTGGACCTGCTCGGCGGACATCTGGATGGGGTGATCTGGCGCGTCACGCTCGGCCCCGAGGGAATTCCGCTGGTCTACGACAGCATCCACAGCTGTGGCTGCTATCACCAGTTCTTCCCGACGCCGCGCGCCGAACTACTGCCTGCTCAGGACACGCTAGACGAGCAGGCCTTCGTGCCGCAGCGCTTGCCCGCGGTCGCCGCGGGCGATCGCGTCGCGGTGCGCCTGGAAGCTGGAACCCACTACATCCAGCGTGTGCTTGTGAGCAGCGACACCCGCGGAGTCGGCTACGCCGTTGCGGCCGCCGAAGGGCTGCGCTCACTGCCCGACCCCGCCGGAGGCCACCGCAGCGCCTTCCGCCCGGACGGCATCGTGCCGGGCTCTGAGCGCGGTGAGCGTTATCTGTTCTGGCCGATGGGTGTTCGCGAGCCGGGAGCCATGCGCCAGTGGGGACGTCACGCCACGGCCTTCGTCGGGCGCCGCCACTTCGACGACGCAAGGCTGATCGAGCGCTACTTCACGCTGCGCCTGAACTAATCCCGCATGACCTACGGTACCCGGAGATCATCATGAGCTACGACCGCTACAAGACGCTAAAGCTGAACCGGCCCGAGCCCGGCATTCTGGAGATCATCATGGGCGGCGCCGGCAAGCTCGGCGTGGCCGACGCTACCGGGCATGCCGAGCTCGCCGACATCTGGCGCGACATCGACGCGGACCCCGAGGTGTCTGTCGCCATCATGCGTGGTGAAGGCAAGGGCTTCTCCGGCGGCGGAAGCCTCGACCTGGTCGAGCGAATGGCGGTGGATTTCGACACACGCGCACGGGTGTGGCGCGAGGCCAGGGACCTGGTCTATAACCTGATCAACTGCTCCAAGATCGTGGTGTCGGCCATGCATGGCCCCGCGGTCGGGGCAGGGCTGGTGACCGGGCTGCTCGCCGACATCTCGATCGCCGCTCGCAACGCACGCATCATCGACGGTCATACGCGGCTCGGTGTGGCGGCCGGCGATCACGCCGCCATCGTCTGGCCATTGCTGTGCGGCATGGCGAAGGCCAAGTACTATCTGCTGCTGTGCGACGAGGTCAGCGGCGAGGAAGCCGAGCGCATCGGCCTGGTGTCCCTATGCGTGGAGGAAAGCGAGCTGCAGGCAAAGGCCCTGGAGGTCGCGCGGCGGCTTGCGCGGGGCTCGCAGCCGGCGCTGCGCTGGACCAAGTACAGCCTGAACAACTGGCTGCGCATGGCGGGACCGACCTTCGACACTTCGCTCGCGCTGGAGATGCTCGGCTTCTCCGGGCCGGACGTGCGTGAGGGGGCCAAGTCGCTGCGCGAGAAGCGTCCCCCGACCTTCCACCCCAAGAGCCCCTTCTAAGCATCGCTGCGGTCGGTTCGCGAAGGAGGAGAACATGCGCTCTACGAACTGGAAGTCGATCGGCGTGGGCGCGGTAGTGCTCATAGCAATCCTGCTACGGAGCGGATCCGCTGCAGCGCAGCCCGACCAGGCGATCTCGGAGGCCACGTTGCGCGAGCCGTGGAATCAGCAGCTCGCGGTCCTGCAGTCCTTGTCCGGCTCGATCACCGCTGCCAACGCCGACAGCCGCAGCCAGCTGGGCGATGCGCTCGCAATACTCCAGGTCGCTCTGGGCGAGTTCGAGGTACAGGTGGACCAGGTGATCGACCGTGTCCTGGCGGATGCGCAGTTCGCCTTTGCCGCCGCGGAGACGTCGCAGGCGCTGTCGGCCCAGCTCGCCGAGGTGCACGCGCGGTTCGACGCTTTGTATGCGGTCCTGGGCGTGCAGGAGCGTGCCGATGTCCGCGCGGCCCAGGCTTCGCTCGACACCCTGCAGAAAATTCTGCAGGACAAGATGCACTTCGAGCGTGACGTCGAGCGCGCGCTCGGCTCCGGGACTCGGCAGCAGCGCGTGGAGCTGGCCACCAGATGGTGGAACGGCGAGGAAAGGGCGATCGCGGTGAAGAAGCTCGTAGCGGACCTGCGGGAGACGCTCGAAGGCGTCTCTGGCAACGCAAGATCCAACTGAAGAGCGCAGAGGGGCGACCTACTGAGACCCATCGCATGTGACCAACACCGGCGGGCCTCCCAAGATTAGATCTCGATTTCGCTCTGGCTCCGCGCCTCTGCGGTTCGAGGTTCAGGCGGTAGTCGAACAGCCGCGCACGAACTCAGCCTGATCCTGCGCCGCGGCCAGCAGCAGGCTGATGTCGTTGCCGGCCAGGATCAGGCGCATCCCGCGGGCGATGTAGCGCTGGATGAGCGGCTTGCCGTAGACGCCACCCAGACCTGGCCATTTGCCGTGCTTGCGGCAGGCGGCGATCACGTTGTCCATCGCGCTCACCACGCGCGGATCGTCGAGCTGGCCGGGGATGCCCATCTCCAGGCACAGGTCGTTGGTGCCCATCAGCAGGGCATCGATACCGGGCACGGCGGCAATGCGCTCCGCATTCTCCACCGCCAGCGGCGTCTCGATCATGGCCACCAGCAGCGTTGCCGCGTTGAGTGCCGGGACGGCGTCCTTTGCCGGGACCGGCGCAAAGCCGAACTGTGGATAGCCGCCGCCGATGGAACGCCGGCCCAGCGGTGGGAAGCGGAATGCCTGGACCATCGCCTGCGCCACCTGTGGCGTATCCACGTGCGGCATGACGAGGCCCAGCGCGCCGGCATCCAGGCAGCGAGTGCCGAGCGTGAAATCACCGTGTGGGACGCGCACCAGCGGTGCGATGCCAGCGTCGAGCGCAGCCACGCAAATCGAATAGGCCGTCTCGACCGAGGTCGCGCCGTGCTCCAGATCGATGAACAGCCAGTCGAAGCCGGCCGTCTTCATGACCCGCGCCACCTCGACGCCGCGCACACCGCGCACGCCAATGCCGATGGCCAGTGCGTTCTGCGCCAGGCGCTCCCTGGCTGGATTGTTTACCTGCATGCCCGGATCCTCCCATCGCGTATCTTTGCACAACGATTGTAGGCCTGAATCGCCGCGCGCGGGACGCGCATCTGCCGCATAATTGGGCAATGCAAGCCAACGTTTCTCCCTGGTACGCCGCCGCGCCCGAGATCATCGGGACCATAGTTGTAATCATCGTGGTGCTGGTGGTCAACCTCGCCATCTCGGGGATGTTACGCGGCCGGACCAGCCTGTCGCGCGAGACCAAGCTGCGCGCGTCGGTGTTCTGGCGCAATACCTCTCTGCTGGTGGCGGTGGTGCTGCTGCTGTTTGTGTGGCGGGCGGAGCTGCGCGCAGCCGCACTGTCTCTTGCAGCGTTGAGCGTCGCCCTGGTGCTCGCCGGCAAGGAGCTGCTCACGTCCATGCTCGGCTACATCTACCGCACCACCTCCGGGAGCTTTCGCTTTGGCGACGTGATCGAGATCAGCGGCGTGCAGGGTGAGGTGATCGACCAGACCCTGCTGTCGACGACGTTGCTGGAGATGAGCGAGGAGCATCAGTTCACCGGGCGGACGGTGCAGTTTCCCAACAGCTTCTACATCACTCACCCGTTCAAGAATCATTCGCGCATCGGTGCCTACCAGCTCGGCATCCTGATCGTGCCGCTGGCCGCCGGCGGGGACGTCGATGCCGCCCGGCTAAGGCTCGAGCAGGCTGCGGCCACCGTGTGTGCGGCGTTCGTGGCACCCGCCGAGGTGGCCCTGCGGGAACTGGAAGGGGAGCAGTTTGTGGTATTGCCGTCGGCCGAGCCGCGCGTGACCATGCGGCTGGTGGACCCCAACAGAGTGAATCTGGTGTTGCGCTATCCTTGCCTGGCCACGCAGCGCACACGTACCGAGCAGGAGATCCTGGCGCGGTATCTCGCCGGCGGCTGAGCCCCTCCAGCGCAAGCTGTTACACCTTCATTCATGACCGCATCGGCGCGGTCTGGGCCTCAGCTGGTATCCCAGTTGCTTCGCTACCCTCCTAAGACGCAGGCCAACCGCCCCAAATGCCGATCCGCATCGCGATTCTGGTCATCCTGAGCGCCGTCCTGGCCGCCGGAGCCCTGGCCGCGCGCACGGCTTCCCGGAAGGCGCCGCCGCCGCCCCGCCAGGAGCCGTACAAGTGCATCGATGCCGGCATGGTGGTCTACTCCGATGCGCCCTGCGTTTCGGCCACCGGCGGTGCACCCGGCGGCCAGGCCGGCGCCAGCCTCAGCCGGGGACAGGTGCTCCAGCTGCTGGAGTCGTTCGATCGCAGTGCCGGGCGCATGGATTGGAGCGGGCTCGCCGGCTTGATCGCGGATGACGCGGTCATCCAGATCCAGCGATCCCCCAGTCGAGGCGGGCGCACCTCGGTCGGCAAGGCGGAGTTCCGCCGGCTGCTGAACGAGAGCGGCGGCAAGATGCGCAACTACTCCCTGCGCCGGGAGAACGTGCAGGTCGAGATGCATCCCGACGGCTACCGCGCCCAGATTGACTCGAAGCTGACCCGGTTCTGGCTCGATCCCGGCGGAGCGCTGATGGTGACCTCGGAGGAGACCTGGGTCGTCGAGCCGCGTGGCGGCCGGCCGCGGATCGTCATCATGGACATCCTCGAGCGGGATCCGAAGCCGCAGCCGCCGCGCCAGCAATGAAATCACACTGAGTACCCACCTCTCACCCCATAAGCCTCGAAGACACGAAGAAAACCCGAACAACCAGGGAATGCGTGCTTCCGGGCTCGCCACATCTGCCGTTTCCTGCGTGGCTAAGGTGTTTCTCCCCTGGGTTTGCGTCCGCGATCCAGCCAGGGCGCCCGTCGCACTAGCACATCGAGCAGGAACAGAAGTAGCGCCGCCGCGGTCAGCCATGGCCAGAGTGGCTTCGCCACCGCCGTGCCGTCGCCGCGGTCGGCGAAGATGTCTGCCTGGCTCGGTTCGAAGACGCCGCCGGTGCGTTCGCTCAACGCCTGCAGCAGGCGCGTGTTGGGCGGGAGGACGCGGTACTCGTCCGGCCAGGGGTAGGTAAGGCCGCGGGTGCCGGCCTGCGCCACGTCGCGGCGGGACAGGCCACCGCCCTCCAGCAGTTCGAACCGGTAGGGTGCGCTGCCGCCTGCTTGTATCGCAGTGCTGGCCCGATAGTGGCCCGGCGCGATCTGCCGCAGACCGAGCACCGAGGAGCTCCCCTCCGGCACCGTCAGGCGCACCTTGGGGACGAGGCCATTGCGATAGGTGCGGTCCGGGGCCAGCGCCTTGAGCTCGATCACCGCCTCGCGGCCCTGGCGTTTGACGTCCCAGGACAGCCTCTCGCCGGTGGTGGCGGGGATCGTGTCGCGCACCACCTGGGCCCAGAACCGGCCGTAGCCGTCCCAGGTGAGCCACTGCGCGCTCCAGCGGTTCTTGACGTCCGACAGAAAGGCGACGGTCTTGCCCAGGCCGTAGTGCGTCTGCACTAGCAGCGGCTGTTCCTGCGGCGCCTGCAGCAGCACCTCCGAGAAGGGCTTGGGCCGGGTGACCACGAAGCCACCCAGCGGCGGGCCGGCTGCGAAGTCCACGCCGGAGATCGACTCCGCGCGGCTGCCTACCTTGGGCTGAAACGGTTGTTCGACGATGGATTCGCCGAGCAGCCGGCGCGTTTCGGCCACAAACAGGCTGGGGATCTCGGTGTCGCTCGCGGCGACGTAGTGTCTTCCGTTCCCCCAGGCCGCCAGGCCGCGCATCAGCTCGAGGTTGGCTTTCTCGCCGATGGCGATGGTGGACAGCGTGATCTTCGCCGCGGCCAGCTCCGCGACCAGACCTTCCATGCCGCCCGCGTGCGCCGGCAGTTCGGGTTGCGCCTCGCGCTCCATCGTGCCGCCCACCTCGCGCATGGTGTCTGCGCGCGCCTGCCGCACCAGTTCCTGGGCTTCCTCGCTGCTGGAGCGGGCGACGGCCGTTCCCGGCGGCGGCGCGGTGACGCCGTCCGACAGCACCAGGATGTGCCGGGTGGGAGCGGTGGACGAGGCCAGCAGCCGCTGGGCGTGAGCGAGCGCGTTATAGATGTTCGTCTGCCCGCTCGAGGTCATGCTGGCAATCAGGTCCTCGGCCCGGCGCTTGCTGCCCACTTCCGCAAGCGGCACGACGTCGCGGGGCTGGGAATCGAACGCGACTACTGCGAGGCGATGGTGCTGTTCCAGCAAGTCGAGGGTGGCCAGCGCTGCTGACTTGGCGAGCTCGAGCTTGCGGCCCCGCATGCTGTGCGAGCGGTCCAGCAGCAATACCAGATCCAGATCCCGACGCTTGCGCTTGCCCTGGAAGCGGACCGGCAGCAGCCGCTCGACGCGGCTGCCCGAATACCCCTGCCTGCCGTACGTGCGGTCGCCGGCGGCGAAGATGAGGCCCTGGCCTCGGTCGCGCACGAAGTCCTCGATGGCCTGGGCCGTGGGCGCATCGATGCTTCGCGCCTCGATGTCGCTCAGGACGACCGCGTCCTGGCCAGCGAGCAGGCCGTGGTCCGCGCGCAGCGCGTCGGGGGTGGCGACGGTCACGTCGATGTGATGGGCGCGCAGGGCGTCGGCCAGATAGTGCGCGCTCTCGGGAGCGCTCTCCACGTAGAGCAAGCGCGGGCGCGGGCCTACCCACACGCTCTCGCTCATCGTGTCGTTGCGGGCATCCTGGTCGCCGTCCGCCTGCACCTGCGCCGTCACGACGTTGCTGCCCTTGCGGGGGAATCTCACCGTCAGCGACACCTCGTTGTCGCCGGGTTGCAGACGCAGGGCACGGGCAGCTAGAGCCCGGTCGCCTTCGGCGAGGCGCAGGCTGGCGTCGGTCGCCGTGCGCGAGAACACATGCACCCCTACGGCCACTGGTTCCTGCTCGCGCACGCTCTGGGGCACTGAAATGCTATCGACCCACGCGTCGTTGTCTACCGCGACTGCGGCCGGGATCGTGAACACCCGCACCCCCTGTGCCCGCAGCCGCGGCAGCGCGCGCCACAGGTCACCCTGGGTCTGGTTGCCGTCGGTCACCAGCACCAGACGCGCCGCAGCGTGCGGCGCGAAGCCGAACACAGCGGTGTTCAGCGCCTGCTCCAGGTCGGTGACGCTCTGGTCGACGGCGTCCGCTTCGATCGGGGTTCCCTGGCCGGCGACCGGCACCGACAGCACGTCCCGTTCAGCATCGACCAGCCGCGCGCGGTCGCCGAACACCAAGAAGCGAACCTGCGCCGGACTGTAGCGTGTGTTCGCGTTGGCGATCCAGTCCAGGGCCCGACGCAGGAAGGCCGAGGACACGCTTCGCGAGATGTCGATCGCGTACACCACGGAGATCTTTCGGTTGGGCTCGAGCCATACCGGACCCGCAAGCGCCAGCGCTACGAGCACCATGACCGCAGACCGGAGCAGCGTGGCGGCCGCGAGGCGCCGGCGCGACGCCGCGGCACGGCTGCGCCACGCCAGGAGCCAGAGCGCCGGCAAGCCTGCGAGCAGCCACAATCCCAGCGGGCTCTCGAGGGTCATGCGTGATCCCCGTCAGGCCGTGACACGGCGCGTATAGGCCGCCCACTCCGCCATCAGGAGCAGAGCGCAGACCAGCAGCAGGAGCACCCAGGGCTCGATTCGCCGCTCTGGCGCGGCGGCTTCAGCAACGGCCTGTTCATCGCGCAGCGGGCTGCGGTTGATGTCGGCCTGGCGCGGGTCGAGCACATTGGCGATGACTTCGACGCGCTGCCCATCGCCGTGCGCGGTGTACACGTCCGGTTGTAAGGCTTCGAACATGACGCCGTCCGCGGTCTCCACAACCGGCACAGATGCGCCGGCGCTATTGCGCACCTGGGCACCCGGCACCGGCACCTGGATGGCTCCGAGCGGAAGGACCAGCGGCGCCGGCGCCTCGGTCAGCCAGTCGAGCGCATTGCCGAGGAACACCGGGAAGGCGGGCTGCAAGGGCAGGCTCGAGTCCTGGGAAGCGAAGCCGACGAGGATCCACGGCGAAGACGCGCGGCGAGCGGCGACGAGTGCGCCTTGCGTAGCCGCTACGACGGTTTCGCTCGCCTCTACGTTGACCGGGCGCGCTTGCCTAACCCTCAGGTCGCGCCAGTTCAGCCCGATCGTGAGCGGATGGGCGCGATTCCAGTCAGCGATGCCGGGGTTCGCAATCTCGGACGAGACCGCTGGAAGCCACGGCGCAGCGGCTGGCCGGAACAGCAGAGCGCCGGCAGGCGGCGGCATGACAGGGGCGAAGCGGTCGAAGACGTAGGCGTCTGCCCCCGCGGCGTAAACGTAGTCCGCCGGCTTGACTGTGGCGAGCCGAATGCCGGGCAAGGCGCGGATGGCATCTTCCAACCGCGCATTGCCGTCGGTGACCAGCAGGACACGCCGGGTCCGGTGCGCCGCGACGCGTGCAAAGGCCACGTTGTCGAGCGCAAGCGCGTCCCCGATTATGGCGGCCGCGGCGCCGAGAATACCGCCCTCGAAGCCGCTGATATCGAAGCTGGCATCCAGCAGCTCGCCGGCAGACATATCCAGCTCCTGCGCAATGGCGAAATGGTCGCCGCCGCGCAGCGTGAGGCGCACTCGCTTGGAGCCCGGCGATGCGTTGTACACCTGGACGAAGGCCTCGTAGCGTGTAGGATCTGCCGGGAAGGCGCGCGCTTCCAGGCCAGTCACCGCGACGTTATCGGCTGCCTCGAACACCGAATGCACAGCGCCGCCGGCCGGAAATTCGGTGAGTCCCACACCGTCGGTGATCAAGTGCACGTCGAGGTCTCGCTCCTGCGGGAACAAGGGCAGCCGTGCCATGCTCTGTGAGCCAACTTTGAGGCGGTCGAGCGCGGTCACTGCCTGTGCGCGCGTGAGGAAGCCTGAAACCGGTGCAGTCCCCATGGTATCCAGCACCATGACCGCGCCAACAGTGCTCCCCAGTAGACCGCGGGCGCGCTCCAACGCGTGCAGCCAGCGGGTGCGGCCGTCCCGCGTGCGCGCTGCCATGGACGGCGAGTTGTCGAGCACCAGCACCGTGCGCTTGCCCGCCAGTCCCAGCGCGGGCAGCTCGGGGCCGGTGAGCGCGAGCGCCAGGCTGAGCCCGATCCCGAGCGCGAGCAGGAGGGAGAGCAACCAGCGCCAACGCCCGGCGCGCCGACTGTGCCGTTTGAGGACGTTGGTCCACAGCAGCGTAGAGCCGACTGTCATCCGCAGAGGACGCGGCTTGAGCAAGTGCAGCAAGACGACTGCGAGGGCGACGGCGGCCAGCAGCGCATAGGCGGCGAGCGGCGAGAGGGCCAGGAAAGTCACGGCGTAGCCTGCACCATTGAGCCTTGCACAGATGCATTACGCTCAAGCTGCAGTAGTCCAACGCCAACCACCCCGTCGCCTTCGGCGCCACCCCTCCTTTGAAAGGAGGGGAGACACTCCCCTCCTCTCCGAGGAGGGGTGCCGGCGCAGCCGGCGGGGTGGTGTGGAGGTCTGCAACCTGATTCTGCAAGGCGCAATGGAACTCCCTTGTCGACGATCTCCAGGCTCATGTGCCGCGTCCTGCTTCCCTCGTCCTTCGTCCTGTCTCCCCGCTCAGTCCTGAGCCCCGAGCCCCGATCCGCTTTCGGTGCGGTGCTGCTCGAGTGTGTAGCGCTTGACCGCATCGCGATAGGCGAGTGGCATACGCTCTACGCGTGCTAATCCCTCGGCCCCCTGGTGCGGACGCGCCGCGACCGCCTCGTAGCCGAGGCTGGCCGACTGGGCGCGGGTCGCCGCGTACAGCGACTCTTCGGCTCCAGGCTGCTCCTCTCCGGTAGCCGGCTCGACCTTGAGCCTCTGCAACTGCGCCTGTAGACGCTGCGTTTTCTGGCCCAGGGCCGGCTCCGACTCGACAGCGCCGGCGGGGTCCCCCTGCGGCCGTTCGTCGTCTCCCGCACCCGCGCGGCTCACTCCGACCCGGCGCCCCATCGCGCCGCCGCCGACGTTGGAGCGACCGGTTTCCTCGCCGGCCTCGCCCGCGCCGCCCACGACATCGCGCGGCCCGATGCTGCTGCGATTGATGGCGCGCAGCATGGCGTTCAGTGCGGCTTCGCCTGCCGACTGCTGGCCACGCGGGTCGCCCTTCTCGACCTCGGCGTCCGCACGCAGTTGCTCGGTGAGCTGCGCCGTGGGCGCTTCTGCACTCGTGGGTGCCGGCTGATTCGCCTGCACTTGCTGCTCTTTCAGCAGTTCCTGCAGCCGCTCGAGGATGCCTTCGGCCAGCGAGGCGGACATCTGTTCGGTCTCGGGCCGGGGGGCAGGGCCGATGTTGGTCTGGGCGGCCCGGCGCCGCTGCAGCGCCTCCAGCAGCTGAGCAGCGTGTCGGGCGTCGTGCGCGGCGATGGCATGCTCGATGGCTTCGCTTTCCGCGTCGTCCGCGAGCGCCGAGGTCAGTTCCTGGAGTTGGGACCACACAGCCTGCGCGTGCTCGGAGATCGGCGCCGCTGGCCTCTCGTCTCCTGACATGGACGCGGTGTCTATCTGCCGCTGCGGGCGCACCGCAGCGGTTTCCGGTGAGGGCGGAAGCACGGAAGCCGGTGTGCCGTGGAGCAAGCCCATGTAGGGTAGGAACCAGGTAACCGCAACAGCGACCAGCGCGAGCCCTAGAGCCGAGGCCACGCGACCCGAAACAGCGACCGGGAAGAGGCGCCGCGCGTCCAGCGCCTGCACAGTCCGCGCCGCACGGGCAAGCAGCAACTCTGCCACTGGGCCACCGCCACCGTGCTGTGCGAACCACAGTGCGCTGCGCAGTTCATCCCTCAGCCCCGCACGTGCGTCTGCTACGGCAGCAGCCTGCATGAGTGTCGGTGCTCGCCAGGCTCGCACTGCGAAGACAGCTGCTGCGCCGACCGCGGCGAAGATGAAGAATGGCAATAGAGCGGCGCGGACCTCGGGGGCGGAGATGACCACCCGCAGCGCCTGGTGTAGTGCAAGCAATGCCAGCAGCGCGCAAGCCATGGCGCCCGCTTCTCGCAGCCCGAACGCGAGGCGCGCTCGTGCTGTGGCGCGGTCCAGCCATTCGAGAAGAGTCTCGCGCTCCGGCATGGAGGATGATCGTGGCTTCGGCGGATGACGGCGGGTGCGGCGGAGAGCGGGCCAGCGGTGCGCCGAAGTGGGCTCCGGTCGCGTTCGGGTCGATCGATCGCGCAAGCAATCGTATCATAGGGGGAAAGCAGGACTTCAGGGAGGGCGCATGAAACAGGTGAAGCCGGGCATCGGATCGACCCGGCGCGTGCTGCGCAGGCTGCTGGTGATACTCGTGGTTACCGTGGCGGGGAGCCTGCAGGCAGCCGATCAGCCGCACATCGTCTACATTCTGGCGGACGACCTGGGATGGCATGATGTTGGGTTCCATGGCAGCGCGATCCACACGCCCAGCCTGGACCGGATTGCCGCGACAGGCGCGATCCTCAATGCCTTCTACGCGCAGCCGTTCTCGAGCCAGACGCGCGCGGCGATGCTGACCGGGCGCTATCCCATGCGCTACGGACTGCAGACGCTCTCGGTCCTGCCGTCCAGCAAGGTCGGGCTACCAGAGGATGAGCGCACTCTGGCGCAGGCCCTGAAGGAGCGAGGCTATCGCACCGCTTTCGTGGGCAATTGGCTGCTGGGCCACGCCCGACCGGAGTATTGGCCCACGCGACGCGGCTTCGACAGCTTCTACGGTTCGCTGTCCGGCGCTGTCGAGCCGGTGCTCGGAAAAGGCGCGCGCACGGACTGGCGGCGAGACGAGCGGTCCGTGAAGGAAGACGGCAACGTCACGGCGCTGCTCAGCCGCGAGGCAGTGAGCATCATCGGGCGCCACGACCCGGCCGTTCCGCTGCTGCTGATGCTGTCCTTCAACACGCCGGCCCAATACTACGGCCTTGCGCGAGCCCTGATCGACAGCTATCGCGACGTCGGCGACGACACTCGGCGCAGTTATGCCGCTGCGGTCACTGCGCTGGATACCGCCGTCGGTGAGGTCGTGACTGCGCTGGAGAAGCGCAGTATGCTGCAGGACACCCTCATCGTGTTCCATAGCGACAACGGTGGCGCCCTGCCGACCCGCTTCGCGACCGGCGACCGCGACGTCGAGCGGGTGGCAGCCGACAACGGCGTCTTCCGCGAAGGGCGGGGGAGTCTCTACGAAGGCGGCGTGCGGGTGGTCGCGCTTGCTTCCTGGCCGGGCCGCATCAAGCCCAAGACCATCGTGACCGAACCGCTGCACGTGACCGACATGTACGCGACGCTGCTGCACCTGGCCGGCGCGCCGGCCGAGCAGCGCAAGAAGTTGGACGGCTTCGACGTCTGGCCGGTGATTGCGCAGGCGCAGCGCACGCCGCGCAAGGAGATGCTGCTCAACGTGGAGGATTTCGGCGGCGCGCTCCGTGTAGGCGAATGGAAGCTCATTGTGCATTCTGCGCTGCCCAGCACGGTGGAGCTGTACGATATCGCCAACGATCCCGAGGAGGCTGAGAACAAGGCAAACGCCTATCCCGACCGCGCGAGGGAGCTTCTCGGCAAGCTCAACGACTACGCTTATGACATGATGCCGGCGCAATACCTCGAGGAGCTGACCGAGAGCGACCGGCCGGTGTTCTGGCGCGCCAATCCGCCTCGGCGGTAGACAATTACCGATAACCTCTCACCACGAAGACACGAAGACACGAAGA